>NZ_CP009556.1:2702688-3002987 GCF_000959365.1 Burkholderia oklahomensis C6786
GGGGCCGCCGACACGAGCGGCTACGGTGCGCAAGCCGCGCCCGTCGCGCACGTCGGCGCTCCGACGGCTGCGGCGCCCCGCTCGCCGCGCGACTCGATCTACTTCGGTCAGTAAAGCAGTCGACGGACCGTGCGGCCTTGCCTGATCCGGCCGCCGCGCGGTCTGAATCTCGTACGACGAGCCGGTCGTTCGGCGCATCGTCGACCCCATTCGGGCCCCTAACCTCCGCCGCTCCATTTGGAGCGGCTTAGCCTGGGCGCCTGGCGCCTGGGCGCTTTTTCGGCTGAGGCGCAAGTCCGCGATCGCGGCGGATCCCACGAGTGGGAAACAAAATCGATCCTTACATATTTTGTAAGGATCGATTTTTTTATGGCGGCTCGCCGTACGTGTCGCAATCACCGGCCGTATCAAACGTCGACGCAACCATTGCCCATCGTTTCGCGCCGCGCGCGTGCGGTTTCAAACACCCGTCCGAATTCCAATTGCGTCCCGGTAGAGGCGCGTTTATCGATTCGTGTCGTCATTGTCACGTCGGCAGGTACCCGTTGTTCCGCATGTCGGGCGGCACGCTGCTTATTCGCGTCGCTTGCGGTCTTTCCATTTCGACGGAAAGGCGCTCTCCCCAGCCCCGCCCTTACGACGCCATGCGTTCGGCACTTACCGCGCTTCTCACGCGTCGCGCGTCACTTACCCGGCTCAAGCAGGAATTCGCAGACGATCCGATGCATTCGCGCGGCCTGCGGACTCGTGTCGAGCGCCCGCCAGCAGCCGTGAACGAGCCCGTCGCCGAGCCAGAAGCGCGCCGCGCCGCCCGCCGACCGGATGCGCTCGACATAGACGCGCGCATCGTCGCGCAGCGGATCGTGCTCCGCGCCGACCGCCAGCACGGGCGGCATGCGGTCGAAGCCGTTCGCGTCGAGCGGCACCGTGCCGCGTGGCGGCCGGGCATCGCCCCAATAGAGGCGGCGGCATGCGTGCACGTCGGCGAGCGTGAGCATCGGCGCGTGCGCCTCCGTCTCGCGCGCGGGCGACTGCGGCTCGAAGCCGAGCATCGGATAGACGAGTGCGACCGCGCAAACGCCGCCGACCGCGCGACGGCCGCCACCCAATTCGCCGTCGCGCAGCGCCGCGATCACCGACGCCGCAAGTGTGCCGCCCGCGCTGTCGCCTGCAAGCCGAAGCGGCAGCGCGATCGAATCGAACGGCAGCCGGCCGTCGAGCGCCGCGACGGCGACCTCCAGGCAATCGTCGAACGCGGCCGGCGCAGGATGTTCGGGCGCGAGCCGATAGTCGACGGCGATCACGTCGAGCCCCGTGTCCGCCGCGATCCGCGCGGTGACGAGCGCGTGGCTGTCGAGCGACCCGACGACGAAGCCGCCGCCATGAAAGAACAGAACCGTCCCGCGCGCATCGGATCGCCGCGATCGGTAGCGCCGCAAGCCGATCGCGCGGCCGTCGGACGCGACGAAGCGCGCGTCGGCCGTATCGACGTCCACCGGCAAGGCGGGCGTCCACGCCGCGGCGAACCGCTCGTAGCACGCGCGCTGCTCCGCGATCGGGCGCGACGCGGCGTCGTCCGGATACCACGCGGCGACGCGCGCGACGAACGCTTCGATTTCCGGTTCCAGCATCGCGCGCGTCGCCGGGCTTGTCGGTTCGCCGCGCGTCAGCGGCGCGCGGGCAGGCCGATCACGCGTCCCGCATAAGCGGGCGCGGGGCACGTGCGCTGCCGCGCATGCAGATTCGCGATCCGCTCGGCGACGTCGGCGTCGAACGGCGCCGCCTTCGGTCCGCCCGTGTCGACGTGCAGCAGCATCTGCTCGCTCGCCGACACCGCGCCGTCGATCCCTTCCGCGAACATCTCGAGATACAGATGCAGCCGCTTCGCGTCGTGCGCGAGCACGCGCGCATCGACCCGCACGCGCGTCCCCGCCTTGATCTCGTGCAGATAGTTGACGTGCGCCTCGAGCGTGTAGACCGAGCGGCCGCGCGCCCGGCGCGCCGCATCGTCAAGGCCGATCGCGTCGAGCAGCGCATCGGTCGCGAAGCTGAAGATCAGCAGATAGAACGCATCGCGCAGATGCCCGTTGTAATCGACCCAATCCGCGCGAACCGCGTCGCGGTAGATCGTCAGCTCCGTCGCTTGCATCGCGGCCGTCGTCATCGTCATTCCTCGTAGCGCATTCCGTGGCGCGCCTTCACCGCGGCGATCGCCGCGATCACTTCGGTGATGCACTCGTCCCGATAGCGCTCGAGCGCCTTGATGCTGCGTTGTCCTTGCTGCTCCGCGGTGCCTTCGACGACGCGGTCGATCAGCTCGTCGGTCAGTCGCGGCGCGACGAGCTTGGTCCACGGCAGCTCCAGCGCGGGACCGAACTGCTGCATGAAGTGGCGCATGCCGGCCTCGCCGCCCGCCAGCGTATACGTGAGGAACGTGCCCATGAACGACCAGCGGATCCCCGCGCCGAAACGAATGGCGTCGTCGATCTCGCCCGTCGTCGCGACGCCTTCGTCGACGAGATGCAGCGCCTCGCGCCACAGCGCTTCGAGCAGGCGGTCCGCGATGAAGCCCGGCACCTCCTTGCGCACTCTCAGCGGCCGCATGCCGAGCGCGCGATAGACGCCGATCGCGGCGTCGACGGTCTCGGGCGCGGTGCACGCGCCGCCCAGCACTTCGACGAGCGGCAGCAGGTAGACCGGGTTGAACGGATGTCCGACGATGCAGCGCCCGGGACGATGCGCGCGCGCGTAGAAATCCGTCGGCAGCAGGCCGGACGTCGACGACGCGATGATCGCATCGGGCTTCGCAGCGCGGCTGATCCGATCGTGCAGCTCGAGCTTCAGCGCTTCGCGCTCGGGCGCGCTTTCCTGGATGAAGTCCGCGTCGGCGACGCACGCATCGATCGTCGAGACGAAACACAGCCGCTCGGGCGACGCGCCCGGCGCCAGCCCGACGCGCACGAGCGCGGGCCACGCGTTCTCGATGTTCGCGCGCAATTGCTTTTCCGCGCCGTCGGCGGGATCCCACGCGACGACGTCGAGTCCGTTCGCGAGCGCGCGCGCGACCCAGCCGCTGCCGATGACGCCTGCGCCGATCGCCGCGAACGTGTTGATTTCGGTGATGACAGCCATGAACCTTCGATCCTTGAACGAGAAAATGACGCGAAAGGGCCGGTTCGGCGCGACACAGATGCGCGTCCGACCGCTTCCGCTACGTTGCGCCGTATTGCGTCGCGCTCGCGCGTTACGCGTATTCGGCGATCGCGCGCCGCTCGAGCGGACGCTCACCGCGCGGCGGCAAGCCGAGCTTGCGACGCCCTTCGGCAGGCGTCAGCACGCGCCCGCCCAGGCGCTCGACGATCTCTCGCGCGCGCTCGACGAGCGAGCCGTTCGTCGCGTGCACGCCGCGATCGAGCCACAGGTTGTCTTCGAGGCCGATCCGCACGTGGCCGCCGAGCAGCATCGCCTGCGCGACCATCGGCATCTGCATCCGGCCGATCCCGAAGCCCGCCCAGTGCGCGCCGGGCGGCAGATTGTCGACCATCGCCTTCATCGTGCCGGTGTCGGCGGGCGCGCCCCACGGGATGCCGAGGCAAAGCTGGAAGAGCGGCGGATCGTCGAGGAGTCCTTCCTTCAGCAACTGCTTCGCGAACCACAGATGCCCGGTATCGAAGATCTCCAGTTCCGGCTTCACGCCCAGCTCCTGGATGCGCTTCGCGCCGGCGCGCAGCTGCGCGGGCGTCGACACGTAGATGTAGTCGCCGTCGCCGAAATTCAGCGTGCCGCAATCGAGCGTGCAGATCTCGGGCAGCAGTTCCTCGACGTGCACGAGGCGCGTCAAGCCGCCGACGAGGTCCGTGCCCTTGCCGAAGCGCATCGGATCCTCGCCCGCGCCGATCTCGAGATCGCCCCCCATGCCGGCCGTCAGATTGATGATGACGTCGACGTCGGCCGAGCGGATGCGGTCCACCACTTCGCGATACAGATTCGGATCACGGCTGCCGCGGCCCGTCAGCGGATCGCGCACGTGGCAGTGCGCGACCGTCGCGCCCGCCCTCGCGGCCTCGATCGCCGCATCGGCGATCTGCTTCGGCGTGACCGGTATCGCCGGATGCTTGCCGACCGTGTCGCCCGCGCCCGTCACCGCGCACGTCACAATGACTTCTTGATTCATCGCTGTCGCCTCGTTCAGATTCGGATGAGCGCGCCGTCCGGATGTCGCGGCCGGCACGCCCGGTTCAGAGTCCCAGATAAGCCTTCACCGCGGACAGGCCGTCCTTGCCGTCGTAGGTCTTCACGCCGGCGAGCCATGCGTCGAGCACCTGCGGATTCTTCTTGAGGTACGCCTTCGCGGCTTCCGTCGGCCTCACCTTGTTCATCACCGCCTGCATCAGCTGGTTTTCCATTTGCGTCGTGAAGCGCAGATTGCCGACGAGCTTGCCCGCGTTCGGACAGCGCGTCATGTAGTCGGGCGCCGTCAGCGTGTACACGCGCGCTTCGCCGTAGTTCGGGCCAAACGACGCGTCGCCGCCCGACAGATAGTTCATGCTGATCTGGATGTTCATCGGATGCGGCTCCCAGCCGAGGAACACGACCCACTTCTTGTCGCGGATCGCGCGGTCCACCGTGACGAGCATCCCGGCCTCGCTCGATTCGACGAGCTTGAAGCCGCCGAGCCCGTACTGGTTCGTGTCGATCATCTTCTGGATCGTCGCGTTCGCGCTGCTGCCGGGTTCGATCCCGTAGATCTTGCCGTCGAGCTCGGCGCGATGCTTCGCGATGTCGTCGAACGATTTCAGTCCGGCCTGGTACACATAGCTCGGCACCGCGAGCGTCGCCTTCGCGCCGGACAGGTTCGGCGGCTCGACGACCGCGATCGACTTCGAATCGAGGAACGGCTGAAGCTGATGCTGCTGCACCGGCCACCAGTAGCCGAGCGATATGTCGAGCTGCTTGTTCTTCAGTCCGGCGAACGAAATCGGCACGGACGAGATCGTCGTCGTCGGCTTGTAGCCGAGACCGTCGAACAGCAGCGACGCGAGCGCCGTCGTCGACGTGATGTCGGTCCAGCCGATGTCCGCGAAGCGCACGTTGCGGCATGCGGCCGAGTCCTGCGCGAAGGACGGCAGCGGCAGCGCACATGCTGCGGCGAGCGCCGCGCCGAATACGAATGTCGTGGTGGACTTCATGGTTGCCTCCCTGTTCGACGGATTCCGCAGGCGATTTCAAGGGGACGACGAAGCCTGCACCGTGGGCTCAAAGGTAACGGGCCATATTCGCGGCAAAGCGACCGACGGCGACCTTTTCTTGCCTGTTAGCGACTATGCGTGAAAACCATTAGATGGACGAACTGTCAGGCATGACGGGGCTTTTCAGGCATACAGCGCGTGAGGCGGCTTGCCTGCTTGCGTCTTGCTTGCTACGCTCGGCCGATCGGTTCAGTTGCACATGCGTCCATGCCAGAAGAGTTCCATTTCCTGCTGATGCCCGGCTTCTCCGCGCTGGGTTTCATGTCGGCGGTCGAGCCGCTGCGCGTCGCGAACCGCTTCAGGCCGAGTCTGTACCGCTGGCGCATCGTCAGCGGCGACGGCGCGCCCGTCGTCGCGAGCAACGGCATTTCGCTGAACGTGGACGCCGCGTTCGCGCAGGTCGAGCACGCGCACACGATCTTCGTAATCGCGGGCTTCGATCCGCTCGCGTGCTACACGCGCGCGCTCGGCGACTGGCTCAAGCGCGAGTATCGACGCGGCGCGACGCTCGGCGGCATCGACACCGGCAGCTTCGTGCTCGCGGAGGCGGGGCTCTTCGATGCGTCCCATGCGCTGACGCTGCACTGGGAAGCGCTCGCGGCGTTCCAGGAACGCTATGCGCACCTGAAAACGACGCAGGAGCTGTTCGAGATCGACGAACGGCGCATCACCTGCGCGGGCGGCACCGCGTCGATCGACATGATGCTCGACCTGATCGGCCGCCGGCATGGCGCCAATCTCGCCGCGACGATCTCCGAGCAGTTCGTGCTGAGCCGGATCCGCCAGCGCTCCGATCGTCAGCGCCTCGAGATCGCCGCGCGCTACGGCGTGCACAACCGCAAGCTGATCCAGGTGATCGGGACGATGGAGCATCACATGGAAAGCCCGCTGCCGTCCGACACGCTCGCGCAGGAAATCGGCGTCACGCGCCGCCAGCTCGAACGGCTGTTCAGCTCGATCCTGGACGATACGCCGACGCGCTTCTATTTGCGTCTGCGGCTCGATCGCGCGCGCGAGCTTCTTCAGCAGACCGATATGACGGTCGCCGCCGTATGCGCGGCTTGCGGTTTCGAATCGCCTTCGCATTTTTCCCGCACCTATCGCGCGCAATTCGGCACAAGCCCGCGAAACGACCGGCACGCGCTGCGCTGAGCCAAACACCGTGCTGCGCATGGGGCGATCGCGGCGGCGCGAAATCGTGCGCCGCCTTACTGTTTTCGCCTATCGAACCGCCCCTCGAAAATAGTTGGAAATAAGATTGAAAATATTCTGTAACATGTTCTAAAAATAGATAGGCAGACTAACGACGTGAAATTCCAGTGCGACCGTTTGTTTGCCGAATAGAAGAGCAGCATTCCAAATATTTATTCCGAGGGGTTTGCAATGACGATGCTCATTCAGCCATCGCAGCGCTTGCCGTTTGCTTCGCCCGCCGTTCTCTGGCGGTTCCCCGTCCCTCCGCCCCGCACGCTTCGCGCGCGCTGATTTCTCGCGGCGTCGCGCCGCTTCCGCTGTAGCTCCGCCCGTTTGCATCGGCTCGTCGAGGCCGACGCACGGATCGGGTCGTCCCTGCGTTTCCCGTGGTTTCGTTTGTTACCCCAACTTATGATGACGAGGACAGAACATGCAGACATCCCGTAAAGCGTTGCCGTTCGCACTGAGCCTGGCCATCGGCATCGGCGCCGCGCTCCCCGCGTGGGCCGATTCGAAGGCGCCGAATCCGCAGGAGGAAAGCCGGCGCGCGAGCCTCACACGCGGCGTCGTGCCGCCCGCGGAGAAGGCCGGCAAAACCGGACAATTCCGCCCGGGCGCCGTCGCCGTCACGCTGGCCAGCCCGGCGTTCCACGCGAAGAAGGCAGACGCGGCGACGATGGCGCGCGAATTCATCGCCGCGCGCGCCGCGCAGCTCGGCCTCGACCCATCCGCGCTCGCGAATCTCGTCGTCGCGGCCGAGCGCGCCGACGCCGACTTCACCGTCGTCCGCTTCCAGCAGCGCGCGGCGGGGCTGCCGGTCTACGACAGCGACATCGCGGTCACGGTCGCGCCGGACGGCCGCGTGCTGTACGTCGCGAGCAAGGCGGTGAGCGGCGTCGCGGCCGTGTCGAGCAAGGCGCTGGCGGTCGACGAGCAGCAGGCGCTCGACCGCGCACGCGCGTACCTCGGCATAAGCGGCCTCGCGGGCGTGCAATCGCAGCTCGTCGCGTTCGTCGACGGCTCGGGCACGCATACCGCGTGGAAGGTGCGCGGCAAGCCGCAGGACGGCCTGCGCGGCGACTGGGAGCTGATCATCGACGCGAACAGCGGCGAAGTGCTGCGCGCCGAAGACAAGGCCTCCTATGCAACGGACGGAAGCGGTCTCGTGTTCCGGCCGGATCCGCTGTCGCCGACCAAAAGCAGCTACGGCAGCACCGGCTTCAAGGACAACAACGACGCCGACTCGCCGCAACTGAACGCCGCGCGCGTGCGCGTGACGCTCAAGGATCTGACGCAAACGAGCGGCGGCTACAAGCTCTCCGGCCCGTATGCGTCGTGCGTCGATTTCGACGCGCCGCGCGACAACGCGTGCCCGGTGCAGTCGTCGACGACCTTCGACTTCACGCGCTCGAACCTGTATTTCGAGGCGGTCAACGCGTATTACCACATCGACACGTTCCTGCGCTACGTGAACCTGACGCTCGGCATCAAGGCGCTGCCGTATCAGTACTCGGGCGGCGTCCAGTACGATCCGCACGGCGAATCCGGCGCCGACAACTCGTCGTACTCGTCGGGCTCCGGCCAGCTTTCGTTCGGCCAGGGCGGCGTCGACGACGCGGAGGACGCGGACGTCGTGATTCACGAGCTCGGCCACGGCATCCACGACTGGATCACGAACGGCGGGCTCTCGCAGGTCGAAGGCCTGTCCGAAGGCACGGGCGATTACCTCGCGGCCGCTTACAGCCGCGACTTCAATCAATGGAGCCCGTCCGACGCGCAGTATCACTGGGTCTTCAACTGGGACGGCCACAACGAGTTCTGGCCCGGCCGCGTCACCAACTACAACGTCGGCCGCACCTACTCGCAGGTCCGCAATACCGAGATCCACACGGCCGGCCAGTACTGGGCGTCGTGCAACATGGTCGCGCGCGATGCGATCGGCGGCGCGGCGATGGACAAGGCGTTCCTGAAAGGACTGTCGATGACCAATGGCTCGACGAACCAGAAAGCCGCGGCTCAGGCGGTGCTGACCGCGGCGGCCGCGCTCGGCTACAGCAGCGCGCAGCTCAATGCGATCGGCGACGCGTACAACAAGAGCTGCACGTACGGCGTAACCGTGCCGCAAAAGCTGTAACCCGTATAAAGAAGACGTAAGCGACAACGTACGCTGGGCGCGCGGCACGATCTGCTGCGCGCCTCTCCCCACGACCGCATCTCCCTCACCCGAGGAGATCGAACATGTCCAAGCTCCAACACGTCGCCGCCGCGCTGTGCGGCGTCCTCTGCGTCTCGGCCGCCCACGCCGCGCCCGTGTGGATCACGCTCGCCGATCCCGCATTCCGCGAACTGCGCGTGATCGATCCTGCCGCGACGAGCCGCTACAGCACGGCCGTCCCGACGGGGGATGCCGCGCGCACCGAGACCGTCCACGTCGCGCAAGTCGACGATTCGCTGCTCGAATCGTTGTCGCAGACGGTACGCCGCGCGCGCGGCCACGGTCCCGGCTTCTTCGTCCACGCGACCTACGACGACGCTCGCGCGTCACTGCAGCCTCGCACCGCCAAGCAGGCGGCCGCGATCGATTACCCGATCACCAACTCGCAGCAGATCCGCAACTGGATCTCGCAGCTTCAGGCGAGCAACATCGTCAGCACGATCGTGTCGATGTCCGGCTTCACGAACCGCTATTACACGACGTCGCACGGCGTCGCGGCGTCCGACTGGCTCGCGCAGCAATGGAAGCAGCTCGCCGGCTCGCGCAACGACGTGACGGTCGAGCAGTTCACGCACACCGGCTGGCCGCAGAAGTCGGTGATCCTGACGATCAAGGGCGGCGACCCGAGTGCGGGCGTCGTCGTGATCGGCGGGCATCTCGATTCGACCGTGGGCCGCATGAGCGAGAACACGCGCGCGCCGGGCGCCGACGACGACGCGTCGGGCATCGCGAGCCTCACCGAAGCGCTGCGCGTCCTGCTCGCAAACGGCTATCAGCCGAAGCGCACGCTGAAGTTCATCGGCTACGCGGCGGAGGAGGCGGGCCTGCTCGGCTCGCAGGCGATCGCGAAGCAGTTCAGGGCGCAGAACGTGAACGTGGTCGGTGCGTTCCAGCTCGACATGACGAACTACAAGGGCGATCCGAAGGACATCTACCTGATCACCGACTACACGAATTCGACGCAGAACACGTACCTCGCGAATCTCGCGAAGGCCTATCTGCCCGAGCTCGCGGTCGGCACGTCGCAATGCGGCTATGCGTGCTCCGATCATGCGTCGTGGAATGCGCAAGGCTATCCGGCATCGTTCCCGTTCGAAGCGGATCAGAACGACAATCCGTACATCCACTCCGCATACGACACGCTCGACCGATCGGACCAGCAAGGCAATCATGCGCTGAAGTTCGGCAAGCTCGCGCTCGCGTATGCGGCGGAGCTGGGCGGCGGGCTGAGCGCGTCCGCGAAGCGGTAAGCGGCGTCGGGCGCGGCGCGCAAGACGCGCCGCGCCCGAGTGCCGGGTATTGCGATGCGTCAGAACGAATGCCGCATCCCGATGCGCACGTCGGCCTGCGTCTGAGTCGACGACGGCGTGAAGCTGTAGCCGATCACCGCATCGACGCCGTTCGACGCGCGCAGATAGTCGCCCGAGATATAGACGTCCGTGCGCTTCGACAGCAGGTAGTGCAGGCCGGCCGAACCCTGATTCCAGTGATGGCCCTCGAAGCGCGTGTACTGGTAGCCCGCGACCAAGCTGAGCGCCGGCGTGAACTGGTACGAGCCGCCGCCTTCGTAGACCTGCATGTGCGACGTGTTGCCGAAGCCCTTGATCGTCGAGTACGTGAAATTGCCGGACAGCGTCAGCTTGTCGAGCGTGTAGCTGCCGCCGACGCCGAACGTGCCCTGGCTGTCGATGTTCATCGGCGAATTCGCGAACAGATCGGTGACCTGGCCGGTGGCCGGGTCGACGCTGACGGTCGGCTGGCCGAGGAAGGTCTTCGTGCCGATCATCGCGTACGGATCGAACGCGTAGATGCCGGACGGGTTGTTCAGGTGCGTGTACGCGGCGCCCACCGACAGATTGCCCTGCGTGTAGTTCGCGCCCGCGCTCCATGCGCTGTTGCGGTGGAAGTTGCCCGCGACGTTGCCGAACGAATACATCGCGCCGAACTTGAAGCCGCTGAAATCGTTCGACAGGAACTTCACCGAGTTCGGCAGGCGGTCGCCGTTGAAGCGGTCGAAGTCGCCCTGGTGGATCGCGTAGCCGCTCGCCCATGCGGAGATGTTGTTCAGATAGACCATCTCCTCCGTCATGTCGAGCTGATTGCCGAACGACAGCGTGCCCCAGTTGTTCTGCAATCCGACGTAAGCCTGGCGGCCGAATTCCGCGCCGCCGAAACCGAGCTGGCCGTTGCCGAGCCTGAAGCCGCTCTCGAGCACGAAGACCGCCTTCAGGCCGCCGCCGAGATCCTCGGTGCCCTTGAAGCCGATCCGGTTTCCGTACGATACGCCGTCGTCGAACTTGAAGACGTGCGAGCCGCCCGCATTGCTGACATACGTAATCCCGGCGTCGAGAATCCCGTACAGCGTCACGCTGCTCTGCGCGCGGCTTGCGCCCGGCGCGATTCCGATCGCAAGCGCAATTGCGCTCATCACGGCCACATTCGATTTCGTCATTGTCGACACCCCACCCTGCCTGTTCGAGAGAAAATGGATTCCCGCCTTGCCCACGCGAATCCGCGACTATTTCTTAAACGACGCACCACTCCGACGACCGTTGCGCATCACGCGCACAATCGGATGCCGTTGGCGAAAAATACAAACCCATTTTTCGCCCTACCCGTCTCTAGGCGACGTCGAATGGTCACGATGCGACCGTTTGGGGTAAATGCGGAGGGCGACGATCATCGCGCATCGAGCGCGGCACGCACGGCAGGCAAGCCTGGCGCTCCGGTCGCGGTGGTCACGCCGCCGAGCCATTCGTCGACGAGCGACGGGTGCGCGCGCAGCGCGCGTTGCGCGGCGTCCACAGCGGACAGCTTTTCCTGCAGCATCCCGGCAATCATTTCGTTTTCCAGATCGACCGTGAACGTCATCTGCCGGAACAAGCGCGCGAGATTCGCGCACCGGCCCAAGAAATCCGCGCGCGCGACGGTGTTGACGGTCGCGCCACCGTAGTTCGGTCCGAAGTACGCGTCGCCGCCCGACAGGTAGACGAGATGGAACTTCGTATTCGTCAGATGCAGCTCCCAGCCCAGGATATCGATCCGCTGCGCGGCCACGCCGACGCCGCCATCCTGTTCGGCGCCGGCGATTGGGCGAGCTGCACGTCGACGCGGCTCTTTCAGAAGCACGTCACACCGGCGTGCTCGCCCGCGTTTCGTGCCGCGCACGTCGATGTCGACCAGCCCGCCGATCTGCTGCGCCTGCCGCAGCTGCACGTGCAGCCTACGCGCCCCGAGCGCTGGCTCGCCTGGCACGGCTGGTTCGACGCGCACGGGCTCGCCGCGCCGCCCGAGCCGCACGGGATGACGTTCAACAGCTACGCGCTCGTGATTCACGCGGCGCTGATGAATCAGGGCGTGGCGCTCGGCTGGGCGCCGCTCGTCGACACGCTGATCGCCGCCGGCCAGCTCGTGCGGCTCGTCGATGCGCCCGTCGTGACGCCGCGCGGCGACTACCTCGTTCGGCCGCCCGCGCGCCCGGAAGCGCGCGCCGCGCCGCTGTTCCGCCGCTGGCTGCCCGACGCGTGCGCGTGACGCCGCACGCACTGGCGCGCCGATTCCAGCAGCGCGGCGATTCGGTTCTATCCGCATCCGATCTGACTTGATTAACTTGTGCATCGCCTCGGACGCCCGGCACCCGCGTCGCGCGCCGGGCGCCCATCGAGCCAGAGGAAACACATGTCCGTTCCCCAACGTCCCCATCAGTTCGTACTGACGCTGTCGTGTCCGAGCGCGGCGGGCCAGGTCGCCGCCGTCGTCGGCCTGCTCGACCGGCACCGCTGCTACGTCGACGAGCTGACCGTCTTCGACGACGATCTCAGCGAGCGCTTCTTCGTGCGCTGCGTGTTCCATGCGGCGGACGCCGTCGATTCGCTGCGCCTCGACGCGCTGCGGCGCGAGTTCGAGCCGATCGCCGCGCGCTTCGGCATGCAATGGGCGATCCACGACGTCGCCGCGCGGCCGAAGGTGCTGATCATGGTGTCGAAGCTCGAGCATTGCCTCGCCGACCTGCTGTTCCGCTGGAAGATGGGCGAGCTGAAGATGGACATCGTCGGGATCGCGTCGAACCATCCGGATCTCGAACCGCTCGCCGCGCAGCACGGGCTGCCGTTCCGGCATTTCCCGATCACGGCCGACACGAAGGCGCGGCAGGAAGCGCAATGGCTCGACATGCTCGACACGAGCGGCGCCGAACTCGTGATCCTCGCGCGCTACATGCAGGTGCTGTCGCCGGAAACGAGCGCCAAGCTCGCGAACCGCGCGATCAACATCCATCATTCGTTCCTGCCGGGATTCAAGGGCGCGAAGCCATACCACCAGGCGCATGCGCGCGGCGTGAAGCTGATCGGCGCGACCGCGCACTTCGTCACCGACGATCTCGACGAAGGGCCGATCATCGAGCAGGTGGTCGAGCGCGTCGATCACTCGTACCGGCCCGAGCAGCTGCTCGCCGTGGGCCGCGACGTCGAGTGCATCACGCTCGCGCGCGCGGTGAAGGCGTTCATCGAGCGCCGCGTGTTCCTGAATGGCGACCGGACCGTCGTCTTCCAGTAGCGAGCCCCGCGCGCGCCGCGGCTTCGCGGATCGGCTTCGGCCCGGATGCGGCGATGCATCCGGGCATTCCGGCCTGCGCACGGGCCTATCGAACCCAAGCGAAGTAGTACGCCATCCCGATCGTCAGCGCGGCGGCCGCGAGCGCCGCGTATGGCGCCACGTTCAGCCACATGCCGCGCGCCGGCACGACGAGCTCCATGTCGCGCTGCATTTGCGCAGGGAAGCGGCCGCGATCTTGCCAGTAATGGCGATAGACGAACACCGGCACGATCAGCAGCATCGCGATCAGGCCGTTGCGCAGCGTGCCGGCGCCTTGCAGGTCCGCGCCCGCGCCGACATAGACGAGATTCGCATAGCCGCAGATCGAGCCGAGCACGAGCAGCCACGTCGGGCAGCGGAACGGCCGCTCCCATTCGCCGCGATCCATTCGATGAATCCAGCCCGACTGCAAATTCAGGAAGACGAACAACATGTAGCAGACGTTCGAGATCGACAGCACCGTCATGTAGTCCGACATCAGCAGCAGCACGAGATTGAAGCCGAGATCGGTCCACATCGCGCGCGTCGGCGCGCCGTGCTCGTTCACGTGCGACAGGTACTTCGGCAGCCAGCCGTCGACCGACGCCTGGTAGAGCGTGCGCGACGAGCCCATCATCGACGTCATCACGATCAGCAGGATCGACAGCATCAGCATCACGACGACCGCGTTCGCGACCCACGCGCCGCCGCCGACGATGCGCGCCATCGCGGCCGCGACGCCCGTGCCGTCGCCGATGCGCGGATCGAGCATCGCCGCGGTGCCGAGCGCGCCCTGGAACGCCATCGGCACGAGCGTCATCACGATCAGGCACAGCGCGCCCGACCAGAAGATCGCCTTTGCGGTGTCGCGGCGCGGATCGCGGAATTCGCGCGTGTAGCAGACGGCCGTTTCGAAGCCGTACGACGCCCAGCCCGCCATGAACATCGCGCCGAGCGCCATCACGACGCCCTGCCCGTTCCAGCTGCCGAACGTGGCCGCCGTGAGATTGCCCTGCGCGTCGTGGCCGAGCGGCAAGAGCGGCAGGAGATTCGACATCGGCACATCGCCCGTGACGAACGGCACGATGCCGACGATGAGGAGCGGCGTCAACGACGCGATGCCGAGAATGCGCTGCGTGCGCGCGGCTTTCGATGCGCCGCTGTGCTGCAGCTTGAACGTGATCAGCAGCAGGATCGTCGCGATCACGAAGGTGGCGTTGACCCGCAGGGTCAGGCCGGGCTTGATGAAGCGGAGATCGGCGAGCGTCCATTGCCAGTGCAGGATCGCCGCGTCCGCCGGGAACAGGCTGGTGAGCGCATAGCTTGCTGCGAGGCCGCAACCGAGCGCGAGCATCGGCGACCACGCGAGCCAGTTGCACCACACGGAGACCGGAGCGATCAACTTGCTGTATCGCACCCAGCCGATCGCACCGTAAACCGATGCGCCGCCCGATTTATGGGGAAATAGCCCGGAAATTTCCGCATAAGTCGCGCTTTGAATCAAGCCCATCGTGATCGCAGCGATCCACACCGCCCACGCGGGTTGACCGACCGTCGCGCATACGCCGCCGATCGTGAACAGCACGCCCGCCGGCACGCCGCTCGTCACCCAAAATGCGTCCTTCCAACTGAGGCCACGATGCAGCGTGTGGCCTCTTTCTTCATGTGAGATGGTTGCCTCGATGTCGCTGGTGCTGCGCGCGCGCAGTCCTGCCTGACTCATCCAAAATCCTCCAGTGAAGGCTCCGCACAAGGGTACATTCTAACAACACTTCGTTGTGCGAGTCGAAAAAATGTCAAAAATCCCGCGAGAAAACCCGCTATTTTCTCTAATTAATTCGGATACCTTCGAATTTTTCACCATCCGCTCAAGCCCGGGCGCATGGGCCTGAGCGGACGATCGTCACTGCGCGGAGCCGACCCATTCGCCGACGCGATCGCCATGCGCGGCGATCCATGCATCGGCGGCCGCCGCAGGCTTCGATCCGTTCTGGATCGCGAGCATCACGCCGTCGATCTCGCCCGGCTTCCACTGGAACTTCTTCAGGAACGCGACGACCGGCTTCGCCTTCGTTTCGAGCGCCGGATTCACGACGCTGTCGACGTGCTCGGCTTCGCCGTAGACCTTCTTCGGATCGTCGAGGAAACGCAGCTTCCATTTCGCGAACATCCAGTGCGGCGCCCAGCCCGTCACGACGACCGGCTTGTTCGCGTGAATCGAGCGCGCGAGCTCCGCGGTCATCGCGCTGCCCGAGCTCGGCATCAGCGAATAGTTCAGACCATATGCCTTGATCGCGTCGTCGGTCTTGCGCATCACGCCCGCGCCTGCATCGATGCCGACGACGCGGCTGGCGAAGTCGGCCTTTTCCGCGTTGAGATCTTCGATCGTCTTCGCCTTCACGTAGCTCGGCACGATGAGACCGATCTTCGCGTCGGGGAAATTGGTGCCGAGATCGACGACCTTCGTCTTGAACTGATCCCAGTACGCGCCCTGCGTGACGGGCAGCCATGCGGACAGCGTCGCGTCGAGATCGCCGCGCGCGACGCCCTGCCACATCACGCCCGCCGCAACCGGCACGAGCTGCACCGGATAGCCGAGCCGCGTCTCGATGATGCGCGCGGCGACGTTCGACGTCGCGACGCTGTCGTCCCAGCCTTCGACGTAGCCGATCTTCAGCGTCGGTTTCGTATCGGCCTGCACCGGCGAGGCAACGGCGAGCATCATCGACAGCAAGCCGCAGCCCATTAGTTTCGCGAGGAATTTCATGATCGATCTCCTTGAGGTTGTCGGAAAGCGTAGGGCCTCTCTAGGTTCTTCAACCACAATTCCCCGGTATCGTTCTTTTACGACACGTTCTTGCGCAGCCGCGACGCGCTCACTTGTCGACGACGAGATCGGACAGCGGCTTGCTGCAGCAGAGCAGCACCATCCCCTGATCGATTTCGCGCTGACGAATGCCGCCGTTGTGCTTCATGTCGACCTGGCCGGACACGAGCTTCACCTTGCAGGTGCCGCACATCCCCTGCGTGCACGACGCGGGCAGGCGCACGCCCGAGCGGCGCGCCGCGTCGAGCACGTGCTGATCCGCGCCGCACGCGATCTCGCGGTTGCTCTTCGCGAACGCGACCATGTACTGGCGCACGTGCGCATCGCTCGCGCAATCGTCCGCCGCATCGGCCGGCGCCGCGTCGCCGTCGCCCGCCCGCGTTTCGCTTTCGGCGAGCGTCTCGAACGAGAAGCTCTCCTCGTGATAGCGGCTGCGATCGAACCCGGCTTCGTCGAGCATGTCGCGCACCGCCTTCATGTACGGCGCGGGTCCGCATGTGAAGATCTCGCGCTCGTGGAAATCCGGCGCGATCAGCTTCAGCATCGGCAGCGACAGAAAGCCCGTCACGCCGTGCCAGTTCGTACGTGCGCCGAGCCGCTCGCAGACGAACGCCGTGCGGAAGTTCGCATGCGTCGACGCGATCAGGTCGAGCTCGCGCGCGAAGATGATGTCGTCCGGCGTGCGCGCACTGTGGACGAACACGATGTCGCGATCCTCGGCGAGATCGTGATGCGCGCGGCTCATCGACATCAGCGGCGTGACGCCCGAGCCCGCGGACAGGAACAGGTACTTGCGCGCCGGATGCCGCGCGCACGTGAACTCGCCCGCCGGGCCGAGCACGCGCAGCGGCGCGCCCGGCTGCAGGTTGTCGTGCAGCCAGTTCGACACCTTGCCGCCCGGCACGCGCTTGACCGTGATCGAGATCGTGTGCGGCCGCGCGGGCGACGACGAGATCGTGTAGCAGCGGTTGATCGTCTCGCCGTCGATGTCGAGCTCGAGCGTGACGAACTGCCCGGGCTCGAACGAGAACGCGCGCCCCTGCGGCGAGCGGAAGAAGAAGCTCTTCACGTCGTGCGTTTCCTGCCGCACGTGGCAGCAGACGAGCGTTTCCTCGACGTCGCTCGTCCAGCGCTCCGGCAGCGCCTGCCAGAACGCGGGACGCGTCACGCGGCTGTCGGCCGGTTCGAAATTCGCGGCATCTCGCATCATGTTGCGCTCCGTCGACGTGCTATGCGCCGATATGCGCGGCCAGGCGGCCGACGTACCACTCGCAGAATTTCTCGACGAGCCCCTCGGTGAACGGCGAATACGGACCCGGCTCGTACGCGGTGCTCGCCGCGCCGCGCTGCGAGAATTCGACGAGCGCGCGATCCTGGTCGTTCGTCGCGTTCCAGACGGCCGTCAGGTTCTTCACGTCGTAGTCGACGCCTTCCTTCGCGTCCTTGTGAACGAGCCATTTCGTCCGGACGAGCGTTTCGCCCGCCGACAGCGGAATCACCGAGAACGTGACGATGTGGTCGCTCATGAAGTGGTGCCACGAATTCGGCTGCGTCCAGAACGACAGCCCGCCGAGATCCGCGCGGCGGAATTCGCCGAGCAGCTTCTTCGACGCGACCTTCGCGTCGAGCGTCTGCGATTCGCCGCTGCGATCGAGCGGCAGCCGCTGCGTGCGGAAGCCCGTCACGTCGGTCAGGCGCTCCACTTCGACGGACGGCAGACTCAGCGCTTCCCACTGCGCGGCGCGCTCGACGCAGGTGCGCTCGAACGCGGCCATCCCTTCGGCGTTCGCGGGCGACGGCTGATAGCCGAAGCCGTATTCGTACAACGAAATGGTCAGCTCCGGATGGTTCGCGACGCAGTGATAGCACTCGCGATTGTTCTCCATCGTCAGCTTCCAGTTGCCTTTCTCGATGATGTCGACCTGCGCGGCGATCTTCGTGTTCGGCAGATCGTGCGGCAGCAGATACGGCTCCATCGCCGCGCGCATTGTCGCGAAATCGGTCGGCGGCTCGTCGGCGAGACACACGAACAGGAGCCCCGCGAGATTCTCCAGGTGCACGGGCTTCAGGCTGTGCTTGCAGCGATCGAACTTCTCGCCCATGTGCTCGGCGAACATCAGCTGGCCGGTCAGGTTGTACGTCCAGCTGTGATACGGACACACGATGTTGCCGACCGAGCCCTTTTCGTCGTTGCACAGGCGCGCGCCGCGATGGCGGCAGACGTTGTGAAACGCGCGGATCTGCATGTCGTCGTCGCGCACGATCAGGATCGAATCGGCGCCGAGCTGAACCGTCACGTAATCGCCGGGCTCGGGCACGTCCGGCTCGACGCCCACCTGAATCCAATGTCGCCGGAAAATCGCGTCCATGTCGAGCGCGAAGATCTCGTCGCTCAGATAGAACTGGGCCTCGAGGCTGTAGCCCGCCTTGCGCCGCGCCACGAGCGCGCGGATGTCTGCCGATACTTTCATCGTTTGCTCCGGATTCCTTGCATCCATGGTGTTGTTGCCGACAGCCATCGTTCAGTAGTCGATGAGCTGATGCTCGCGCAAATACGCGAGGATCACTTGTGCTTTTTCGACCGAACTCCCTTCAATTACGACGTTTCCGCCGCGGCTTTCGGTCGTCGTCGCGGACAGCATCCGCGCGTGGCCGGAGCGCTTGTCGGCCGCCGCGAGCTTCACCGGCTTGCGCTCGGCCGCACGCGTCGTCCATTGCGCGGCGTCCGCCGACGCATGCGTCGCGACGCGCGTCGCGCGCACCTCGCCCGCGCGCAGCCGCGCATACGCGTAGCGCGGCTGCGCGCTCGCGAGCGGATGCACGGCGACGACGGCAGGCAGCGCCGCGTCGACGCGCCGACGAACGCCTTTCGGCAAGAATTGCCGCAGCGTCGCACGCCCGGCGTCGACGCTCACGTCGACCGCCGCACCGGCGAACCGCCAGCCGAGCGCCGCCGCGACGCGGTACGGCAGCATGCCGGTGTCGTACGCGCCCTCGGCGCGCGTGCCCGTCAGCACGAGATCGTGGCCGCGCACGCGCTCGGCGAGCGCGGCGGCCGCGTCGTCGCCGGCCGCGCATTCGAGCACCTCGACGCCGGCCGCGCCGAGCGCGAGGTAGTCGGCGAGCGCCGGGTTGCGCGGATCGCCCGCGTGGATCACGTCGAGCCGCGCGCGATGCTCGGCGGCCAGTGCGCGGCCGATCTCGAGCGCGGCCGCGTCGTTGCGGCTGTAGCGCGGCGCGCCCGACACCGGATGGCGCCCGACCGACACCAGCACCGCAATGCTTCCCAGCTTTCGATTTGCATTCATGCGGCGGCTCCCACGTATTCGGTCTCTTGCGATGCGGCGCTCGATCGCACATGCGCGGCGCGCGCGGCGCTCACTTCGTCGATCAGCGCGGCGATCGTCGCCTGCGCATCGCCGACGATCGTCAGGTTCGCGCGCTTGGCGATCGGCGCGCTGCCGTCGAGATTCACCGCGATCACGTGGCGGCAGTCCTTGATCCCCTGAAGGTGCTGGACGGCGCCCGAGATCCCGAACGCGATGTAGACGCTCGCGTCGACCGTCTTGCCGGTCGCGCCGACCTGCTTGTCGCGCGTGAAGTGGCCGTTGTCGACCGCGACGCGGCTCGCGCCGATCGCCGCGCCGAACGTTGCGGCGAGCGTCTCGAACGCGGCGATGTCGGTCACGCCGTTGCCCGCCGACACGATGAAGTCCGCTTCTTCGAGCGCGACCTGCGCGGCGTCGATCTCTTCGAGGCCGAGGTCGCGGTAGTCGTCGCCGGCCAACGAGCGCGCGGCCGGCGCGCCGTCGAGCGTGCGCTCGCGCGCCGCGCCGACGAACGGCAGCTTCGGCTCGACCGCGTTCGGCGCGAGCAGCACGACGTCGGGCAGCGCGCGCGTCGCGAAGCCGCGTTTCGCGTCGACGTATGCGCCGACGTGGTCCGCCGCGATCTCGACGACGTTCGCCGCCACGCTCGCGTTCGTCGCCGCGGCGTAGCGGCGGCCGAGATCGCCGTCGCCCGTCGCGTTGTCGGGAATGAACACATGCTGCGGCATCAGCGCGGCCGCGCACGCGCGCAGCGCATCGAGCTCGCGCTCCGGCGCGAACGCGCGGCGGTCGAAGCCGCGCAGCACGATCAGCGTGTCGGCGCCGAGCGCGCCCGCGTCGTCGTTCAGTTCTCCGAACACGACGAGCGCGACTTCGGTCTGCGCATCGGCGAGCAGCGCGGCGGCCGCCAGCGTCTGACGCGCATGGTCGTCGAGCGCGCCGCGCTCGCTGTGCGCGGCGACGAGGAAGACGCGCTTCGCGTCGCGCACGACGCGCACCGGCTTCGCGGCCGATGGTCCGTGCGCGTGCGCCGTCCACTGCGCCGCATCGCCGGAAGCGCTGCCCGTCTCGCCGAGCGTGATGCGTTTCAGGCCCGCCGCGGTGATGACGAACGGCCGGCGCGGATCGATTCGTTTGAGCGTGGTCATCGGGTCACTCCAGCGAGGCGGCGACGAGTTCGGCGACGTCGAGCACGTCGGGCCGCGGGCCGACGACGCCTTCGAGCATCGCGGTGCAGTTCGGGCAGCCGACCGCGACGACGTCAGCGCCCACCGCGCGCGCGTCGGCGATCCGGATGTCGGGGATCCGCTGCTTGCCGGGGATGTCGGTGAGCGGCGCGCCGCCGCCGCCGCCGCAGCAGCGGCCGCGCATCCCGTGACGCTCCATCTCGACGACCTGGATGCCGATCGTCTTCAGCAGCTTGCGCGGCGCTTCCGTCTCGCCGTTGTAGCGGCCGAGATAGCACGGATCGTGATAGGCGATGCGCTTCTCGCGCAGCGCTTCGGCCGCCTGCGGCTTGATCTTGCCGGCCGCGACCAGCTCGGCGACGAAGGTCGTGTGATGCTTGACCGTATAGCGGCCGCCGAGCGCGCGGTACTCGTTGCGCAGGCTGTGCATCACGTGCGGGTCGGCCGTCACGATCTGCTCGAACGACAGCGCGCCGAGCGTGCCGATCAGGCGTTTCGCCATCTGCTGGAACGTCGCTTCGTCGCCGAGCCGGCGCGCGACGTCGCCCGTGTCCGTTTCCGCGCGGCCGAGCACCGCGTAATCGACGCCCGCGTGATTCAGCACTTTCACGAGCGCGCGCAGCGTGCGCTGATAACGCATGTCGAACGCGCCTTCTCCGGCGACGATCAGGACATCGACAGGACGCCCCGGCTGCGCGACGGGCGCGCTCAGATCGACCGACCAGTCGTAGCGCGCGGCGGTGTCGTAGCCGCCCATCGTGCCGGTCTCGCGCAGGTTCGCGAGCACGTCCGCGCCCTTGCCGGGCACCGCGCCGTGCACGAGCGTCTGGTTGCGCCGCATGTCGACGATCGCGTCGACGTGCTCGATCAGCATCGGGCACTCCTGCACGCACGCGCGGCACGTCGTGCACGACCACAGCGTGTCGGCTTCGATCAGCGAAGACACGATCGGACGCTGCGGATCGCCGCCGTGCCGGCCGACCGGAATCCCGGGCGTCGGGCTGCCCGCGTACGCGGCGTCGGTGCCGCCCGCCATCCCGACGACGAGATCCTGGATCAGCTTCTTCGGATTGAGCGGCTGGCCCGACGCGAACGCGGGGCATGCGGCTTCGCACTTGCCGCACTGCACGCACGCATCGAAGCTCAGCAGCTGATTCCAGCGGAATTCGGCCGGCTTCGCGACGCCGTACTCGTCATGCTCGACGTCGGACGGCTTCAGCGCGGTCGGCGGCGTCGCGGCGCCGTTGCCGGCGTACGACTCGCGCGTCGCCGCGAAGCGCTCCTGACGCGGATGGAACGCGAGGTGCAACAGGCCGGCGATCGCATGCTTCATCGGCCCGCCCTTCGCCGCGCCGACCGTCATCGCGAACGCGCCGACGCCGATCAGCGCCGCGCACAACGCCGCGAACGCGCCCGACATCGCGGCCGTCGGCACGAGCATGAACAGCACGAGGCCGAGCGCGAACGCGCCGAGCAGCCAGGGCAGCGTGTTCCACGGGCCGCGCGACAGACGCGCGGGCACGTCCTTCGCTTGACGGCGGCGCCACACGAACACCGCGCCGACGAGCATCGCGAGCGCCGCGACAAAGATCAGCTTGTCGAGCCACGGCGAGTAGATCGCGAGCCCATAGTTGACGAACACGAGCGCGAGCGCGGCGATCGCGCCGCCCGCCGTCGCGACGTGCGTCTTCGCGATGTACGGATCGCGCGCGACGACGTGGTGCAGATCGACGAAATAACGCTTCGGAATCGCAAACAGATTCGCGAGCCCGAACGCGCCGGGCGCGGTCGCGCGGCCGAGCCGCCAGTACGACGAACGCTTCGCGACCGCGAACGCGAGGCCCGCGACCGACAGCCACAGCAACGCGGTAATCAGAAAGGCCGGATTCATCGTCAGAAATCCTTCACGAGACGCAGCGCGTCATAGATCGCGCCATGGATGTTGTGCATCGAGATGCAGTCGCCGACGCGGAACAGCAGGAAGCGGCCGTTGCCGAGCGCCTCGGACAGGCACGGCTGCGGCTCGGCGGCGAACAGCTTGTGCACGTCGATCTGGCCGCGATTGACCGATTCCGGCTTCAGCTTCCAGTACAGCGCGTCGTTCGGGCTGATGCCGTTCTCGATCACGACCTGATCGACCGCGCGTTCCTCCTGCTCCTCCGTGTATTCGTTGCGCAGCACCGCGATCTTCTTGCCGTCCTCCTCATAGACGCGATCGAGCCAGTAGTTCGGCGTGTGGATCACGCCCTGCGCGTAGAGGCGCCGGTAGAAAATCGGGAACGTCGTGCCGCCGCAGTCGTCGGCGATCTTCACGTCCGGCGTGACGATCTCGACCTGCGAGCCGCGGCTCGAGATGAAATCGGCGACGCCCGCGCCCGCATGCGTGCTGACGCCGTCGTAGACGAGCACGTTCCGCTTCGGCTCGACGCGGCCCGACAGGATGTCCCACGAGCTGACGGCGAGCCCTTCGGCGACGCCCCATGCCGGCACCTGATCCGTGAAGCTCCGGCCGCCCGTCGCGAGCACGATGATGTCCGGCTTCTCGGCCATGATCATCTTCTCGTCCGCTTCGACGCCGAGACGCCGATCGACGCCGAGACGCTTCGTCTCCATGTCGAACCAGCGCACGATGCCCGCCATCTGCTCGCGCTGCGGCGCTTTCGCGGCGAGCATGATCTGACCGCCGACTTCGTGATTCTTCTCGAACAGCACGACGTCATGGCCGCGCGAACGCGCGACGCGGGCCGCTTCCAGACCTGCCGGCCCCGCGCCGACCACGACGACCTTGCGCTTCGGCCCGCGCGACTTCTCGATCACGTGCGGCATCGTCGCCTCGCGCGACGTCGCCGCGTTCTGCACGCACAGCACGTCGAGGCCGTTGTACTGGCGGTCGATGCAATAGTTCGCGCCGACGCACTGCTTGATCTCGTCCTCGCGGCCGTCGCGGATCTTGATGACCATGTGCGGATCGGCGATCTGCGCGCGCGTCATGCCGACGAGGTCGACCATCCCGTTCGCGAGCAGGCGCTCGGCCTGGCCCGCGTCGCGAATGCTCTGCGCGTGCATCACCGGAATCTTGACGACCGACTTGATGCCCGCCGCGAGATGCACGAACGGCTCGGGCGGCAGCGCCATCGGCGGCATGCAGTTCGCGAGCGTGTTGTGCGTGTCCGCGCCCGAGCCGATCACGCCGAGGTAATCGATCAAGCCCGTCTCGGACATCGCCTGCGCGATCTCCTTCAGTTGCGCGTGATCGAGGCCGTCCTCGTGGAACTCGTCGCCGCACATCCGCAGGCCGACGCAAAAATCGCGGCCGACCGCCTCGCGCACCGCCTTCAGCACCTCGACGCCGAAGCGCAGCCGGTTCTCGAGGCTGCCGCCCCATTCGTCGGCACGGAAGTTCGTCCGCGGGCTCCAGAACTGGTCGATCAGATGCTGGTGCGCGGCCGAGATCTCGATGCCGTCCATCCCCGCATCCTTCACGCGCTTCGCGGCCGCCGCGAAATCGCCGATGATCCTGCGGATTTCCTCGACCTCGATGATCTTCGCGTTGCCGCGGTGCACCGGCTCACGCACGCCCGACGGCGACATCAAGTGCGGCCAGTGCTCGCCGTGAAAGGCGGAGCGCCGGCCCATGTGCGTCGCCTGGATCATGATCTTCGCGCCGTGCCGATGCATCGCTTCGGCCAGCCGCGACAGCGGATCGACGATCTTGTCGGTCGACAGGTTCACCGATTTCCACCAGCCTTGCGGGCTGTCGATCGATACCGGGCTCGACCCGCCGCACACGGCGAGGCCGACCCCGCCCTTCGCCTTTTCCTCGTAGTAGCGGATGTAGCGGTCGCCGGGCAGCCCGCCCGGTTCCGCGTACACCTCAGCGTGCGCGGTGCTGACGATCCGGTTGCGCAGCGTGAGCTGGTTCAGCGTCAAGGGTTTGAACAGATGGGGATAGCGCATCGCGGGCGACCTCTGGCGTTCTCGTAAGCGTGACGTTGGCGTGGTGGATGTCGTGTCAGTGCGAAAGCGGCGACACTTCGAACACGCAATGGTCGTGGCCTTCGGCCGCGCATTGCGCTTCGTTCGATTGCGCGCGCGGCGCGCCCGAGCCTGCCGGCGTCGTGTCGTTGACCCAGTCCATCGCGCCCGCGAACCAGCCGGCGAACATGTAGCAGAGCTTGCCTTCCTTGCCCGGCTGCGCGAGCACGAACGACGAGTGGCGCAGCTCGATCTTCGCGCGCGCGTTCGCCGGATCGGCCTCGATGATCGAGAACAGCCCCCAGCCGCGCTGCGACAGGCGCTTCAGGTAATGCTCGAACACCGCCATTCCGGCGATTCCGTGCTGCTTCGCTTCCTTGTCGCACCAGTGGTACGCGGACTTGTAGCCGGCCTTGTAGAGAATTTCCGCGTAGACGTCGCGGCCGAGCGCCTCTTCCACCGCCGTATGGTTGTTCGTGAAGAAATGGCGCGGCACGTACAGCATCGGCAGCGCGTCGGTGGTCCAGACGCCGGTGTTCGGATCGACGTCGATCGGCAGTTGCGGTTGCATCGTGTGACTCCGTGGGGTAAAACGCGCGGCGTCTTCGCGCACGCGCGGCATCGTCCGCGCGCCGTCGCTCGTCGAGCGGGCGCGTCCTGAATCGAATCGGTTGAAAACGGAGAAAGCGGACGTTTACGCGCCCCAGACCTCCTTGAACACGCGCACCCAGTTCTCGCCCATGATCTTGCGGATGCGTGACGCCTTCCAGCCGGCGCGCTCCATCGCGGCCGTCAGGTTCGGAAATTCGCCGATCGTGCGGATTCCTTCCGGGTTCACGACCTTGCCGAAATTCGTGAGCCGGCGATAGCGGCCCTTGTCGTGCGTGAGCCAGTCGAAGAAGTCGACGCTGAAGCCTTGCGTGAAATCGGTGCCGATGCCGACCGCGTCCTCGCCGATCAGGTTCACGACGTAATCGATCGCTTCGATGTAGTCGTCGATCGTCGCGTCGATCCCGCGCTTCAGGAACGGCGCGAACATCGTCACGCCGACGAAGCCGCCCGCATCGGCGATCTCCTTCAGCTGCGCGTCGCTCTTGTTGCGCGGATGCTCTTTCAGGCCGGACGGCAAACAGTGCGAATAGCAGACGGGCTTCTTCGAGAACGCGATCGCTTCCGACGACGTGTTGCCGCCGACATGCGACAGATCGACCATGATCCCAACGCGGTTCATCTCGGTGATCACTTCGCGGCCGAAGTCCGACAGGCCGCCGTCGCGCTCGTAGCAGCCGGTGCCGACGAGGTTCTGCGTGTTGTAGCAGAGCTGGACGACGCGCACGCCCATGTCGGCGAACGCCTCGACATAGCCGAGGTTGTCCTCGAACGCATGCGCGTTCTGGAAGCCGAGGATCACGCCCGTCTTGCCTTCCTGCTTCGCACGGTGGATGTCGTCGGTCGTGCGCACGAGCGTCAGCAACTCGCCGTTGTCGCGGATCTGCTTCTTCATCAGCGCGATGTTGTCGACCGTCTTCGTGAAGTTCTCCCACACGGACACCGTGCAGTTCGCGGCCGTCACGCCGCCTTGATGCATGTCTTCGAACACCGAGCGTTCGAACTTCGAAATGTTCAGGCCATCGATGATGATGCTGTCCTGATGCAGCGTGCTCATGGATTCTCCAGTCTGGTCTGCGCGTTGGTCGGTCGTCGTGCTGATGCGCGGCGCTCAGTAAATCGGGAAGCGCTCGCAGAGCGCGAAGATCTCGCGGCGCACGCGCTGTTCGGTCGCGCGGTCGCCTTCCGGGTTCGCGCGCAGCGCGTCGAACACCTCGAGAATCAGCCGGCCGACCTCGCGGAACTCCGCGACGCCGAAGCCGCGCGTCGTGCCGGCCGGCGTGCCGAGGCGGATGCCCGACGTGACCGTCGGCTTCTCGGTGTCGAACGGGATGCCGTTCTTGTTGCACGTGATGCCCGCCCGCTCGAGCGCCTGCTCGACCTGCGCGCCCTTCAGGCCCTTCGGACGCAGATCGACGAGCAGCAGATGGTTGTCGGTGCCGCCCGTCACGAGATCGACGCCGCCCGCCTTCAGCACTTCGCCGAGCGCCTGCGCGTTCGCGAGCACGTTGTCGATGTAGGTCTTGAAGTCGCCGGCCAGCACCTCGCCGAACGCGACCGCCTTGCCGGCGATCACGTGCATCAGCGGGCCGCCCTGCAGGCCGGGGAACACCGCCGAGTTGATCTTCTTCGCGATGTCTTCGTCGTTCGTCAGCACGAAGCCGCCGCGCGGGCCGCGCAGCGTCTTGTGCGTCGTCGACGTGACGACGTGCGCGTGCTCGACCGGATTCGCGTGGCGGCCCGCGGCGATCACGCCGGCGATGTGCGCCATGTCGACCATCAGCTTCGCGCCGACCGAATCGGCGATCGCGCGAAAGCGTGCGAAGTCGAGCTTGCGCGGATACGCGGAGAAGCCCGCGATGATGAGGCTCGGCTTGTGCTGCTGCGCGAGCTCCTCGACCTGGTCGTAATCGATCAGCATCGTGTCGCGGTTCACGCCGTACTGGACCGCGTTGAACCACTTGCCGGACAGCGCCGGCTTCGCGCCGTGCGTGAGGTGCCCGCCCGCGTCGAGCGACATGCCGAGCACCGTGTCGCCCGGCTTCGCGAGCGCGAGCATCACCGAGCCGTTCGCCTGCGCGCCGGAGTGCGGCTGTACGTTCGCATAGCCGGCGTTGAAGATCCGCTTGACGCGATCGATCGCGAGCGCCTCGACTTCGTCCGCGAATTCGCAGCCGCCGTAGTAGCGCTTGCCCGGATAGCCTTCCGCATACTTGTTCGTCAGCACCGAGCCCTGCGCCTCGAGCACCGCGCGCGACACGATGTTCTCCGACGCGATCAGCTCGACCTGCGACTGCTGCCGTTCGAGTTCCTTGAGGATCGCGCCGCGCACGGACGCGTCACGCTCGGCGAGCGATTGCGAGAAGAAAGGATTGGCGTTCGACATAGGGCGTCTCGTCACTGGATTTTGAGGGGCTCCGGGGCAGGCTCGAAGGCCCGTCGCACGGCGTTTTGGCGTCCCGCCGCAGCGGCTGCCGACGGCTCTATTCTTGTCGTTCGGATTTTTCGCCGATTGATGAATTCAGACGCTTTCTTTCCCTTTTCCGACATGCTCGTCACTTTTGAACAAGTGACCGATCGTGCGTTTTCTGCGCCGGCTGTCCCCGGCTCCCGCACGCCGTCCGGCACTGGCGAGGTGCCGCCGCTGCACTCGCGCTGCGCAGCCGCTCCCGGTTACGGTGCGGTGCAGCGAAACGCGGCAGACAGGCAATCGCGCCGATCTAGGGTTTAGCCGTATGGCACGCTTGTTGCGCTCGATTTCACAATACGCAAGCCAAGCGCCCCGGCTGCATCAAGACCAGATTCAAGGAACGCCTCCCCATGTCGCCCGACCGCACCGTGTCGCTGTCTCACTTCGCGTTCATGCCGCTGCCCAATTTCACGATGATCGCGTTCACCAATGCGATCGAAGTGCTCAGGATGGCCAACTACCTGAGCGGGCAGCCGCTGTACCGCTGGTCGATCATCAGCCCGGAGGGCGGTCTGGTCACGGCGAGCAACGGGCTTTCGGTCGATACCGGTCCGGCCGACTGCGTCGGTCAGCCGGACATCGTGTTCGTCTGCGGCGGCATCGACGTGCAGCGCGCGACGCAGCCCGAGCATCTCGCGACGCTGCGCCGCTTCGCGCGCGCGGGCGTCGCGCTCGGCAGCCTGTGCACGGGCACCTACGCGCTCGCGAAGGCGGGCCTCCTCGCCGGCTATGCGTGCGCGATCCATTGGGAAAATCTTTCAGCGCTGAAGGAAGAATTTCCGGACACCCGGTTCCTGAAGGAACTGTTCGTGATCGACCGCGACCGCGTGACGTGCACGGGCGGCGTCGCGCCGCTCGACATGGTGCTGAACCTGATCGCCGCGCGGATCGGCACCGCGCGCGTCACGCAGATCGCCGAGCAGTTCATCGTCGAGCACGTGCGCGACACGAGCGCGCAGCAGCGCATGCCGCTCGTCGCGCGGCTCGGCTCCGCGAACAAGTCGCTGTTCGAAGTGATTTCGCTGATGGAGAACAACATCGAGGAGCCGCTGTCGCGCGAAGAGCTCGCGCGGCTCGCGAACATGTCGCAGCGGCAGTTGCAGCGCCTCTTTCGCGAGCATCTCGGGATGACGCCGACGCATTACTACCTGACGCTGCGCCTGCGCCGCGCGCGCGAGCTGCTGCTGCAGACCGACATGTCGATCATGCACATCACGATGGCGTGCGGCTTCCAGTCCGCGTGCCACTTCAGCAAGAGCTATCGCGACGCGTTCGGCACCGCGCCGACGCGCGAGCGCCGCAAGCAGGTTGCGCCGCTGGCGCAATCCGCGATGGCGAGCGGCGCGCCCGTGCCGTCGATGTTGCTGCACGCCTGAGCATAGTCGCGGCGCGCGTCGCCGGCATCGCTTCGCCGAACTTCGGAACCCGAAACGAACGGCCCGCCGGTTTTCCAGACCGGCGGGCCGTGCTTCAGCCGGGCGCGGCATCGATCGTGCCGCGCCTGCGCGTGCGTCACGCGGCGTTCAGCATCCCGTGCGGATCGATGACGAATTTGCGCGGCGCGCCGCCGTCGAACTTCTTGTAGCCTTCCGGCGCCTGGTCGAGCGAGATCACCGACACGTTGACGATCTTCGCGATCGGCAGCCGGTCGAACAGGATCGCCTGCATCAGGTTGCGGTTGTATTTCAGTACCGGCGTCTGGCCCGTGAAGAACGAATGCGACTTCGCCCAGCCGAGGCCGAAGCGGATGCTGAGGCTGCCGTGCTGCGCGGCGACGTCCTTCGCGCCCGGATCGTCGGTCACGTACAGGCCCGGGATGCCGATCGCGCCGGCCGGCCGCGTGATTTCCATCAGCGAGTTGAGCACCGTCGCGGGCGCCTCTTCCGCGTGGCCCGACGCGCCGTGGCCGTGCGCCTCGAAGCCGACGCAGTCGACCGCGCAGTCGATCTCCGGCTTGCCGAGGATCTGCTCGATCTGCTCGCCGAGCGACGCGTCCTTCGACAGGTCGACGACTTCGAAACCCATCGCCTTCGCATGCGCGAGACGCTCGGCGTTCATGTCGCCGACGATCGTGCAGGCCGCGCCGAGCAGGCGCGCCGACGCGGCGGCCGCCATCCCGACCGGGCCCGCGCCCGCGACGTAGACGGTCGAGCCGGGCTTCACGCCGGCCGACACCGCGCCGTGATAGCCCGTCGGCAGGATGTCGGACAGGCACGTGAGATCGCGGATCTTCGCCATCGCCTGATCGCGGTCGGGGAACTTCAGCAGGTTGAAGTCGGCGTATGGAACGAGCACGTATTCGGCCTGGCCGCCGATCCAGCCGCCCATGTCGACGTAGCCGTACGCGCCGCCCGCGCGCGACGGATTCACGTTCAGGCACACGCCCGTGTGCTGCTCCTTGCACATCGCGCAGCGGCCGCACGCGACGTTGAACGGCACCGACACGAGATCGCCGATCTTCAGCGTCTCGACGTCGCGGCCGACCTCGATCACCTCGCCCGTGATCTCGTGACCGAGCACGAGCCCGACGGGCGCCGTCGTGCGGCCGCGCACCATGTGCTGATCGGAGCCGCAGATATTCGTGCTGACCACCTTCAAGATCACGCCGTGGCCGATCGCGCGGCCGCTCGGATCGACCATCTTCGGATAGTCGATCTTCTGCACCTCGACCTTGCCCGGTCCCTGATACACGACACCTCGGTTGCTGCTCATCGCATTGTCTCCATGTCTCGTTGGCGGTGCGCCGCGCGTCGCCCGGCCCGCGCGTTCGGGCGCATCGGACGGGCTTGCAGCGAGCTTTTCGAGGGTAGTCCGCGAGCCGGGGGGCCGAGCGTCCAAAAACCGACATCGGCTTGACTGCGGCCGACATCGGACGAGACGGCGACGGTGGAGACGGTGGAGACGGTGGAGACGGTGGAGACGGTGGAGACGGTGGAGACGGTGGAGACGGCGGAGACGGCGGAGACGGCGGCGACGGCGGCGACGGTGGAGACGGTGGAGACGGTGGAGACGGCGGAGACGGCGGAGACGGCGGCGATGGCGATGGCGATCGGCGCAGCATGGCGTGGCGCGCACACGGCGTCGCGCAACCCGGCGCGTCGCCACGCGTCGCGTCGCCGCGCCTCGCCCCCGTCGCGCGTCAGGCGCGCATCAACCGCGCACCGGCCCGTCGGTATCGCCCGGCTCGACGACAGGCGACGCGAGCCGATGCGCGACGTCGGCCGGATCCGCGATGACGCCGAGCATCAGCTCGGCGATCGCCCGGCCGGACGCGTGCCCGGTCGGCTGCAGCACCGCGGTCGCCTTGTGCGGAAACGAGATGTCGCGCGATACGCCGTCGTAGACGATCAGCGACACGTCGTCGACGAAGCGCTTGCCGCTCTCGACGATCGCCCTGAACACGCCCGCGCCGGCGATGTTGTTGTCGACGACGAGCGCGGTCGGCGGATGCGGGAGCGCGAGCAGCGCCCGCGCCGCGTCGTAGCCGCCGTCGCGCGTGAACGCGCATTCGCGAATCAACGCGGCGTCGGGCTCGAAACCCGCGTCGCGCAGCGCGCGCTCGAAACCCGCGCGGCGCTGCGCGGCAAAGTTCAGTGTCTGCGGCGCACAGACGAGCGCGATGCGCCGATGCCCGAACGCGATCAGCCGCTGCGCGGCCGCGTGCGCGCCCGCCTCGTTGTCGAAATCGAACCATGCATACGGCTTCGCGCTGACGGTCCGGCCGTATGCGACGAACGGAAATTCGCGTTCCTGAAGAAAACCGATCCGCGAGTCGTCGACGAGCGTGCGCGCGACGATCAGCCCATCGACGAGCCTGCCGTCGACGAGCCGCCGATACGTGTCGAGCTCCGCGTTCGGTCTCGCGGACACGATGAAGAAATCGCGGCCGCTGTCGCCGAGGCGCTCCGTGATGCCCGCGACGACCTCGGCGAAGCGCGGGTCGCCGAGGTCGCCCGCGCCGAACGGATAGACGATGCCGACCGCGTCCGCGCGCCCGGTCGCGAGACGGCGCGCGGTCGGATCGGCCGCATAGCCGAGTTCGCGCGCCGCTTTCGTCACGCGCTCGCGGGTCGCCTCGCTGACGTCGTCGTAGCCGTTCAGCGCGCGGCTCACCGTCGTGCGCGACAAGCCGAGCGCCTCCGACAGCGCCTTCAGATTCACTTTCACGATCTCACCTCGAACGGTCTCCCTGCGTTCGGCCGGCAACCGCGCCGGCCATTGTTTCTCAATCGTGGGGCATTGCGTCAAATAAATTACTTTTGACGACCAAACCGGTTTGGACTAGCATCCAAACCGGTTTTGATATCCAGCCACAGCAAGTTTCTATCACAAACTTACTGATTCATAACATCCATATGACACATTCCTCACAGCCCTCGTTCCGTCGACGCAAACGTTTGGCGCTGTCCGCGGCGCTCGCCGCGACAGCGTGCGCATCCGCACACGCGCAGAGCTACGGCGCCGGCCCCGCGCCGACACCGCACACGCAGCAGGCTTACGACCCCGAAAGCAGCTTCACGATGCGCTGGACGCGCGCCGACATGCGCCAGATCGTCAAGCAGTCGCATACCGCGGGCGCCGACAAGAATTCGCTGCCGCTCGCGCTGACGATGCCTGACATCCCGCAGAACTTCCCGCTGATCAATTCGAACGTGTGGGTGTGGGACACGTGGCCGCTCGCCGACGTGCGCGCGAACCAGTTGAGCTACAAGGGCTGGGAAGTGATCTTCTCGCTGACGGCCGACCCGCACGCGGGCTACACGTTCGACGACCGCCACGTGCATGCGCGCATCGGCTTCTTCTATCGCCGCGCGGGCATTCCGGCGTCGCAGCGCCCGGCGAACGGCGGCTGGACCTGGGGCGGCCACCTGTTCCCCGAAGGCGCGAGCGTGAAGGTGTTCGGCACCGCGCCGATGACGAACAACGCCGAGTGGTCGGGCTCCGCGCGACTCTCGCACGGCGACAACGTGAGCCTCTACTACACCGCGCTGTCGTTCAACCGCTCCGCGCCGGGCGGCGCCGACATCACACCGCCGATCGCGATCATCACGCGCGCGGACGGCCATATCCACGCGGACGACAAGCATGTGTGGTTCTCGGGGTTCGACGATCACAAGGCGCTGCTGCAGCCCGACGGCAAGATGTACCAGACCGGTCAGCAGAACGACTACTACTCGTTCCGCGATCCGTTCGTGTTCACCGACCCCGCGCATCCGGGCAAGACGTACATGGTGTTCGAAGGCAACACGGGCGGCCCGCGCGGCGCGCGCACCTGCACCGAAGCCGATCTCGGCTACGCGCCGAACGATCCGTATCGCGAGGATCTGAACGCGGTGATGAACATGGGCGCAGTGTATCAGAAGGCCAATGTCGGCCTCGCGATCGCGACGAACCCGCAACTGACCGAATGGAAGTTCCTGCCGCCGCTGCTGTCGGCGAACTGCGTCGACGATCAGACCGAGCGTCCGCAGATCTATCTGAAGGACGGCAAGTACTATCTGTTCACGATCAGCCACCGGACGACGATGGCGGCGGGCGTCGACGGCCCGGACGGCGTGTACGGCTTCGTCGGCAACGGCATCCGCAGCGATTTCCAGCCGCTCAACGGCGGCAGCGGCCTCGTGCTCGGCAACCCGACCGACTTCTCCTCGCCCGCCGGCGCGCCGTACGCGCAGGACCCGAATCAGAATCCGCGCGCGTTCCAGTCGTACTCGCACTACGTGATGCCGGGCGGTCTCGTCGAGTCGTTCATCGATGCGATCGGCGCGCGTCGCGGCGGCACGCTCGCACCGACCGTCAAGGTCAACGTCAACGGCAAATCGACGTCGGTCGACCGTGCGTACGGCGCGGGCGGCCTCGGCGGCTACGGCGACATTTCCGCGAACAAGCCGGCCGAAGGCGCAGGCCATAACGACTGACGCAGCGGCAGCGGGAAGCGGTCCGCCTGCTTTCCGGCGCGAGAGCGGGCGGGCCGCATGTTCGCCGCGCCCGGCCGTTCTCGCGCGCTGCGTCGCCGGCGCCAGTCAGGCAGTCAAGAAGGATTCCCCCGATGTTCATTTCCCGAATACGCGTTCCGCTCGTCCTCGCAGGCGCGACGGCCGCCGTGCTGTGCGCGGCCGCGCATGCGTCGAGCGCGCCTTGCCCGTCGCCGTCCCCGACGCTCGCCGACGGCACGCCGCAATGGCGCCCCGCGCTGCACTACGCGCCGCAGCGCAACTGGATGAACGACCCGAACGGCCTCGTCTACGACGGCGGCGTCTATCACCTGTTCTATCAATACAATCCGCACGGCAACTTCTGGGGCGACATGTCCTGGGGGCACGCGACGAGCCGCGACCTCGTGCACTGGGACGAGCAGCCGGTCGCGATGCCGGCGAACGCGCGCGAGGAGATCTTCTCCGGATCGATCGTCGCCGACGCGCGCAATACGTCGGGCCTCGGCACCGCGAGTGCGCCGCCGCTCGTCGCGCTGTATACGAGCGTCTACAAGGCGGGCTCCGGCCACGCGCCCGGCACGCAGGCGCAATCGCTCGCGTACAGCATCGATCACGGCAGGACGTGGCGGCCGTACGCGCACAATCCGGTGTTGACGCTCGAGCCCGAATCACAGCATTTCCGCGACCCGAAAGTATCGTGGTACGCGCCGGGCGGCTACTGGCTGATGTCGACCGTCGTCGCCGATGCGCACGTCGTCAAGCTGTATCGGTCGAGCGACTTGATCCACTGGGACTTTCTCAGTGACTTCACGCTGCCCGACGTCCCGCATCGCGGCGCGCTGTGGGAAATGCCCGAGCTGCTGCCGATGCCGCTCGACGGCGCCGCACGACGCACGAAGTGGGTGATGATCGTCAACGTCAATCCGTGGTCGATCGCGGGCGGCTCGGGCGCGATGTACTTCGTCGGCAGCTTCGACGGCAAGACGTTCACGCCCGATCGCGTCGCGCCGGCGAACGCCGATCCCGCGCAGTATCAATGGCTGGATCACGGCGCCGATTACTATGCGGCCGGCACGTTCGCGAACGCACCGGGCGATCGTCCGGTCGCGATCGCGTGGATGAGCAATTGGGATTACGCAGACCGTATCCCGACGACGCCGTGGAAAGGCGCGATGACGCTGCCGCGCGAGCTCGCGCTGAAGACGATCGACGGCCGGCCGCGGCTGACGTTCGCGCCCGCCCGGTCGTTCGATGCGTTCGCGCGCAATCGGCCTGCCGTGCGCGTCGGGTCGCTCGCGGTCGCATCGTCGACGCGTGAGCTCGGCGCGGATACGCGCGGCACCGTGCAGCGTATCGCGCTGACGATCGAGCCTCGATCGGCGCGTCGCGCCGGGGTGGTCGTGCGGCGTTCGGCAGACGGCCGCACCGGCACGCGAATCGTCTACGACACCGTAGCGCGCACGCTGAGCGTCGATCGCTCGGCTTCCGGCGAGATCAATTTTTCGAACGCATTCAGCAAGCAGCACATCGTCGCGCTACCGCTCGTGAACGGGAAACTGCGGCTCGACGTGATCGTCGATCGCGGTTCGATCGAAGTGTTCGACGGCGACGGCCGGACCGTCGTCACCGATCTCGTGTTTCCGTCGCCGGCGGACGATCGGATCGCCGTGTTCGCCGAAGGCGGCGACGCGACGTTCAGCGACGTCGTGGTGACGAATCTCGACGCGAAGGCGCTCGCGCCAGGGACGTGCGCGAAATATTAAGGGTGACTGACGATTTCGCGGTCGATGTACTCGCCGCGTTCTGTCGGCGGAGACGGAGATGCCACCGTGCGGAAGACGAGCGACACAGGCGCGCTTCGCTCGTCTTTCGCATCGGAAGCGTGTGACATGACATCCCCCATCCGATCACGCCACGTCGCGCGCCGATCCTGGCAGCACGCCGATCCGGCGGAACCGTGGGCATCCCGGCGATACGACCGGCGCGAAGCCGTCGCGCGCCTGATCGATCAACCTCCCGCCGACGCCCGCTCACTTCCCGCCGTCGTTCGCCCGAATCACCGCGTCGGCGGCCGCATCGGCCTCCTCCGCATCGCCGTCGTGCACCCGCGTGCGCAGCCCCGGCAGCGGCGCTTCGCCGTCCAGCAAATGCCCCCCGCGCGCCTTCGTCTCCACGGTCGCCCGCATCGACAGCCCCACCCGCAGCGGATGCGCCGTCAATTCCGACGCCTCCAGCGAGATCACCACCGGCACCCGCTGCACCACCTTGATCCAGTTCCCCGCCGCGTTCTGCGACGGCAGCATCGAGAACGCGCTCCCCGTCCCCGCCGAGAAGCCCTCCACCCGACCGTGATACGTCACCCGCGAGCCGTACAGGTCCGATTCCAGCCGCACCGGCTGCCCGACCCGCATGTGGCGGATCTGCCCTTCCTTGAAGTTCGCCTCCACCCACACCTGCCGCAACTGCACCACCGACATCAGCGGCACGCCCGGCCCCACCTGCTGGCCGATCTGCACCGACCGCTGCCCCACCGTGCCGTCCACCGGCGACACGATCGTCGTCCGCTTCAGGTTCCGGTACGCGAGCTTGTACTGCGCGGCCGCCTGCTGCACCGACGGGTTCTGCTCCACCGGCCGCTCGCTGCCCAGCGCGCGCGCCGCGTCCCGCTGCGCCCGCGCGCTCGCCAGCGCCGCCTGCGCGTTCGCCAGGTTCGACTTCGCCCGCGCCAGCTCCTCCGGCGCCACCACCTCCACCGACGCCCCCGCCCGCGCCCGATACGCCTGCTGCGCGAGCTTCAGGTCCGCCTCCCGCGCCTTCACCGTCTCCTCGTACATCCCCATCGAGATCCGCGTGTTCGCGACCTGCCGCACCGCCTGCGCGAGCTGCGCCTGCGCCTGCTCGAACGTCGCCGACGCGTCCGCGTCGTCCAGCTTCGCCAGCACCTGGCCCGCCTTCACCTGCTGCGTGTCCGTCACCCGGATGTCCGTCACCGTCCCCTGGATCTGCGCGGCGATCTGCACGATGTTGCCGGCGACGTACGCGTCGTCGGTCTCCTCGCTGTAGCGGCCGACGAGGAACCAGTAAAGCCCCGCCGCCAGCGCCACGATCGCCAGCAGTCCGAACAGCACCGTGAAGCGGCGGCGGCGCGTCGCGCGGCGGGCGGCGAGGGACGCGGCGTCTTCGGGGCGGGCGGACGGTCCGTCCGCGGCCGGATGCTTCGCGGGCGAGCCGTCGGCGCTCGCCGTGTCGTTTTGCGTCTTCGCGCGCAGGGGGTCGGTGGCGGTATCGTTCAAGGTCTTCGCGTGCGTGGTGTCGGTGGCGCCATGATGCGGCGGCCAGGTGGGCTCGAGCGCGACGGCGGTCTTGCCCGATGCGCTCGCATGCTCGGTAACGGTGTCGGTCGATTCTCTCGGGTGCACGATGGAAGTGGCGTTCGATGGGTTCGGGTTTGACGGGGTCGTGTGCGCGGCGCGCTTGCCTCGGCCGGCTCGCTCGTCGACCGGGTCGTCAGCTTGGTCGCATGCGCGCGGCCATTCGCCGGCTCGATCAATCATGCGGCGTCTCGGCCGGCCGCGGCGCCGCCGCGAACGGCTTGCCCGCCTGCGCGAGCGGCGCGCCGCTCGCCTGCCGTCCGTCGAAGCCCCCGCCCAGCGCACCGATCAGCCCCACCCGCAGCGTCCGCCGACGCGCCTGCAGCTCGATCGCGTGCGACCGCTCGTCCAGCAGCGTCAGCCTCGCCAGGTTCACGTCCTTCTGCATCCCCATCCCCCGCCGGTGCCGGTCCTCCGCCAGCGCCACCATCCGCTGCGCCGAGCGCACCGCCTGCTGCTGCTCCTTCAGCAGCGCATCGACCGTCGACAGCGACGTCAACTGCCGCGCCACCTCGCCCAGCGCCGCATCCACCGTCTGGTTGTACAGCGCCAGCGCCACGTCCGCGTTCGCCACGTCGCCCCCCAGCTTCGCCTTCAGCCGGCCGCGATCGAAGACCGGCAGCGACAGCGCCGGCCCGATCGAGCCGCCCAGCGCGTCCCGCGAGAACAGCGACGCCGGCGTCAGCGCGAACAGCCCGCCCAGCGCCGCCAGGTTCACGTCCGGGTAGAACGACGCGCGCGTGCCGTCGATCGCCGCGTACGCCGATTCCACCCGCAGCCGCGCCGCGACGATGTCCGGCCGCCGCCCCAGCAGCTCCGCCGGCAGCCGCGCCGGCAGCGGCGCGTCGGCGAGCGGCGCGAGCTTCGGCCGCGCGAGCGACAGCCCCCGCTCCGGCCCGCGACCCGTCAGCCCCCCCAGTTGCAGCTTCAGCAGCTGGATCTGCTCGCCGGTCAGCGCGATCTGCTCGAGCAGCTTGCTGCGCTTGAGCGCCGCGTCGTCGGCGTCGTAGCCGTTGTCGATCCCGCGCGCCGCGCGCTCGCGCAGCACCGTCTCGACCTGCTCGCTCGACCGGCGCTTCTGCTGCAGCAGGTCGCGCAGCGCGTAGGCGCGGTCCAGCTCGCCGTACAGCGTCACCATCGCCACCGACAGCGTGAGCCGCGCCTGCTCCGCCTCGACCCGCGCCGCGTCGCGCATCGACATCAAGCCGCGCGTCGCCGCCGCGTTCTTGCCCCACAGGTCCATCTGGTAGTTCAGCCCGACGAACAGCGACGACGACGACATCACCGATTCGCCGACGAGCGGCACCGACACCGGGAAGCCGTTCACCACCGTGTTCACGGTGCCGCCCGAGCGCGGCAGGTGCGCCTTGCTCAGCGACGCGCCCGCCGTCGCCGTCAGGCCCGTCAGCGATTCGAACTGCTGCAGCTGCGACTGCGCGACGCCGATCCGCGCCTGCGCGGCCTGCAGCGTCGGGTTGCGCTGCAGCGCTTCGCCGACCAGCGTGTCGAGCTGCGGATCGCCGAACTGCCTGACCCAGTCCGGGCTCGGCCAGGCGCCGTGCGTGGCGCCGCCCGTCGTCTGCGCGAGCGCGTCGCCGTCAAGCTCGCGCGGCGCGAGCGTCGGCTTGAAGCCCGACGGCACGCAGCCGGCGAGCGTCCATGCGAGTGTCGCGAGCGCGAGCCAGCGCGCCCCACGTCCGACTGCCGTTCTCGTTGCTTCCTGATTCATCCGCGTCGGGTGTCCTTCATGCGCGCCGGGTCGTTTGTCATGATGTAGCGTTGCGTGCGTCAAGTTCGACAGATCATCCGCCTACCGTCCGGTTTCATCGACAGCCGGATTCCAAGGTTGTCTCGCCGTGATCTCACCCTCGTGACGCAAGGCGTCAGGCATCACGTCGCGGCGAGGTTCGTTCGGGCTGCTTGACGATTCCGGTTGACCCGCCCCGCGTTGCCGCACGGGCGACCCAGCCGCCCCGCCCGAGCGCGCCGCCTCGATCGAGCCCAAGCGGCCGAACAATCCGTCGAGCACGCCCAGCGCGATCCCGCGCAGCTTCGCGCCCTTCTCCCGCTCGCACAGCACCACCTGGATCACCTGCCACACCGTCAGCAGATTCGGCACCAGCGCGACCGGAAACCGCAAGCCGTACTGCAGCCCCAGATGCATCGCGTTGCGCGCGCCGTAATACCGCCGCTGCCACGAATGATGCATCGCGGTCAGCTCGAACGGCCCCACCCGGTGCCGCCGGCGCGCGCCGATCCGGTGCGTCAGCACGAGCGACGGCACCACGTACAGCGGCACGTTGCGCGCCAGCGCCCGCAGGCAATACTCGGTGTCGACGTGGTCGATGAACAGCGCCTCGTCGAACCGCCCCAGCTCCGCATAGGCCGCCCGCGAGATCACGCTGCCCGACGAGATCAGGAACGCGCAGCGCAGCGGCGCCGTTTCGCCCTCCACCCGCACCCGATGCACCGTCACGCCGTTCGTCATCAGCTCCGGCAGGAACCGCCGATCGTTCGCGTCGTAGATCCGCGGCCCCGCGATGAACGCGCCCGCGCCCAGTCGCGCGCACGTGTCGCGCATCCGCGCCACGAACGTCGCCGGCACCGTCGAATCCTGGTCGAACAGCGCGACCGCGTCGATGCCCTGCGCGAACAGCGCCGACAGCCCCGCGTTGTACGCGCCCGCCACCCCGCCGCGGTTGCCGTGGTGCCGCCACACGACGTTCGCCCGCGACGACAGCGCGCGCACCCGCTCGCGCGCGAGCGCGTGCTCCTGCGGCGTGTTGTCGACCACCGCGAGCGCGTCGCTGTCGCGCGCGAGCGCCGCCAGGCCCGATAGCTGCTCGTCCGTCGGGTAATACAGAATCACCAGCGCGCCCAAGGTCGTCATCGTGCTTCCTTCGGTGGTTCGAGGTTGTCGCTTCGTCGCCGCATCGATGCCCCCAGTCGTCAGGACTTCGATGCATCGCCCTTCGTCTTCGGCAAATCAGGGGGAGAGCGGCCGATCGCGGCCGCACGCACGCGGGCGGCCACACCGCCTCAATGCCCCAGCGTCGCCGCCGCCCCCCGCTTCGGCCGCGTCAGCCACATCAGCCCCGCCAGCAGCAGGCACGTCCCGCTCGCCATGTAGAACATGTCGTTCGTCGCCATCATGTACGCCTGCTGCCGCACCACCTGGTGCAGCGAGCTCAGCTCCCGCGCCCCGTGCATCCCCATCGCGTGCAGCGCGTCCACGTACCGCTGCGTGTTCTCCGACGCCCGCGTCACCGACTGCGACACCACCGCGTAGTGGTACGTCGCACGGTTGTCCCACCACGTCACGCTCAGCGCCGTCCCGAACGCCGCCGACAGCGTCCTCAGGAAGTTCGACAGGCTCGACGCCGCCGCCAGCTTCTCGTCCGGCACCCGCGACAGCGTCGCCGCCGTCAGCGGAATGAAGAAGCACGGCAGCCCCACCCCCTGGATCAGCCGCGGCGTCACCACCTGCGCGAACGTCATCGTCAGCGTGAAGTGCGTGCTCCACCACATCACCCCCGCGAACACCCCAAACCCGAACGTCACCAGCACCCGCGCGTCCACCCGGCTCGCGTACACCCCCACCAGGATCGAGAACACCAGCGCCAGCACCCCCATCGACGCCGTCGCCAGCCCCGCCTGGTAGGCCGTGTATCCCATCACCGCCTGCAGCCACAGCGGAAACACCACCCCCACCACCGAGAAACTCATCATCCCCAGCGAGATGATCACCACGCAGAACGTGAAGGTCCGCTCCCGGAACAGGCTCAGGTCCACCACCGGATGCGCCTCCCCCGCCTCCCAGATCAGCAGCGACGTGAGCGACACCCCCGCCGTGATCGCCAGCGTCGTGATCAGCGACGAATCGAACCAGCCCCGGTCGTGACCCAGGTCCAGCATCGCCTGCAGCGACCCCACCCCGATCACCAGCAGCACGATCCCCGGCACGTCGATCGGGCTCGCCTCGCCCCGCCGCGCCTCCGGGCTCAGCAGCAGCGCGCACACCGCGAACGAGAACAGCCCGATCGGCAAATTGATCAGGAAGATCCACGGCCACGAGAAGTTGTCGATCAGCCAGCCGCCCACCACCGGCCCGAAGATCGGCGCGAGCAGCACCGTCATCCCCCACAGCGCGAGCGCGAGCGTGCGCTTCGCCGGCGGGAACGACCGCATCAGGATCGTCTGCGACAGCGGCACCATCGGCCCCGAGAACAGCCCCTGCAGCGCCCGGCACGCAACCAGCATCTCCAGGTCCCGCGCGAGCCCGCACAACAGCGACGTCAGCGTGAACAGGATCACCGACGCGACGAACAGCCTCCGCTCGCCCACCCGCCGCGCGAGCCAGCCCGTCAGCGGCACCGCGATCGCCGCGGCCACCGAGTACGAGCTGATCACCCACGTGCCCTGGCTGTTCGACACCCCCAGGCTCCCCGAGATCGCCGGCACCGCCACGTTCGCCACCGTCGAGTCCAGCACCTCGATGAAGGTCGCGAGCGACAGCGCGAACGTCAGGAGCGCGAGCCTCGCGCCGCGCAGCGGCACCGACGCCGGCGCAGCGTTCGACAGCGGCACCGCGCTCATGCCGGCTGCGCCTGCCGTGCCGCGACGCTCGGCGCGAAGCGCTCGATGAAGCGCGCCGCCTCGTCGCAGCCGTTCGGCTCCGCCGCCATCCGCGCCCGCACCTGCGCGCAGCGCGCCGCGATGGCGTCATCGCCCAGCACCCGCAGCAGCGCCCGACCGAGCGCCTCGCCCTGCACCGGCGCGTCCAGCCTCACCCCGCAGCCGCTCGCCGCGACCCGCTGCGCGTTGTCGAACTGGTCGTGCGCGAACGGCGTCACCACCTGCGGCACGCCCGCCGCGTACGCCTGCGACGCCGTCCCCACCCCGCCGTGGTGCACCAGCGCGCGGCAGCGCGGCAGCAGCGCCGCCAGCGGCACGTAGCGCCGCCTCAGCAGCGCTACTTCGCCCGTCTTCGTCCTCGTTGGCCCCGTCGCCCCGTCCGATGCCGCCGGCGCGTCCGGCGCGAGCAGAATCCCACGCCCCCCCGTCGCCCGCAGCGCCGCCATCACCGCCGCCTCGTACCCCGCGCCGTCCACCCGCGTCGAGCCCGCCGTGAACACCACCGGCGCTTCGCCCGACCCGACGAACGCGTCCAGCTCCGGGTCCGCGTCCCGCGCCCCCGTCTCGTTGAACAGCGGAAACCCGCTTTGCAGATGATTCGCCGGCCAGTCCGGCTGCGCCGCCGCGAACCACGACGGAAACAGGCACAGCACCCCGTCCGTCGAATGCAGCCAGCGCCCCAGGATCCGCCGCGCCGGCGCCAGCCCCAGCGACTGCCGCGCCGCGTTCAGCTCCGGCCCGCACACCCGGTCCAGCACCTGACGCTCGATCAGCGTCATCAGCCCCGCCTTCACCGGCAGCGGCAAGCCCTTCGGGATCGTCAGCCGCTTGTGCGTCGGCGGCGCGTGCGCCGACAGCAGCGTCGACGGCGACACCTGCACCGACACGTAGCGCGTCCCGTAGCGCTCCTGCATCAGCCGCGCCGAGAACGCCCACAGCGTCCCCACCAGCACCGTGTCCGCGTCGCTCAGCGAACGCAGCACGTCGAAGTGCGGCCGCACCACCGGCGCGATCACCCGCCACAGCGTCTTGAACGACGTCCGCGGATGCCACAGCGCCGGGTCCGCCATCGCCTGCGCGTATTCCTCCGCCGTGCCCACCGGCACGAACGCGAATCCGCTCGCCCGCGCCGCCGCCTCGAACGGCGGATGCGTGCAGAACACCACCTCGTGGCCACGCGCCGCCAGCGCCCGGCTCACCCCGAGCAGCGGGTGCACGTCCCCCGCCGACCCGATCGCCGTCACGATTACTTTCGACATCGCTTCGTCACTCAATGCACGCGGCATCCGACGGACGCGCGCAGCGGGCCGTGTTCGAACCGGATAGGCCGCCATCGGCCTGGCCCAATGCGGACGCCGCCGCGCGCTTCCGTCGAACGAACGATCCTCGCCGTGGCCGGCCATCGCCACGAGGCCCGATACGCGTCACGCCGATTTGCCTGTTTGAACGAGCCGGGACCGCCGCGCGCCGAACGGCCGCGCGCATGACATCCTCCCGTCTGCCTTGGACCGCCGCCCCGCGCTACGACAGCGCCGGCATCTGCCCGAGCGGCGCGAGCGCCTCGCCCTGCGCCGCGTCCCGCGCCGCGCTCGCCCGCTCCTCGCCGAAGAAGCTCAGGACCGTCGAGCGAACCTGCTCCTGCTGCTGCCGCCCTTCGAGATCCAGGAAGTGGCCCGCCTGGCGGATCGTCGCAAACTCCGCCCGGCGCACGTACGCGCCGAGCCGGCGCACGTCCGACGACGTCGTGTACTCGTCCAGCTCGCCGTTGACGAACTTCACGTCGCAGCCGATGTTGCGGAATTCCGGCAGATACTGCTCCGGCTGCATCGACAGGATCTGGTCGACGTGGAACGCCACCTGGTCCTGCTCCTTGCGCGGCAGCTTCGTCAGGTAGCGGTAGTTGTACAGCTTCATGATCCGCGGCAGGTAGCGCCCCACCGTGTCGTTCAGCAGTTGCGCCGCCTTCAGGTTCTCGCCCGCCGCGATGTGGTCGCGCGCGCGCGTCACGTAGTCCGTCATCGCGTCGTTCAGGAACGGCGAGAACGACGCGATCACCGCCCGGCGCACGCTCGCGCAGCCCCGCGCCAGCGCGAACAGCGACGCCACCCCGCCCCACGACACCGACAGCAGATAACTCGGCGCGAACCGCGCCGCCAGGTACAGCAGAATCTCGACCTCGTCGTCCTTCGTCAGAATGTACTCGCCCGGATTGTGCTGCCGCGACTGGCCCGCGTACGGCAAGTCGAAGCACACCGCGTTCAGGCGCTCGCCCAGGTAACGGATCGTCTGGCCGAACGACGCGGTCGTCGCCAGTGCGCCGTTGACGAGGATGACCGTCTCGAAGGCCGGATCGAACACGTGACGCTCGACGTGGACCTTCAGTCCGTTCGGCAGCGCTACGACCTGTTTCTCGATAGGCATGGCGTATCTCCCGCATCTGCTCGGCAAATGAGCTGATCCCGCGCCCCTCCCTCGAAGGACGCCTCCATGTAGCCGCCCGCCCTCCCGCGCGATCTGCCCGCCCTGCCTCGCGCGCGCCGTGACGGCTACCCACTCGCCGGAGCCGCGCATCGCCTCGTCCCGATTCCAACCGGCAATACGCTCCCCCGGGCCCGCCGCGGTCACCCCGCTTCCCTCGGCCCGTGGTCTCCAGCGCCTCTATCTCGCATGACGCCTCTTGAGGAAATAACCGCTTTCCGACGCCTTGCCGCCCGCATTACCGCCGCGCGGTGACGTGCTTTATGAAATGAGGATTCTGCGATGCAGCATAAGATATCGATTCCTAAATGTAAACATTTTTGAATCGATTTTCGATTTTTGAGCGAGTCTCAAAAATGCACTTACTTATCACCATCATATCAATATGGAATTTTCAAATAAGCTTAATCGAGTATTTACGGCACCGCTTCTGAAAGACGACCGCGTCCCGTCATCGCGTTCCATATTCGCGCGACGAATAATCCCGCCTCCCGACGCATCGAAGCGCGCTGGCCGGAATCAATGCCCGCCGCTCGCGAGCCCCATGTACATCACGCGGCTGTTGTCCGACGGGTCGACCATCACCCGCACCCGCTCGCCGATACGCGGAATATTCCCCAAATCGACGAACTGCTTGATCGTCACGTCCCACGATGCGCCATTGTGGTGAATGCGCAGATCGATCCGCATCATCGGCACGTTATTCAGCGTCACGCCGGTTTGACCGATATTCACGACGTCGGCAACGGCCTCATAACCGTTCTTCACGACGGTCTGAGCCCGAACCGACGACATGACCGTCGACAGGGTCATTGACGTCGTCACTACCACGAAAATCAGGACAATCGCCACCAATACGCCGACGACACTGATTATCGAAGTCTGGAACATAAATACGCTCCCTTTTCGTCAATAAGACACTCCTGGTTGATTTCGAGAAGAGCCTCGATTACTCCGCCCATAAACCGACGTTTATACGATAGTTTTGTGATCATTCAAGCGGCTTTCGCGACGCGGATGCGACGCGCGTCGCGAAAGCCGTCCGGCTCGCCGCCACCGCCCGTGCAATAGCCGCTTGCCGGCGCGATGCGCGGCCGACCGTTACTTGCGCGCTTCGCTCAGCGTCGCGTCGCTCGTCTCCGTCGTCGAAGACGTCGATGAAGGCGACGACGACGGCGAGCGCACCGTCTCGATCGCCTTGCGCGTGCGCGAGGACGTCGCCTGCACCGCCTCGTCGGTCGCCGAGCGCACGCCCTGGTTGACCTGCGACGTCGCCGCCTGCGTCACCTGCTCCTTCACCGACTGAAACAGCTGGCCCAGCTGCGCATGGCTGTTCACCGAGATGAGCCCCACCACGACCCCTGCCAAGATTCGTTTCGACATCGAAATATCTCCATCCTCACAATAGATTGAAACGAGCGCGCCGGCGCGCGCCCGATACTCGCCTGTGCATCGCCAGGCGTCGCGCGACGCGCGACGACGCCCGCGCGCGAAGCGCGCCGACGCCGACGCAACTGCCCACGCAGCCAAACCGCATCACTTGCCCGTCCTGAACGGCGCGAAGAAGATCGACGGCATTTCCTCCGGGAAGCCGACGGCGTTGGTCGGACGCAGATCGCGCATGTCGACGTTGAAGTCGTAGGTCTTCTGACGCTGCTGGTTGTCCTGATGAATCATCACCTGCTTGTCGACCGCGGACTTGATCGTCGACATGTGCTCGAGCATCTTCGAGCCGACCTGCTGCACGTTGCCGATCAGACTGCTCGCGTTGCTCGACGACGCCGTCGACAGATCCGGAATCGAGTTGATGAACGGCTGCGCCATCGAGCCGCTCGCGTCCTGCCCGTACTGGTGCGCGTTGCTGCATGCGGAGAAGATTTCCTTCGGATCAATCATGTCCTGCTCCTTTCTAGTGTGCGCGCCCTTCGGCGCATGAATACCGATGCTCGACGCATCACGACGGACACCTGAACGACTGCAGGATGCCCGACCATATCGGCGACGGCAGCGTCAATGCCTGCCACTCGACCCGAACCGTCCCGAGGCTCGTCTGATAGAGACGCTCGCGACGGTCCGCCGTCCCCGTGCCGCCGACCGCTTGCCCCGCGTCGAAGAAGCGGAACAGCGCCCACGGCCCGTCGAACTGCAGCGTCGTCATCCGGCCGTCGACGGACTTCAGCTGCAGCTTGATCGCCAATTGCGTGTTCTGATTGGTCCAGTCGATCCGGTGCGGCGACGTCACGCCGTGCGCGAAGCGCAGCGTTTGCCCGCCGACCGCGAGCTGCGCTTCGGACAACTGCGAATCCATGTCGATGAAACGCAGCACGGTCGAAATACGCAGGTGTCCCGAATCGTCGAGCATCGCGCCGCGGATGCGATCGGCCGTCTCGTACGAGTTGAGCACGGGTTGGCTCACCATCCCGGTCGGACCGCCGTTCGCGCGCAGCGCCTGCCACGGCTTCGCCGACGTGTCGACGTATGCAGCGAGGTGATCTCGGAAGTACGTCGCCATCAGCCCTTGCGAACTGAACAATCGTTCGAAGTCCTCGACGCCCGCATCCGACTGTGCATTGCGGCGGAACGGATAGCGGCTCGTGAAGCCCTGATCGCAGACCATCTTCGTCGCGCCCGCCGCACCGCGATTGAGCAGCGCGCCCGATTCGCGCGTCGTCATCGTGCTGCCGCTGCTCACGAGGTCGAGCATGATCCCGCGCACGGGCTCCGGCTGACGCGCGGCCGTCTCCTTCAGCCGCGAGAACGCGTCGTATTGCGCAGGCAGCACCTGGCCCGCCTGCAGCGCGCCGTTGACGAGCCCGAGCTGCCGGTACAGCGGCTCGAAGAGACGCGACAGCGGATTGTTCGCAATCGAGTTGTTACGGTTCAACTGCGCGGCGAGCTGGCGGATCGCCTGGAAGTGCTCTTCGACGACGTGCTCGGGCAACAGCACGGTCCGGTAGTGCTGGCCGCTCAGCTCGCCGACGATCTGCCGCCGCCCCTTCTCGAAGCGGTACTTCTGGCGATCGATCCAGCTGTCGATGTTGCCCTCGTCGCTCGTGCCCGTGAGCGTCGTCTCGCGCGCGGCGAAACGCAGCAGGTTCGCGAGCGGCGACTGCGCCTCCATCATCGCCGCGGCGAGCTGCGACGCGTCGTCGAGGCCCGTCACGCCGCGCACCGTCACGTCGTTCAGGAAGTTCTGCCACGCGCCGATGTAGTCCTGCAGGAACTGATTGCGCGCGGAATCGGCAAGCTTCTGCACGAGTCCGTCGATCTGGAAGCTGTTGCCCGTGAGCGTCTCGTCGCGCAGCACCCAGCTTTCTTCCTCGAGCATCGCGCGCGCGCTCTTCTGCAGCCGCGGCACGAACACGTCCGTGTAGCCCGCGCGCGTGAACCAGCCGGATACCACGGTGTCGGTCGACGGCACGTTGCTGCGCATGCGCAGGCTCATCGCCGCCTCGAAGCCCGCCGCGCGCGACAGCGAGATGTCGTTGACCTGCTGCGGCAGCCCTTGCGCGTGGATGTGCTGCAGCACGCGCGTGACGAGCGGAATCTGCGCGGCCTTCGCGCGCGCCGAGCGCACGAGGTTCGCGTCCTCCGGCGTCGCCGGCACGTTCTTCAGCGAGATCAGCGTGCGCACGTGCGCGAGCAGCGCGCGCCGGTCGTCGTCCGAATACTGGCCGCCCGACAGCGCGTCCCAGCGGCCGTCGAGCCAGCGCACGACGTCGTCCGCCGAACGGCGATCAGGACGGCAAAGCATCAGATAGATCTTCAGCGTCTGGTAGATGTCGCCTGCGCCGCCGTCGACCTGCGACACGAGCGTGCGCCGCACTTCGTTGTACAGCTCCGGCATCAGCATCTTCTGCAGATGGCGGTAATAAGTGTCGCGCGCCGTCTCGGCGACGAGCCCATGCTCGAAGTACGGCGTCGCCATCCCTTGCGCGGCGTCCTCGGCCTGCAGCTGCGCGTAGCGCATCTGGTTCGCGATCTCGATGAGCGGCGAGCCGCCGTCGTTGCCGTACGACACCTCGGCCTGCGCAAGCCGCTTCGCCTCTGTGAACTGCGCCCACACGCCGTCCAGATAATCGCGCTCGGTGACATAGCCCCAGCCGAACCACAGCAACAGGCCCAACACGACGATCGGCACCGCGCCCCAGCGCAGCGCCTCGCCCAGGCGGCCCCGCCACGACTTCGGGCCGCTCGGCCGCACCGCATCGCGCTCGAGCGACACTTGCCGGATGAGCGGCGTCCACAGGTCGTTCAACGCCCGCGACGGCACGGGCAGCCCCGATGATCCGGGGCCGGCGGCGCCCGCCGGATGCGCATCCGCGAGCTCGGCCATCGAGCCGAGCCACACGCCGCGCAACCGCGCGGCCGTATGCGTCTCGCCCGGCGCGAGTGCGACGTGCAGCCACGCGACGAGCGCCTTCTGCATGCGGCTCAGCGTCTCGACGAAGCGCAGCTGCGCATGGTTCATCGTGACTTCGGTCGCGGCAGGCGCCGAATACAGCACCTGCTGCTGAACCCGCTGCTGCAGCCCTTGCAGCGCGTGATGCCAGGTCGCATCCGCGCGCGCCGCATCGGCTTCGGCGCCGTCGTCGGGCAAGCTGAAGCCGACACCCTTCGCCCACTTCGACGCGTCGAGCAGCGACAGCGTCGACACCGCGCCGTCGAGCCGATCGAGCCCGTTCAGCGCGACGTACACCTGCACCTGCTGGCCGAACGCCTCGCGCATTTCGTCGAGCCGCGCACGCACCGAATCGGCGAGACGCTTGCGCGCGTCGAGCGGCGCATCGACCATGTCGACGCCGTCGAGGCACAGCACGACGCCGCTGATCGGCGCGCCCTTGCGCAGCCGCCGCATCCCGCGCAGCAGCTTGCGCCATGCATCGAGCTCGGCCTCGTCGACGCCCGCGCGCAGGCTCCAGCGACCGCCGACGTCGAACCACACCGCGTCGCGCGTGATGCGGAAGTTGAAGTCGTCGCCGCGTCCGTACGTCGCGTCGGAGCCGAGCACGCGGTCCTGCAGCGAGCCGGACACGCTGACCGCCTTCGCGACGAGGCTCGACTTGCCGCTGCCTTCCGAACCGAGCACCAGATACCACGGCAGCATCGCGCGATGCTGGCGCGTGAGCGCGCCGACCCAGCGCTTCCAGCGGCCGCGCGGCTCCTTCTGCCAGCGCTCCTTCAACTGCTGGTCGAGGCCGCGCAGATGCTTGTCGACGAAATCGAGCTGCTTCGTCTTCGGCGCGACCTTGACCTGCCGCGGACTCATCGCGAGCCGCGCCCAGAGCCGCGCGAGCGTCGGCCAGAAGCCCCAGATCAGCACGAGCGCGACGAGGATCTCGCGCACCCACACGGGGCCGAGCGGGTGATAGATGCCGAACGCGAAGAGCGGCCCCACCCACCAGATCAGGATCGCGATCAGAATCGCCGCGAATACTCTCAAGCTCGTGCGGATCATGGCTGACGTCCCTCCGTGGTCGGTCCCGTTGCTGGCGTCGGTGCTTGCTTCGTGGTTGGCATCGTGGCCGGCGTCGCGGTCGTGATCTCCGTGGTCGCATACGGCAATTGCCCTTCAGGCGCGATCTCGACGCCTTCCGGCATCGCCGGACGCATCGGCACCTGGCCGGGCTTCTCCGGCTGCTGCAGATTCAGGCTGCGGCCCGGTTGCGACGCACCGTCTGGAATCACCTTCCACAGCACGTCGACGCGGCGGTTGCGCTCGTACGCGGCGGCCGTCTTCGCGGTGTCGATCGGTTGCGCGTCGCCGCGCCCCGAATACTCGATGTTGCGCTGCACCGCGTTCTCCGGCGCACGCGCGCCGCCCGGCAGCGCGGTCGCGCGCAGCTCGTCGGCCACCGTGCGCGCCCGCGCCTCCGACAGCGCCTGGTTGTCCGGGAACTCGCTCGTGCGGATCGGCCGCGAATCGGTGTGGCCGATCACCTCGAGGTCGCCCGGCCAGGGCGCGAACGCGAGGCCGAGCCGCTCGATGTTGTGCATGAAGTCCGGCCGGACCTTCGCCTTGCCGACGTCGAACGCGCCGTCGCTCTTGAACACGAGCAGCCACCCTTGCGGGTGCTTGTACGCGGTGAGCCACCCTTCGGTGAGGATCTGCGGCAGCGGCGGCGGCAGCGTCTCGGCGATGTTGATCGTGCGCGTCGGCGGCATCCACGCGGCGAGCGCGTTGCGGATCGGCCGCCCCTGCGAATCGAGCCAGAGGCTGATCGCGCCGTAGGCGAGCACGAGCACGCCGAGCGCGACGGCCGCCGAGCGGCCGGCCGTCCACCACGAGCGACGCCGCGTCGCGGGCGCGACGAGCTCGGTGCCGAGCGGCTCGGGCGGCACGTGATGCCAGATCAGCGCATGCAGTTGCGAGCGCAGGTCCTGCAGCAGCACGTCGCCGCGGTCGAGCACGCGATAGCGGCCCTGCCAGCCGAGCGACAGGATCAGTTCGTAGAACGACAGAAGCGGGACCGGCGGCTCGTCGGCCTTCATCCAGCGCGACAGGTCGGAGAACGCGTCTTCGCCGCCCCATGCGTCATCGTGGAATTCGACGAGCAGGCTGCGCTCGCCGTCATACACGACCTGCGAATGCTCGCGCGCCGAATCGTTGACGGTCTCGTCGAGATACGTGCAAAGCAGGTACGACGCGTCGCGGATCTGCTCCCATTCGCAGCCGGAGCCCGCGAGCCGCTCGCGATAGAGCCGCACTTCGAGCCCGAGCTGCGTGCGGATCGCGGCCTGGTTGAGCGGACCCGCCGCGAGATGCCGCTGAAGCTGCAGCACCGCGGGCAGCGCGTGCGACACGAATGGATTGGTCCAGCTCGCCTGCTGCAGCCCCGCCTTCATGATCGCCGCCTGCTCGCCTTGCTGGCTGTAGACGACGGGCGCCGCCGCCCGTGCGTCGGCCGGCGCCTGCCCGCCGCCCGGCACCGGAAACTGCAGCACAGCCGGATTGCGCGGCGAGCCGTCGGCGTGCGGGTACGCGTCGGGCACGGGGCTCGCGCCGGGCGCGGCGGCCGCAGACGACGCGAAACTCGGCGCGCCCGAGCTCGCCGCCGCGCCGCCCGACGCAGCGACGTTCGTCGTGCCGGTAGTCGACACGGCGGTGCTCGACATCGCCGCGCTGGACAGCGACGACAGCGTCGGTATGCGCGTCGCGAGATCCGGGTTCGCCGCGGCGCGATCGAGCATGTTGGATGCCATCGATACGCGGCGCAGCGTGGTGGAGAGGTTTCGTAGCAGGCTCATAGCAGATTGCGTCTCATGTCGTGGTTCACGCCACCTTGCCGTCTCTCAGGCCCCAAGCTTCAAAGCGAAGATCGGGGAAATCGCCGACGATGCGCAGCGCCATCGCCGAGCCGGCGAGGGTCTGCTTCCAGAACGGGTCGGTCGACTCCACTTCGAAGTACGTGCTTTGGGCGTAGTAGGGAATCTGGCGCGGGGGATTGGGCAGCGCGATCAGACGCGCGCCCGGCAGTTGCAGGTCCACGAGCTTCTGGATCTGCTCGACGGCGCCCAGCTTCGTCTGCTGCGGCAGCAACTGCCGCAGCTTCTCCGCCGGCATCGCGGCCGAAAACGCGAAAATCAACTTCTTCAGGTTCCACTGCTTGTCGACGATGCAGATGTGCACCTGATCGCCGCGATCCTCGAAGCGCAGCGGCAGCACTGGCGTCTCGATCACGCGCGCGAGCGCCTGGCGCAGCATCATCGCGAGCGGCTCGAAGCTCGTCTGCAGGTCGTCGTGGTTGTAGCCGAGCTCGCGGTCGGCGAGCTCCTCGTCGACGCCCGGCAGCACGCTCAGGCGCCCGAGCAGGCCGACGAGCTCGTGGTACAGCATCGCGGGCGGCAGCGGATCGAACGCGTCGAGGTTCGCGAGGCGCATCCGGTACTCGGCGATCGCCTGGCGCAGCAGCAGCTCGATCAGGTCGGCGACGCCGCCGCCCGTCGACAGCACGCGCTGCGCGGACGTGCTCGCGAGCCGCACGCGCAGCGTGCTCTGCAGCTCGTCGATCAGCGAGCGCAGCACGAGGTGCGCGCGCGTGTCGAGCAGCGGCGGGATGAAGCGCGGATCGAGCGACACGGTGCGGCTCGCGTTGCGCCCCGCGACGCGCGCGATCGGCAGCGCGACTTCGTCCGAGCGCAGCTGCGACTTCCAGCAGAGGCGCGTGACGAGCTGCCCGGTCTCGATCGTCAGACGCCGCGGCGTGCCGGGCGCGTCGAGGCCGACCGCGAGATCGGGCACTTCGGTCGATACCGCGCGATAGCGCGACGCCGACGCGACGTCGCCGAACGCCATCTCGGGGCCGCCCGTGCGCGCCGACTGCAGCGCGAGGCACGCGATGTCGCCCGCCTGCGCGAGCTCGGTCTCGAGCGGCGGCGGCAGCGGATCGTCGGACGGCAGCGAGAACGCGGTGCCGTCCTGGAACACGCCGCGCGCGTGGCGCAGCCCGAGCCGGCCGAGCCCCAGGCCGTCCTGATCGAGATCGAGCAGCGTGAATCCCCAGCCGTGATTCGACGTCTGACCGAGCCGCAGCGCGGCCTGGTGCGCGAGATGCCGCTCGAGCTGCTGGAAGTGCTGCGTCTCGATCAGCATGCCGTCGCTCCACGCGACCGGTCCTACCGGCAGACTACTCATTGCCTGCTTCTCCTTGTCCCATAGGTGGTTTTCGTCTTGCGCGCGGGCGGCGGCTCGTCGATGCGGACCGCCGATGCGGCGTCCGCGCCGCCGATGGGCACCGGCCCCGGCAACAACGCGTTGTAGATGCCGTTGCGGTCGAGCCAGACGGCCATGTGAATCAATCCGCGGCCCTCGATGCGGATGCGCAGCGGCGCGTAGTTCGCCGGCCGACGAGCGTAGTCGGCGTCGGTCACGAGCCAGAGGTCGCCCGAGCGCGGCAGGTTCAGCGAGAACTGCAGCACCTGGTTCGGCGCGATCACGTGGCGCGAGTCGGCGACGACCGTGCTGTCCTGACCGCGCGACGCGCACGACGAGTCGTCGCTGCCCTGCGTCGGCAGCCAGTCGGCCGCGCCCACGACGTAGACGCACGTCTGCACCGGACGCGGCTCGCCCGTCGGCGCGACGTTCAGCCGGCTGCCGCCGACGAGCGTCACGTGCAGCTGCCTCGGCTCCTCGGGCTTCGACGACGAAAACATCGAGCAGCCCGCGAGCGCGCACAGCGCGACCGCCGCCGCGAACGATTTGAAGGGGCCCATCATGCGACGCACGGCGTTCAGCTGAGGGTCATCGTGATCGTCTGCGACGGCGCGACGGAATTCCCGGCCGTGTTCTGGTTGTTCGGCAGGTTCGTGTCCGTGAGGCGCGTCTGCGGCGCGCCCTGGATCATCACCTTGCCCGAGCCCTTCACGTGTCGCGACGGCCCCGAGACGGTGCCCGACGCGACGCCGCCCATCGAGCCCGGCTCGTCGCTGTGCGTGACCGGAATGATCGTGTTCAGGTTGTGCACCGGACCGCCCGCGTAAATGATGTTCGGCACGTTCGGCACGGCCTCGGGCTTGTTCGCGATGTTCGGATACGACACGGGAATCGCAAGGGGTGGCGTCTTGCAGACGTCGGCGCCCGACAGCGCCATCCCTCCGGCAGAGCAATTTGCAAACATGACAATCTCCTTCAAGAAACCGGGCGCGAGCGACGCTCAGCCCATATGGATCTGGCCTGCGTCGATCTTCAGCAGCGACGACGCCGTGACGACCGCGCTCTTCGCATGCATCGCCATGTGCCGCTCGGTGTGGACGACCGTGCTGCCCGCGTGCGTCGCGTCGGTACCGCTCACGTGCGTCTGGCGCTCGGCCGCCGCCTGCGTGACCACCTGCGCGCGGCTCGCGAGCTGCGCGGCCTCGAGCGACAGGCGATCGCGCGCCTCGACGCGCACGTCGCGCGCGCGCAGCGCGACGTGCGCGTCGCCGAAATCGAGCGTCACCTCGTCGCTCGCATCGCCGCGTTCGAGCACCGCGAGCACCCAGCAGCGCTCGCCGTCGCGGCAGATCTGCACGAGATCGCCCGGCTGCGGCGCGACGACGCAGCTCACCGCCTTCTTCGCGCGCAGCACGACGCCGGGCTGCACGGTGACGAGCCATTCGCCCGTCGCCGTGCGCGCTTCGCCGACGCGCGCGAGCATCGTCGCCTCAGCAGCGGGCGCGGACGACGCCGGCTCGCGCGACGGCGCTTCCGCATGCGCGTCACGCGCATTCGGCCCCGCGTCGCGCGCCCGCGCGCCGCCCTTCATGATTCGCGTCAGCGCATGACGCGATGCCGCGTCGTCGTCGCACTCGTATGCACGCGTGCCGTGCACGGCAGACATTTCCCGCATGCTCATCGTCAAACTCCTCTTGCTCCGGGTTGGACTCGCTGCCACCAGAGCTGGTCGTCGGCGCCGGTGGCTTCCTCGAAAACCGCATCCCGCGTATCCGCCGCGCTCCATGCCTGGCGCGGCTGGCCGACCAGGTTGCCGCCGCGGCAGTCGGCGCCGCGCAGGTCGACGCGCTCGAGATGCACGCCGCGCGCGTCGAGCTGCTGCAGGTGCGCGCCCGACAGATTCACGCGCGCGAGCCACGCGTCGCGCAGCGCGATCCGCGGCGCGCGCACGCCTTGCAACGCGCTGTCCGCGACGCTCGCGCTATCGAAGATCGCCTGCGACAAATCGCTGTTCGTCACGGTGAGGCCGTTGACCGTCGCATGATCGAAGCTCGCGAGCGGCAGCCGGCTCGCATGGATCTCGCCCGTCGCCCACGTGCTGTGCGACCACGCGGCCTGCTTCAGCTCGCAGCCGTGCACGGTCATCCGCTCGATTCGCGAGTCGATCCAGCGCACGTTGATGCCGCGGCATTCGACGAGCATGACGCGCTGGAACCCGCTTTGCCCGGCGATCAGGTTTTCGAGCCCGACGGCTTCGAGCCGCAGATCGGCGAGATCGCTGCCGATCCACGACGTGTCGCTCCAATGGCCGCCGCGCAGCGTGACGCCCGCGTAATCGCCCGCGACGAGCGACACATGCGCGCCGCGCACGCCGTCGAACGTCCAGCCCGCGCCCTTCGACTGCGCGCACACGACGTCCTTCAGCAGGCTGCCCGTCCACGCGCCGCCTTCGATCTCGCATTCGTTGAACGACACGCCGCGCAGCGCGCTCTGCGTCCACGCGCCCGCGCGGATCCGGCTCGATTCGTGCGTGAGCTTCAGCAGCTCGCAGCGATCGAAGCGGTTCGCGTCGAACGTGCAGTTCACGAAGCGCAGATTCGACAGCCGGCAGCCGGACCATTCGACGCGATCGAAGTGGCAATCGACGAAGAGCGTGTCCGCGAGCGCGACGTCGCGCTGCGGCGACGCGTAGTGCTGCCCCTCGACGACTTCGGGCAGCGGCGGCGGCGGCACCGTCGAGCGGATCGTGCTCATCCCACCCTCCTCGGCACGTCGAGCTGGCCCGCGTTCAGATTGCCGCGCCACGCGCCCGCTTCCGGCGGATGGATCCATGACGTGCGGACCCGGACGAGATTGCAGTCGCGCATCCGCGTCTGCCGCATGTCGGCGCCGTACAGCATCGCTTCCTTCAGCGAGCAGCGATCGAACGACGTGCCCGTCAACTGCGCATGCATCACGTTCGCGCCGTCGAGCACCGTGCGGCTCCAGTGCGACTGCTGCGCATGCAGGTGCTGCGCGTTCAATTGCATGAACGAGCAGTGGTCGACCTGCACGCGGTCCGCGCGCAGCTCCTGCAGGCTCGACGACTTGAACACGCAATCGGTGAGCCGCGCGCCGTTGATCGACGTGCCGTGCGACAACACCGCGAACGTCAGCATGCTGCGCTGCCAGACGCTCGCCGACAGGTCGGTCAGCAGGATGCTCGGCTTCGACAGCGAGCACTGCGACACGGCGAGGCCCGCCATCCCGCATTCGACGATCGCGAGATCGTCGGCGCGCACGCGCGTCCAGGTCCAGCCGGGCGCGCTCACCTCGGACCACGACACCGAGCGCCATTCGGCATCCTGAATGTCGCCGCGCACGCCGCCGCGCCCCTGAACCGACAGCATCGCCCACGAGCCGCCCGCGACCTTCAGGTCGTCGAGCCGGCACTCGTCGATCGAGATCCGCTCGATCTCGATGTTCAGCCACGCGCTGCGCTCGAGATTGCAGCGCTGGATCTTGCCGCCCTTCCACCAGCCGTCGCTCATCTTCACGTCGGCGAACGAGCAGTCGACCGCATGGACCTGGTTGAGCCGGCAGTTCGTCCATTCGCTGCGATCGAGCGTGCAGCGCTCGAAGCGCACGTCGTCGAACTTCCAGCCGTCAAAGCGCAGCGACGACAGATCGGCGTCGCGAATCGTGACGTTCGACAGCTCGGGCGTCTTCGCCTGACGCAGCCGGGTCCGCCAGTTCTCGCCGCCGCGCGGCGCGCCCGGCAGCTTCGCGTTGCGATTCGCTTCCTCGAACGCGGAGAGCCGCTCGCTCGCGTCGCGCGCCTCGATCAGCTGACGGCGGTTCTGCTCGACCCGCGCACGGACTTCTTCATAGCCGCGCGGCGCCGGAGCGAAGCGCGGGTGGTCTTCCGTGTCGAGGATCATCTCCCAGGTCCAGCCCTTCGCGATGGCGGGCATCAGTTCGTGATCCGCCTGCTGCAGCGGATCGGTGCAATTCAGATCCGTACGCTGATCGGCGAACTTCATCAGCGCGTCGACGTCGATCCGCTCGGCCTCGTCCTTGAACGCGGCGACGAGCATCGTCGGGCTGTCGTCGAGCAGGAAATCGAGCGCGACCGCGCCGTTCCACCACAGCACGCCGATGCCGCGATCCGGCAGAAACCACACCGTTTGCTGCTTGAACGACAGGCGCTCGATGCCCGGACGCCCGTTTCGCGTCACGAGCGCGACGGGCGCGAGACGCGGCAGCTCGCCCGCGAATCCCTCGCCCTGCGGCCCGAAGCCGCTCAGCTCGAACCGCGCGCCGGGCGTCCAGCATTCGCCGCGCGCCCACTGGTCGGGCGCCGCCTGCTGAAAGAAGCGCAGATCGACGTCGGCGGGCCAGCCCATGTGCGTGCCGTCCTGCGCCATCGCGTCGACGGTGCCCGGCCGCGCCGGCATCCATTGCGTGCGCTCGGGCCAGTCGCTGCCGATCGCGCCCATCGCCGCGAGCGGCGCGGGACCGACGCCGAACGCGCGCAGCTGCTGCAGCGGCGGCGCACCCGACGTCACGCCGAGCGGGTTTTCCCGCGCGCCGCCCGCCGCCGCGTGCCGGTGATCGACCGCGATGCGCGCAAAGCCGCCTTCCGCGTGCCCGTCGCCGAGCGACGTCGCGCACGAGACGATCTTGCGCGCGCCGTCGAGCTCGACCCACGCGGTCCAATCGACGTTGCGCGAGCGTGCGCCGGGCGCGACGGGATGCGCGGCGTGGCCGGCGAGCAGCCATTCGGCGCGCTGCTTCGGCAGCGCCGACTCGTACAGCGGCAGCGACGGCGCGGCCGCCTTCAGCGCCTCCCAGACGGCCGCTTCGTGCACGAGGATCGACGGCTGATCGAGCCGGAAGCCCATCCCGATGCTGATCGCGAGCATCGGCTGCGCGCCGATCTGCGTATTGGTCGTGGCCACGAGGGCCGCTTGTGGTTTGATATGTCGCATAGGTCAGTTCTTCGTCTGCATCCCGAGCTTCTTCAGGTCGATGCCCACGTCTTCGTAGCTCGCCCCCGTATACGAGAAGCTGAAGCCGGTGACCGACATCTTGCTGCCCGTCGTCGATACGCTCGAACCCGTCGTGCCCACCGAACTGCCGGTGGCCGACATGCTCGAGCCCGTCATGCCCACCGAGCTGCCCGTCGTCGACATCGACGTGCCCGTGATGCTCGTCGAGCTGCCGGTGTTCGACATCGACGTGCCCGTGATGCTCGTCGACGTCCCAGTCACCGACGTGCTCGTGCCCGTCATGCTGTTCGACGTGCCCGTGTACGACAGCGACACGCCGGTGATGCTCTCCGACTGACCGGTCGTCGACATGCTGACGTCGGTCCACGACGACGAGATGCCCGTCATGCTGTTCGACACGCCTGTCACGGAATTCTTGGAACCGGTGATGCTCGTTTCTACGCCGACGAATCCCGTGCTGATACCGGTAAAGCCCGTATCGACACCGACAAACGACGTCGACACGCCGGTGAAACTCGTGGTCACACCGCTAAACGATGTCGACACGCCGGTGAAGCTCGTGCTCACGCCGGTGAACGACGTGCTCAGGCCGGTGAAGCTCGCGGACACGCCGGTGAAGCTCACCGACAACCCGGTATATGACACCGAGATCCCTGTGAAGCTGACCTTGATGCCGACGACCGACGTCGACGTTCCATCCACCGACAGGTTCAGATCCTGCGCGATCGACGTCGAGCTGTTGCGCTCGACCGTCTGCTGCATGTCGCGCTCCGCATGGATCATCACGCGCTCCGCGCCGTGCTGGTCGTCGAACGTCAGCTGGCTCGCATTCGGAAAGCCTCCCGCGCGCTTGATCGAGCGCGTGACGAGGCCGGTGTAGCGGATGTCCTTCGGCAGGTCGTACGGCGTCGGGTTTTCGCCGTTGTAGACGATCCCCGTCGCGAGCGGACGATCGAGATCGCCGTCGACATAAATCACGATCACTTCCTGGCCGACCCGCGGCATCGCGATCACGCCCCAACCCTTGCCCGCCCATGCCTGCGTCACGCGAATCCAGCACGACGCATCCGCCTCGGTCGTCTTGTAGCGATCCCAGTGGAAGTGCACGCGGATCCGGCCAAGCTTGTCGGTGTGAACCTCCGACATCTCCGGCCCCACCACCGTCGCGCTCTGGATGCCCGGCACCCGCGGCTTTTTGGTCAGGAGCAGCGGGTGATAAGGCTGGTCGTCCGTGAGCGCGCGAAACTTGACCGCGACGTTGCGGCCCTGCGACGTGCTATCCGGTCCGTCCTGAATGAACGTCAGCTCGCTGTTCGTCACGTAGTACCGGCGATTGCGGCTCGGCGCCGGATGGCCGACCAGCGTGAACGCGCGGCCCACCGCAAGCGCACGCGCGTTCGCCTCGCCGACGAGCGCGTGCGCATCGGCCTGGATCGCTTCGAGCCGCAAGCGCGCGAGACGCTCGCCCTGCTCCGGATCGCGGTAGCCGGTTGCGTAGTCGTAGTACTCGAGCGGAATCCCTTCGAGGCTCGGCTGCTCGACCTGCGCATCGCTGTCCAATCGTTTCGACGGCGCGTGATAGTCGAAGTCGCGCAGCGCGACGTTGCTCGATTTGATCCGTCGCGTACGCTGCAAGCGCTGCACGCCTTCGCGCCCCTGGATCGCGCGCGACTCTTCGCCGTCCGGCAAGTATTCGAGCTCATCGTTCGGCAGCGGCAGATCCTCGAACCGCTGCGTATCCGAGATCACGACCACGTGCCGGTCATTCTCGTGCTCGACCCAGAAGTAGATCCCTTCGTCCTCGAGCAGCCGCTTCACGAAGCTCAGATCCGTTTCCTGGAACTGCACGCAGTACTCGCGCGGCTCGTAGCTCCCTTCGAGCTCGAACCGGTAGCCGTTGCGCTGATGCCCCTGGAACACCTGCTCGACAATCTGCGGCACGCTCAAGTCCTGGAAGATCCGGCTGTTGCGGTTCTCCGCCAGGAACGACAGCCAGCTCCTCAATTCCAGCGTGTACGTGTACTGCCCGCTCATCTGGCCCGTGTCATGCCCGCCGAATATGTGCGCATTGAACGTCCGCACGTCGCCGCCGCCGAGATCGATGTCGGCCGACAGCGACGAGCCGAGCAGTTCGTCGAAATCCAGATTCGGATCGTGGCTCAGCAAGTCGAGCTGGTACGACGGCTCCTGCGACAGGTTCTCGTGAACCACGAAGCTCAGCGCGACCGCATCCAGCTCCAGCAGTGGACTGCGTAGTTCGATCAGACGCATATGGCCCCTCCGTCTGCATTCGCATCCGTCGACGTACGTGCCTCGATGCGGAAGCGGACATCGACCGGCGTCGCACGTTCGGGTGCCTCGACGCTACTGATCCGAGCGTGGATCCGTGCCGCTGCCTCAGTCGCGAAAAGCGATGATGGTGTGATATCGCGCATAGCGTCAGCTCTTCACTTGCATGCCGACCTTCTTCAGGTCGATGCCCACGTCCGAGTAGCTCGCCCCGGTGTACGAGAAGCTGAACCCCGTGACCGACACGCTGCTGCCCGTCGTCGATACGCTCGAACCCGTCGTGCTCACCGAACTGCCGGTCGTCGACACGCTCGAGCCGGTGATGCTCGTCGAGCTGCCCGTCGTCGACATCGACGTGCCCGTGATGCTCGTCGAGCTGCCCGTGTTCGACATCGACGTGCCCGTGATGCTCGTCGACGTCCCGGTCACCGACGTGCTCGTGCCCGTCATGCTGTTCGACGTGCCCGTGTACGACAGCGACACACCGGTGATGCTCTGCGACTGACCGGTCGTCGACATGCTGACGTCGGTCCAAGACGACGAGATGCCCGTCATGCTGTTCGACACGCCCGTCACCGAGTTGCTGGAACCCACGATGCTGGTCGAGACACCGATCATCGCTGTCGACACGCCCTTGAAGCCTGTATCGACGCCGGTGAACGACGTCGACACGCCAATGAAGCTCGTGCTCACGCCGGTAAACGATGTCGACACGCCGGTGAAGCTCGTGCTCACGCCGGTGAACGACGTGCTCAAGCCGGTAAAGCTCGCGGACACGCCGGTGAAGCTGACCGACAGGCCCGTGTACGACACCGAGATGCCCGTGAAGCTGACCGAGATCCCGACGACCGACGTCGCCGTCCCTTTCACCGACAGGTTCAAATCCTGCGCGATCGACGTCGAGCTGTTGCGCTCGACCGTCTGCTGCATGTCGCGCTCCGCGTGGATCATCACGCGCTCCGCGCCGCGCTGGTCGTCGAACGTGATCTGGCTCGCGTTCTGGAAACCGCCCGCGCGCTTGATCGAGCGCGACACGAGGCCGGTGTAGCGGATGTCCTTCGGCAGGTCGTACGGCGTCGGGTTTTCGCCGTTGTAGACGATCCCCGTCACGAGCGGACGATCGAGATCGCCGTCGACGTATGTGATCAGCACTTCCTGCCCGACCCGCGGCATCGCGATCACGCCCCAACCCTTGCCCGCCCACGCCTGCGACACGCGAATCCAGCACGACGCATCCGCTTCCGTCGTCTTGTAGCGATCCCAATGGAAGTGCACGCGGATCCGGCCGAGCTTGTCGGTGTGGACCTCCGCCATCTCCGGCCCCACCACCGTCGCGCTCTGGATGCCCGGCACTTCGGGGCGCGGCGTCGTCAGGAGCGGACGGAACGGCTGATCGTCGGCGAGCGCGCGAAACTTGACCGCGACGTTGCGGCCCTGCGACGTACTATCCGGTCCGTCCTGAATGAACGTCAGCTCGCTGTTCGTCACGTAGTACCGGCGATTGCGCTGCGCGGCCGGATGGCCGACGAGCGTGAACGCGCGACCCGCCGCAAGCGCACGCGCGTTCGCCTCGCCGACGAGCGTGTGCGATTCCGCCTGGAACGCCTCGAGCCGCAAACGTGCGAGACGCTCGCCTTGCTCGGGATCGCGGTAGCCGGTTGCGTAGTCGTAGTATTCGAGCGGAATCCCTTCGAGATTCGGCGGCGATACCTGTTGCGCGTCGCTGTCCAGCCGATTCGACGGCGCGTGATAATCGAAGTCGCGCAACGCGACGTTGTTCGACTTGATTCGCCGCGTGCGCTGCAAGCGCTGCACGCCTTCGCGCCCCTGGATCGCGCGCGACTCCTCGCCGTCCGGCAAGTATTCGAGCTCGTCGTTCGGCAGCGGCAGATCCTCGAACCGCTGCGTATCCGAGATCACGACCACGTGCCGGTCATTCTCGTGTTCGACCCAGAAGTAGATCCCTTCGTCTTCGAGCAGCCGCTTCACGAAGTTCAGATCCGTTTCCTGGAACTGCACGCAGTACTCGCGCGGCTCGTAACTGCCTTCGAGCTCGAACCGGTAGCCGTTGCGCTGATGGCCCTGGAACACCTGCTCGACGATCTGCGGCACGCTCATGTTCTGGAAGATCCGGCTGTTGCGGTTCTCCGCCAGGAACGACAGCCAGCTCTTCAGCTCCAGCGTGTACGTGTACTGCCCGCTCATCTGGCCCGTGTCGTAGCCGCCGAACACGTGCGTGTTGAACGTCCGCACGTCGCCGCCGCCCAGATCGATGTCGGCCGACAGCGTCGAGCCGAGCAGCTCGTCGAAATCCAGGTCCGGGTCGTGGCTCAGCAGTTCCAGTTGATACGACGGCTCCTGCGACAGATTCTCGTGGACCACGAAGCTCAGCGCGACCGTATCCGGCTCCAGCAAGGGACTGCGCAGTTCGATCAGACGCATGACGGTTCTCCCGTCGTGCCGGCGTTCGCCGAGGTCGTTTCGTCAGGATGACGCGCGTCAGTCGGATGTTCGTCCTCCGCATCGGCACGCACGCCACCATTCGCTTCGTTCGCGTCATGCGACTCGAGTGCGTCATGCGCTTCATGTGCATCGCGCGCCTGCGCCGCGGCGGCCGCAGCCTCGCGCGCCGCCGCATCCGCCTGCTCGCCGAGCGTCGCCGCGTCGGTGCCGTTGAGGTCCCACGCTTCCTCGTCGAACACGAGCGACAGCTTCTCGTGCGCGGACAGCCGCACCGTCTTCAGCGTGCGCCCCTCCGCGCGCGCAGCGAGCACGCCGCGCGCGACGGCCGGCATCACGTGCTGGCGCAGCAGGTCGCGCACCGCGCGGCCATTCGCCGGATGCTGCGACACCGCTTGCGCGACCCACGCCGCGACGCCTTCGTCCGCGCGCCACTGCAGATCGTTCTCCGCGAGACGCTCGCCCAGCTCGTCGAGCGCCTGCGTCGCGATGCCGGTCAGCGCTTCGACGTCGAGCGGCCGGAATGCGACGAGCTGGATTCGCGCGAGCAACGCGGGCGAGAAGCGCCCTTGCAGCCGCTCACCAACGAGCTTGTCGAGCTTCGCCTGCGAAATCTGCTCATCGGCCTTGCACGCCGCTTCGATCTCGACATCGCCGAGATTGCTCGTCAGCAGAATGAGGCAATTGCGGAAGCTGATCCGGCGACCTTCGCCGTCCTCCATCCAGCCCTGATCGAAGACTTGATAGAACACCTCATGAATGTCCGGATGCGCGCGATCGAATTCGTCGAGCAGCAGCACGCTGTACGGCTTCTTGCGCACCGCCTCGGTCAACCGCCCGCCCTTGCCGTAGCCGACGTAACCCGGCGGCGCGCCCTTGAGCGTCGACACCGTGTGCGCTTCCTGGAACTCGTTCATGTTGAACTGGATGAGATTGCGCTCGCCGCCGAACAAGAGCTCGGCAAGCTTGGCCGCCGCCTGGCTCTTGCCGGTGCCGGTCGGGCCGGCGAGCAGCATCACGCCGAGCGGCCGGCGCGGATCGTTGAGCCCCGAATGCGACACCTGCAGCGCCTGCGCGATCGAGCGCATCGCGCCCGTCTGGCCGTGAATGCCCGCGTTCAGCGCGCCCTCGAGCTCGACGACGCGCTGCGCGTCGTCCTGCGCAAGCTGCGCGACGGGCACGCCCGTCCACTCGGCGAGCACTTCCGACACGACGTGCTCGTCGACCCACGGACGCACCCAGCGATTCGCGCCGATGCGTGCGGCGAACGAGTCGCCGTCGCTGTCGGCCGGTACGGAAACGTCATCGTTCAGGCGCGCAAGCCACGTGCGTACTTCGTCGCGCTGCGCGTCGACGACCGTCTCGAGCGTCGCCGCCTGCTGGACGAGATTCGCCTGACGGCCTTCGAGCTCGGCCTCGTCGCCGGGCGTGCGCACGCCCATCCGTCGATCGCTCGCGCGCCAATCGAGCGTCTGGCCGATCGCGAACGCCTGGTGCTGCAGCCGCTCGAGCTCGGCAGGCGCGCAGTTCTGACTCATCGCGACACGCGCGCATGCGGTGTCGAGCAGGCTGATCGCCTTGTCCGGCAGTTGCCGCGCGGGCAGATAGCGGCGCGACAGCTCGACCGCGCCGCGCAGCGCCGAATCGACGATGCGCACGCCGTGATGCGCGGCGAAGCGCGGCGCGATCGTGCGCAGCATGTCGACCGCCGCGTCGTCGCTCGGCTCGTCGACGGCCACCGCCTGGAAGCGCCGCACGAGCGCGGCGTCCGGCTCGATGTACTGCTTGTATTCGGACCACGTCGTCGCGGCGACCATCCGCAGCTGGCCGCGCGCGAGCATCGGCTTGATCAGGTTCGCCGCGTCGCCCGTGCCGGCCGCGCCGCCCGCGCCGATCAGCGTGTGCGTCTCGTCGCAGAACAGGATGATCGGGCTCGGCGCGGCGATCACCGCGTCGATCAGCGACTTGAGCCGCTGCTCGAACTCGCCGCGCACGCCGGCGCCCGCCTGCATCCGCGCGAGATCGAGCGCCCACACCTGCGCGCCGACGAGCCCGGGCGGCACCGCGCCCGCTTGAATCTTCTGCGCGAGCGCCTCGACGACGGCCGTCTTGCCGACACCCGCCTCGCCGACGAGGATCGGATTGTTCTGGCGGCGGCGCGACAGGATGTCGACCACCGTCCGCAATTCGTCGTCGCGGCCGACCACGGGATCGAGCTCGCCGCGCGCGGCCTGCTCGGTCAGGCACGTCGCCCATTTCGCGAGCGCGTCGCTGCCGCCATCGGCGCCGGCTTCGCCCGCGTCCACGCCGAGCGCGCCGCCGCCGATGGCAGCCGGCGCCTCGTCGGCTTCCGGCCAGCCCGATGCGAGCGCTTCGTAGCGCTTCACCACTTCGTCGAGCGCGATCGACGTGATGCCGGCCGGCACGCGCTGCTGCAGCCAGCGGCGTGTCAGGTCCTCGTCGAGCCACGCGAGCAGCAGGTGGCCGGAGCGCACCTTGCCCGCGCGCGCCGCGATCTGGCTCCAGATGACGGCCGGCCCGACGCTGCGCTCGAGCGAGCTCGAGATGTCGCGCAGCGAGTCGCCGCTCACGTCGAAGCCGTCGAGCGCCTTCTCCATCCGGCGCTTCGCTTCGCCGGCGTCGCTCCCGAACTGCTCGAACAATCGTGCGAGATCGCTCTGCTCACGCTGCAGCAGGCACAGCGCCCAGTGATCGAGGTCGATGAAGGCGTGCCGACGGGATCGGCCTAGCGCCGTGGCGTCGACGAGGGCCGCATAAGTCGTGCGGCCGAGACAGTTGAATATGCGTTCGCGATTCACGTCTAGTCCCGAAAAGATTCATAGACAGTCAAGGTGCGCAGCGCCCGATTCGGCCGTGACCACGCGTCGACGCCGACACGCATGCACCCAACCCTTCCTGCGAGTTCAGGGCGCGTCCACACCTGAACCTTGATGACGGGGTAAATTCGTCCGTCGACGAAATCCGTCACGACCGCGGACACCGCCAGGACGGCTGCCGCGCGGCGTTGCCACCGATAGAACTCGTCGGCTTCGATCGGACCGATCACGATCTCGATCGAGTGCTGCACGTCCCAGATCCGCGCGCCGAGCCGCCAGCCGCCGAGCCGCCGCGCGTTGCTCGCCGCGGCCGGCACCGGAATCCAGCGACCGTGCCGCGGCACGACCTGCAGTGCGACGCCGAAGTACGCGCGCAGCATCCGTTGCAGATCGGCAAGCGAGCGGCGCGGCGCGCAGTAGATGCCGGGAAACGCGCGCCGGCATGCCTGCATGTGATGCTCGAACGGATCGGCGTCGGTCTGCGGCGCGCGGCGCGCGTCGGCGAGCGCCGTCACGCGCTCGACGAACGGATTGCGCGCACGCTCGTAGCCGAGCACCGGATGCATCGACGACCACGCCGAGTAATGCAGCCAAGCGAGGTCGCCGCATGTGACGTTGACGAAGCGCTCGAACGCGGCGTTGCGCTCGAAGCGCTTCTCCTGCATCGCGTGCTCGGTCACGTGCAGCGGCAATGGCCCGTACGGCGCGAATAGTCCGAAATGACGCTGGATCACCGTGACCTGCGGATGATCGTCGTCCTCGATGAAGCGCGGCAGCGTCACGTGCACGCGCTCGACCTCCGTGCTCGCGAAATGCATCTCCGCCGGCTGCTCGATGCGCAGCCACTTCGGCAGCCGCCGCCTGCGCGCCGACCGCTTGTCGTGCTTGCGCTGCAGCGCTTCGACCCGCCGCATCAGCTCGAAGAAGGTGCGGCGCGGCGTCAGCGCTTTCGTCACGCGATCGAGCGTCGTCACGTGAGCCTCCCGTCGCGCGATGCCGCATTCGTGTGCGAGCTCGCCGCATCGCCGTCGAGTCGCACGACGATCTCGATGCCGTCGTTGAGCGTCGCCGACTCGGCGAGCGCCTGCGCGAGCAGCCGCCCGAACAGCCAGCCGCCGCGATCCGCGTGCAGCGACTCGGCGATGTCGATCTCGACTTGCGTCGCACGAACGAGCGCGGTCGGCGTCGCGCGACCCGCCGCGACGAAGCGCGAGCGCAGCACGACCGAGCGCAGGCTCTCGAGCCGCTGCCGGTCGAGCGCATCGTCCTTGTCGATCGCGAGCAGCAGCTGCTCGACGATGCGCGCGGTCACGTCCTGCTGCTGCGACGCGCGCAGCGCGAGCGGATTGCGGCCGATGTGCGACACGGCCTCCCAGCACGCTTCGACGCTCGGCTTGCCGCGCGGCGCGCTCGCCGGCCACAGGCATTCGATGCGCTTCACCGCGGTCGGATCGAGTAATTGCAGCTGGGCGTCGAGCAGCGCGTTCGGTCGCCAGTCGCGATCGGCGACGAGCGCGCGGCCCGTGATCGTCGCGACGTCGTCCGGATCGAGCGTGTCGTCGACCATCGAAACGGCGATCAAGTCGTGGCTCGCGAGCGGATCGAAACGATCGCGCCGCACGCCGTCGACGAGCAGCGCATCCTCGCGCCGCATGCCGTAGCGGATCGAGCCATCCTGCCCTTCGTAGCCCGCCGTCTCGAGCACCGACCGCGCACGATGCGCGCGACCATTGGTCTCGCACACGAACACCTCGTTCAGCGCCCACAAGTGATGCGCGGCGGGCCGCATCCGGTCGACCGGAATCCACTGCTCGGGCTGATTCGCGTCGTACGGCACCGGATCGAAACGTTTGGAATACAGATTGATTGCCGGCGTCGCGAACAGGCGGAACTGACTCGCGTCGACGTCGCCGACCAGATCGCCCGGCGCGGCGCGCAACGCGAAGAACAGCTCGAACGCGCGCGCGGACGGCGCTTTCTCGGCGATCGCGGCCAACGCGTCGACGTAGACGCCGAGCAGGCGCGTCGGCTGCGCGAAGTACTCGCGAAGCAGCCGCAGCCCGGGCAGTCCGCCGAAGTCCTCCGGCAGCAGCGCCTCCGAATCGTCGACGCCGGAAAGACGAATGCCCGACATCGGCAGCGTCAGCACTTCGTCGCCGCGAGTCGTCGACACGAGCGCGAACCATGCGGTCGTATCCGCGAGCAGCGCGCGATGCAGCGCATAAGCACGCGGCAGATCGCCCGCGAGGCTCAGATGCAGCGGCGTGAACCCTTCGTCCTCGCGCGACAGCTCGGCGATCGACGCGCCGCCTTCGACTTCGAACTTGAAGCGCAGCACCGCGTGCGACGATGCGAGCCGTTGCGCGAGCAGCGACGGCAGCCCGGTGATGCTGCGGCTGCATTCGACCGACGCGAGACGCAGCGGCAGCAGCGTGACGTCGCGCGCGGTCGAGAACATCACCGGCAGCTTGCGACCGGGCAGATGAGCCGCCACGAGCGAGCCGCGCGGCAGCGTGTTGCCGCGGAACGCATCGGGCGAGCCGAGATCCGGATGGAACGCGAACGTCGAGATCGCGGGCGTCGATGCCGTGTAAAGCGGGCAGAGGCGCCCGAGCGCCTGCTGCGCGAACTCCGCGCATTCGCGGTCGAGACGCTTCTGCACACGCGCCGACAGATACGCGACGCCCTCGAGCAGCCGCTCGACGAACGGATCCGTGACCGCATCAGGATGCAGCCCGAGCGCCGAAGCCACCTGCGGGTGCTCTTTCGAGAAGCGTGCGCCCGCATCGCGCAGCTGCCGCAATTCGTCGTTGTAGTGGTCGAGAAAATTCATCGCCGTTCGCCGTTCACCGATCGTCCGCCAGGCTGAAATACCCGCTCAGATAGTCGAGCGCGAGACTCGCGCTGAACTCGGTTCCGTCTTCGCGCACCTTCATCGACACGTCGAAATAGATCGTCTGCGGCAAGCGTCGACGACTCTCGGTCCGAGGCTTGACCGTCGTGCTGACGGGATCGACGCGCGGCTCGAAGCGACGAATCACTTCGCAGATGTGCGCGGCTGCGTGAGCGGGATTGATCTTCGTCGCGCCGGCCGCCTGCATCGGCGGACAGCCGAAGTTCAACACCGAATGCGCCGCCGGACTGTCGTCCGCGATGCGCATGCGCGCGCCGCGAATCGCATGATTCATCAGGTCGACCAAATGATCCGCGACGACCTCTTGAAGCGAATGACGACGAATCCGCCTGGACAGCTTGTTGTAGAGTTGAAGATCGCTCACGTGCGTGTTCCCGAGTGTTGTGGCGCGAAGCCACAACACTGCCCAAGGTTAGCCTGGAAACTAGAACCTTCCGACGGGTTAGATCGGGGCGTTCTGCTTGAGGTCGTACCCAGCCTTGATCACCGCGCCCATCGTGCCGTCGTTGCGCTGTTCGCGGTACTCGAACTCGATCTGGGCGAAGTTGATTCGGATCTGGTCCGTCGGCAGCACGCCGTCGACTTCGCCGCTAGCGTGACCGAGCTGCGAGAACGGCATGTTGCCGAGCGTACGGAACGACGACACGAGGCCGCTCGCGAACGAGATCGTCAGGAACTCCTGCTGGCCCTTGCCCGACTTGCGGCAGATCAGCTTCGCGGTTCCGATGTGCTCGCCCGTCGCACACATCAGGAACAGCTTCGGCGAAGCCTTGTTCGACACCATGCGGAACTCGAAGTCCTTCATCTCGACCTTGCCCGCGCCGCCGCCGCTGCCGAAGCCCCAGCGACCCGAATTTTCTTCCGCCCACTGCCAGCTCTGAATCTGGATCAGACCGGGGTATTGCTGATCGGTCGACTCGCCCTCGACGCCATCGATCTGCAAGAAGTAATCAACCAACGCATTTGCCATGCTATGAACTCCTAATTAGTTATAACAAGACCATATCGAAAAGACCGCTGTTGAATCCGCTGCGGAACGGTTCGACTCCGCCCCGCAACGCCTCGAACACCTCCTTCTTTAAGCGAAACCGCAACCGGCCCGGTAGTCGCGGCTCAGGTCGTCACCTCTTGCTTGGTCGACGGAAGCTTCGAAACCAATCGGAGAGAAACGGTCAAACCCTCCAGTTGGAAATGGGGGCGCAGGAAAAACTGCGCGCGATAGTAGCCGGGGTTCTCCGGAATCTCGTCGACGACCACTTCCGCCGCCGACAGCGGACGCTGCGACTTCGTGACCTCGCTCGAGATGCTCGGATCGCCGTCCACGTAGTTCATCAGCCAGTCGTTGAGCCATCGCTGCGTGTCCTCGGCCGACTTGAACGAACCGATCTTGTCGCGGACGATGCACTTCAGATAGTGCGCGAAGCGGCACGTCGCGAAGATGTACGGCAGCCGCGACGACAGGTTCGAATTCGCGGTCGCGTCGTCGTCCTCGTAGATCGCGGGGCGATGAACGGTCTTCGCGCCGATGAACGCCGCGGTGTCCGAATTCTTCCGGTACACGAGCGGCATCAGGCCGGACTCGGACAACTCATGCTCGCGGCGGTCCGAGATCGCGATTTCCGTCGGGCAGTGCAGATCGACTTCGCGATCCTGCGACGGCAGCACGAACTTCGGCAACACCTCGACCGCGCCGCCCGACTCGACGCCGCGAATCTTCGTGCACCAGCCGTAGGTCTTGAACGCGCGCGTGATGTTCGCGCCCATCGCGTACGCGGAGTTCGCCCAGCAGAAATCCTCGGCGCGGTTCGGATCGACCTTCTCCTCGAAGCCGAACTCCTCGACGGGCTGCGTCTTGGGACCGTACGGCACGCGCGCGAGGAAGCGCGGCAGCGTGAGCGCGAGATAGCGTGAGTCGTTGCTTTCGCGCAGACGGCGCCAGAATGCGTATTCGGTCGCGGTGAAGATCTTCGACACGTCGCGCGGATTCGACAGCTCGCTCCAGTCGTCCATCTGCAGCAGGCCAGGCGCGGCGGCCGCGATGAACGGCGCGTGCGCGGCCGCCGAGATCTTCGACATCTCCGTCAGGATCGACACGTCCTGCATGCTGTGATCGAAGTAGTAGTCGCCGATCAGGCAGCCGAACGGCTCGCCGCCGAACTGGCCGTACTCCTGCTCGTAGATCATCTTGAAAATCGGACTCTGGTCCCACACGACGCCCTTGAAGCGCCGCAGCGTCTTGCCGAGATCCGCTTTCGAGATGTTCAGGTAGCGGATCTTCAGGTTCTCGCTCGTGTCGGTGTTCGACACGAGATAGTGCAATCCGCGCCACGCGCCTTCGAGACTCTGGAAACGCTTGTTGTGCAGCACGAGCGTCAGCTGCTCGGAGATCTTCTTGTCCAGTTCGGCGACCAGCTGCTCGATCGTCTGCGCGACGTCCTCGCGAACCACGACCCGGCTGCGCCGCGCATACGTGAGCAGCGTCTCGACGGCGTTCTGCACCGCCTCCGCGGCCTCGTTGGTCCGCGGCCGGAACGAGCGGCGCAGGATATCCTTCAGATCCTCGTTGACGTTCTGATCGACGACTACCTTCTCGGCAGACGATTCAAGCTGCTGCATACTCATTTCGCACCCTCTTCCGGTTGTTGGTCGCCGCCTTCACCGGTGCTGCCGGATTGTTCCGTCGCCTCGGCGTCGCTCGCCCATTGCGGGCTCTTCAGCAATTCCTGGATCACGTCTTCCGCCGCGGCCTTGCCGTCCATGTAGGTCAGCAGCTCCTTCAGGCGATTGCGCGCTTCGAGCAGCGTCGACAGCTCGGGAATGCGCTTGACGACGGCTGCGGGCTCGAACGATTCCATCGACGAGAACGTCAGGTCGATCGGGATCAGCGTGCCGTCGTTGGTGAGCACGTTCTTCACGTGATAGCTGAGCGACGGCGCGATCTGCGCCATGCGCTCGTCGAAATTCTCGACGTCGACCTCCTGGAAGCGGCGATCCTCGACAGGGCCGAGCGGCTCGGTGTTGTCGCCCGACAGGTCCGCCATCACGCCCGCGACGAACGGCAGCTCGACCTTCTTCTGCGACCCGTAAACCTCGACGTCATATTCAATCTGCACGCGGGGCGCACGACTCTCCCCGATGAATTTCTGTCCATCCTTTTGTCGAACCATGATGAGCAAACCCTCTACACGAAGTTGTTCACGTTACTTGATAGAGCTCTGCGGCCGATTCAGCTGGGCCACGAGAGATGCCGCCTCGGGATAGAGCTCCGCCATCACTTCCTCGAAACCCGCCCCCAGCATTCGTTGAATCCGCGACAGGAAGATCGGCGCCGGATGACTCGGCTCGTGCGCGCGGAAATACTCGACGATCCGCTCGAGCGCCACACCGACTTCCTGCCTCGACCTCAGCGCGCCGCCCGGGCCCGCAGCGGGTGACGGAGCATCCTGCGCCGGCACGCCCGGCACCGCAGCGACTGCCGGCTCCGTGACGGCGGCGTTTGCGCTTCCCGCACTTCCCGCTTCCGGCTGCGTGAGCCGCGACGCCGCCACGCTCAACAAATCCAGCGCGCGCGAAACGTTGAGCTCTTGCTCTATTGCAGCGATCGATTCCCTGATTCTCGATAAGGAATCCTTAATGTCATGTACAAGAGTGTTCGCTCTAATGCGATAGTCGCGATCCTCCACGATCGAGGCCGCGCGCCCGCCGATCAGGTCGTTGAGCGTCGCGTCGCGATCTTCGAATCGCGAACTGCCGAGCTGATGCAGGAACTGCGGTCCCGAAATCCAGCCGAGATGAATCGAAAGCGTTTCGCCGGGCGATTCGTCAGGCAGCGCGCGAGGATGCAATTCCTCGACGGGCGCGCTCATCAGATCGGCCAGCAATCGAACGCCGTCGGCCAGCCCGGTCAATCCGCGCCGCGCGATGCACGCGCGCAGATGCCAAATGGCGACCCGGACGTCTTTCGCCTTTTTCAATAAGGCGAGACATGCGGTTTCGACCGAAGCCCACTGGAATGCGCTCTCACCTTTTCGTTGGGGCGCGTAGCCGACGGAATCGTATTCGCAGATGGCCGCGTCGATTTTGATAAAATCTTCGTCGAAATCCAGTAAATCCGGCGAGTGGCCCGGTTGTGCATCGTCGTTCATGGTCTATCCACAAATCACAGGCAACGGGAACTATCTTCGCAAAACCAGATTAGCTTGCGTTTTGTCAAAGTACCCGAACTTATTTCTTCGAATGTATTAACGACCACATAACCCGGTGCTTACTATCTGCCGGAGCGTCTTGGGGAATGAGATGAATGCGCGCCGGAAAAAGGCAAACGAACGCCCGCGGCCTCCAGGAAAATTTTCCATGGAAACCGTTTACGTCGCTGGATTTTTTCTCAGCGATATCAACCCGCCCCTTCCGCCCAGCCCGATCCCTGCAGGCCGGCAAGCGCCGGCTCTCTGCATAGACAATCGGTAAGATGCGCTTCCGTTAAATCATATACGGCGCACACATAAATCAATACGCCGCCGCGATCGCGCCGGAAATATCATCCAAGCACCGGGTTTAATCTGAAGCGTCACACCTTAAAAGCCCTCGGCGACAACGGCGTGACAATCATTCATATCGTTACAGTCTACGCTGTAAACTTATAGAACGCTCATAAATTTGGCAAGCGGAAATAATTTTTTCTTACAAACGGGACTGTAAGTTTGATTCAATGAAATTGAAATAAGAGGATTGCCTCCAGACCGGAGCGAGTATCGAGCGGGGCGGAGATTTTTATCTTGAACGGTCCTACTGAGCGACATTCGTCAGTCCGCTCGTCGATTTACTCAATCACTACTTCATACATTCAGGCCTGTTTTCTGAGACTACTTAATATGTATTCGCAATCGTTTGCGAGGCCTGTTTATCCAAGATAAACGCATCGCACCGGAATTGCAAGACGGCTGAAAATACCCGCCCCACTTGCCTCGAAGCCGATCCGGCATATGCGCGGCGCGAGTACACGCAAAGACGCCGGGTGAAACATCTTTGTTATATCAAGCTCAATTTAAACTGCGCAGGAGACAACCTTTTTGCCGGATAGACCGCATATCCGTCAAACAATCAATATCAATGCGATAGCGCCGAAATCTCGAAGACCAGCCCATGCCGCGCAGGGTGCCGTCGAAAGGCTTGAAGCTCGCCCGCTCTGTCCGGGCAGCGCCGATCGATACGGCAAGGCTGACAGCCGCGCCGCTCAGTAGGATGACGAACTGTTTTAGAGGAGATCGCGTGCCGGCGGTTTCCCGGTGAGACCGAAGACATCCTCCGGAGTGCGCGCACCTGGCCGAATAACGCGCCGCGCCTGTCGTACTGATATATAAGTTCATGAGAGCGATAGCCGGTGCGAACGTGTCGTGCGGGCGATGTCGCATGCGGCCGCCCTGTCGAAACGCCGAACCGACCAGATCGAACATTTCGATGACGATTCGCTCGCGCGCCGACGCGACAGACGACGCAAGCGATGCAGCCCGCCTTTCCGGACTAGCGTACATGTTCAACAAGCGCTCGCGCGTCCGCGCCCAACTTGACACGCCCACCGCACCGCAACGCCGACCTTCGTCAGAGCTCCGCATACGGCGCCGCCAAAACAAAACGGCGCGGCCACCATCCGGTGCCGCGCCGTTTCTCCGGTCGGCCCGAACGGAACGGAAGCCGCCGCCCGCCCGAGCCGTCGGAAGCCCGACCGTCAGGCCTTCATCGATCCGGTTCTCACATAGCGCTCGTGCCACGACAGCGCTTCGCCGAGCAGATGCGGCGTCTGCTTGCCGAAGCTCTCGCGACTCGCACGCTCGAAGTAATCCTCGAGCATCGGGCGGTAGTCGGGATGCGCGCAGTTCGCGATGACCTTGCGTGCGCGCTGCTTCGGCGACAGCCCGCGCAGATCCGCGAGCCCCTGCTCGGTCACGACGATCGCGACGTCATGCTCGGTATGGTCGACGTGGCTCGCCATCGGCACGATCCGAGAGATCGCCCCGCCCTTCGCGGTGCTCGCCGACATGAAGCACGACAGATAGCCGTTGCGCGCGAAGTCGCCGGAGCCGCCGATCCCGTTCTGGATCTTCGTGCCCATCACATGCGTCGAGTTGACGTTGCCGTAGATGTCGGCTTCGATCATCCCGTTCATCGCGACGATGCCGAGACGCCGCACCAGCTCCGGATGGTTGCTGATCTCCTGCGGACGCAGCACGATCTTCGTGCGGAACGTGTCGATCTCGTCGGCGAAGCGCTTCACCGCATCCGGGCTCAGCGACAGCGCGGTCGCCGACGCGAAGCTCAGCGTGCCGTTCGCGAGCAGGTCGAGCATGCCGTCCTGGATCACTTCGGTATACGCGGTCAGGTTCGAGAAGCCGCCTTCTCCGAGGCCGGCGAGCACCGCGTTCGTGATGTTGCCGACGCCCGACTGCAGCGGCAGCAGGTTTTCGGGCAGGCGGCCGCGCCTGATCTCGTGGCGCAGGAAATCGATCAGGAGTCCGGCGATCTGCTTCGACGTCTCGTCCGGCGCCGCGAACGCGTTGCTGCGGTCGGGCGCGTCGGTCTCGACGATCGCGACGATCTTCTCGGCCGGGCAGCGCAGATACGGCTCGCCGATCCGGTCGTCGCTCTTCACGAGCGGAATCGGCTTGCGGTCCGGCGGCAGCGCGGTGCCGTAATAGATGTCGTGCATCCCGTCGAGGCCGAGCGGCTGGCGCGAATTCACTTCGAGGATCACGCGCTTCGCCTGGTCGAGCCAGGTCTTGTTGTTGCCGATCGACGCCGACGGAATCAGGCGGCCGTCCTCGCGGATGCCCGCGACTTCGACGATCGCGACGTCCAGCTCGCCGAACAGGCCGAACCACGCGTACTGCGCGACGTGGCTCAGGTGGATGTCCTGATAGTCGAGCTCGCCCGCGTTGATCTTGTCGCGCAGCGTCGGATCGGACTGGTACGGCAGGCGCATCGAGATGCCGTTCGCCTTCGCGAGCGCGCCGTCGAGCTCGGGCGCGGTCGACGCGCCCGTCAGCACGTTGATGCGGAAGTCTTCGCCGCGCGCGTGCGAGGCGGCGATCCGCGCGGCGAGCGCGGCCGGCACGGCTTTCGGATACCCGGAGCCAGTGAAGCCGCTCATCGCGACGGTCATGTTCGGGCCGATCAGTGCGGCGGCCTCGTCGGCGGTGCGGACGAGGGGGCGCAGACTGGGTGCGAGGATACGAGAGGTTGGCATGGCTGAATGTCGAACGGTTGTATTAGATCTGGCGACGCGGCGCCGCAGGGGGTGTCTCCGGAGTGGCGCGCGCTTCCGGCGCGGACGGCGATTGCGGGCCGGCAGTGGAAGCACGGCCGGAGTATCGCAGACCGCACCGCGGCATAGTGTCCATCCGATGCAAAAGTAACTTGCCGGATTTGCTGGATATTTGCCCGAAATCAAATCCGGGCGACACGCGCGCCGCGAAGCAGGCGACGATCGCGACGACCCGGCGCCTCGCTCCCGGCAAGGACCAAACCTTACACCCGCCTTTCGCGAACGTGCAATCGAGCGTCTCAGTCACGAAAAAGCAATAAATTACAAATCCGTATATATTTCGCCGATGGACCAAAGAAAATCCACCGCCGACCGTGTTGCGAGCCCGCCGCCCCGCACCTGGGATGCGCGGCTCGCGCGCCGGCTCGTCACGCCGCTCGTCGGCACGCCGGTCACGCCCAACCACCTCACCACGCTGCGTCTTCTGATCGGCCTTGCCGGCGCCTGGTGCCTCGCGCAACCCGGCTTCGGCTGGATCAACGCCGGTGCGTTCCTGATCGTGCTGTCCAATTTCGTCGACCATACCGACGGCGAGCTCGCGCGGATCAGCGGCCAGTCGAGCAAGCTCGGCCACTTCTACGACCTCGCGAGCGACGCGCTCGTCACGGTCGCCCTCTTCGTCAGCATGGGCGCCGGCGTCGTCGCGGCGGGGGGCCAGATGGCCGCGCCGCCCGTGCTGCTCGGCGCCGTCGCGGGCGCGGCCGTCGCGCTGATCTTCTTCCTGCGGATGCGGATCGAGTCGTTCGCCGGCAAGGCGGGCACGAAGCAGGCGTTCATCGGCGGCTTCGAGACCGAGGACGTGCTGTATCTGCTGCCCGTCGTCACGCTGCTCGACGGCGTCGAGCCGTTCCTCCTCGCGGCGGCGATCGGCGCGCCGCTCTTCGCGGCGTGGGTCGTGATCGACTACTGGCGCATCGTGCGCCGCGGCGGCGCGTCCCGCGCGCCCCATCCAACCGAAATCCAACCGACCAAATGATCACGGACTCCGAAGCTCGCGCGGCGCGCGGCACGCTCGACGAAGCCGTCGCCGCGCGCGTCGGCGCGCTCGACGCCGCGCGCCTGCGCGGCGAGTTCGCGCGCCAGGACGCGTTTCTCTATCTGGACGAGTTCCTGCCGAAGGATCTCGCCGGCCGCCTCGCCGACTGCGCCCGCGCGCTGCAGTCCGACATCAACCGCAACTACCTGCCGGGCCACAAGCAAGGCGGCAGCGTGAGCCGCCATACGATCGACGCGAAGGCGCCGTTCATCGCCGAGCTGTACCGCTCGAAGGCGCTCGTCGGCTTTCTCGAGGCGCTGACGGGCGACAAGCTGCTGCCGTCGCCGGATGACGATCCGCACGCGTACGCGCTGTACTACTACACGAAGCCGGGCGATCACATCGGTTGGCACTACGACACGTCGTACTACGACGGCCGCCGCTACACGCTGCTCTTCGGCGTGATCGACGATTCGTCGTCCCGGCTCGACTACGAGCTGCACACGCGCAACCCGGACGTGCCCGACGCGCCGGGCTCGGTGCAGATCGCGCACGGCGGCATCGTGTTCTTCGACGGCGACAAGCTGCGCCACCGCGTGACGCCGCTCGGCGAGAACGAGATTCGCGTATCGCTGACGTTCGAGTACGTGACCAACCCCGGCATGCGGCCGTGGAAGCGCTTCGTGTCGAACATGAAGGACGCGATCGCGTACTTCGGCTTCCGTCAGGTATTCAAGCAAACGGCGACGCGCCGCCCGTCGCGCTCATGACACGCACCGGCATGATCCTGCTGTCGCTCGGGACAGCGGCGTTCGTCGCCCTCCTCGCGTGGCAGGGCTTCGGCGCGGTCGCGGCGACGCTGTTCGCGGCCGGCTGGGGGCTCGCGCTCGTCGCGGCGTTCCATCTGGTGCCGCTCGTCATCGACGCGACCGCGATCGCGGTGATGTTCCGCAGCGGCGAGCCCGGCAGCGCGCTCGGCGACGCGCTGCGCGCGCGCTGGGTCGGCGAATCGGTGAACAGCCTGCTGCCCGCCGGGCAAATCGGCGGGCCAGTGCTGATGGTCCGCTATCTCGCGCAGCGCGGCACGCGCCTCGCGGACGCGGCGGCCGCGATCACGGTCAGCACGACGATGCAGGCGCTCGCGCAGATGGTGTTCGCGCTCGTCGGCATCGCGGCATTCAGCGCGTACGCGACGCACGAAGCCGCCGCGCATCTGCGCACGCCGGCGCTCGTCGCGACCGCGGTGCTGGGCGGCTGCGCCGCGCTCTTCTATTTCGCGCAGCGCCGCGGCCTGTTCGGACGCGGCCTGCGCGCCGCGTCGAGGCTGCTCGGCCCGCGCGACTGGTCGTCGCTCGCGACGCGCGCGGACGCGATCGACGATGCGGTCGGCAGGCTGTACCGCGAGCGAGCGAAGGTCCGCTCGACGTTCGTGCTGAGCTTCATCGGCTGGATCGTCGGCACCGCGGAAGTATGGCTCGCGCTGCGCTTCCTCGGCCACCCGGTGAGCTGGCTCGACGCGCTGCTGCTCGAGAGCGTCGGGCAGGCGATCCGCGGCGCGGCGTTCGCGATCCCGGGCTCGCTCGGCGCGCAGGAAGGCGGCTATCTGCTGCTCGCGCCGCTCGTCGGGCTGCCGCCCGACGCGGCGCTCGCGCTGTCGCTCGCGAAGCGCGCGCGCGAGCTCGCGCTCGGCCTGCCCGGCATCCTGTATCTGCATTTCAGTGAAAGAAACTGGCAGCGGCGGCGCGCGCCGCAGCCGATCGCCGACTGATCCGGCGACGAGACGGTCGGCGTCCTTTGCGTGGAGAACTCATGCGAGCCATCATTCTTGCGGCGGGCCTAGGCCTGCGCCTGCAACTGCCTCCCGAGGCGCAATTCCCGAAGTGCCTGCTGCGCTTCGACGACACGTCGCTCCTCGAGCGGCACCTGCGCGTGCTCGACGCGGCCGGCGTCGACGAGATCGTGCTCGCGCTCGGCTTCCAGTCCGAGAAGGTCGATGCCGAGCTCGCGCGCCTGAACCGACAGGCCGAGATCGTGCTGAACCCGCGCTACGACCTCGGCAGCGTGCTGACCGTCCACACGGCCGCCGACGCGCTCACGCGCGGCGGCGACGTGCTGCTGATGGACGCCGACGTGCTCTACGACGACAGCATCCTCCACGCGCTCGTGGCGGATCCGTCGCGCGCGGTCGATCGCCTCCTGATCGACCGCGATTTCGAGGCGGGCGACGAGCCCGTCAAGCTGTGCGTGAAGGACGGCGTGCCCGTCGAGCTGCGCAAGCAGGTCGCCGCGGGCCTCGAGTACGACACGATCGGCGAATCGGTCGGCTTCTTCCGCTTCAGCGAAGGCACCGCGCGGCGGCTTGCCGAGATCGTCGCGGGCTACGTCGACGGCGGCCGCGCGAACATGCCGCACGAGGAGGCGGTGCGCGACCTGCTGCTCAAAGGCGGCCGCACGTTCGACATCGCGGACGTGACGGGCGCGCCGTGGATCGAAATCGATTTTCCGGGGGACGTCGCGCGAGCGCGCGACGAGGTCTTGCCACAAATCCAACGCACGATAGGGGCCATCCGATGAATGCACGCGAACCGAACTTCACCGAATCGCGCAGCGCGCGGCTGCGACGGATGCTCACGAGCAGCGAGCTCGAATTCCTGATGGAGGCGCACAACGGCCTGTCCGCGCGGATCGTCCGCGAGGCGGGCTTCAAGGGGATCTGGGCGTCGGGCCTCGCGATCTCCGCGCAATTCGGTGTGCGCGACAACAACGAGGCGAGCTGGACGCAGGTCGTCGACGTGCTCGAATTCATGGCCGACGCGAGCGATCTGCCGATCCTGCTCGACGGCGACACCGGCTACGGCAACTTCAACAACGTGCGCCGCCTCGTGAAGAAGCTCGAGCAGCGCGGCATCGCCGGCGTGTGCATCGAGGACAAGCAGTTCCCGAAGACCAACAGCTTCATCGACGGCGAGCGCCAGCCGCTCGCCGAGATCGACGAGTTCTGCGGCAAGATCAAGGCCGGCAAGGATTCGCAGAGCGATCCGGATTTCTCGATCGTCGCGCGCGTCGAGGCGCTGATCGCCGGCTGGGGGATGGACGAGGCGCTGCGCCGCGCGAACGCGTATGCCGAGGCGGGCGCGGACGCGATCCTGATCCACAGCAAGCTGTCGCGGCCCGACGAGATCCTGCGGTTCGCGCGCGAATGGAGCGGCCGCGCGCCGCTCGTCATCGTGCCGACCAAGTACTACAGCACGCCGACCGACGTGTTCCGCCAGGCCGGCATCAGCACCGTGATCTGGGCGAACCATCTGATCCGCGCGTCCGCGTCCGCGATGCAGGCGGTCGCCCGCGAAATTCAGGACAGCGAGACACTCGTCAACGTCGAGGAGCGCGTCGCGAGCGTCAACGAGATCTTCCGCCTGCAGGATGCCGACGAATACTCGGCCGCCGAGCGGATCTACCTGTCGTCGTCGTCGCGCGCGTCGAACGCCGCGCTCGTGCTCGCGGCGAGCCGCGGCGCGGGGCTCGAGGCCGTCACCGAGGACAAGCCGAAGGTGATGCTGCCGATCGCCGGCAAGCCGCTCTTGCGCTGGCTCGTCGACGGCTTCAAGAAGCAGGGCGTGAACGACATCACGGTCGTCGGCGGCTATCGCGCGGACGCGATCGACACGTCCGGCGTGAAGCTCGTCGTCAACGAGCGGCACGCGGAAACGGGCGAGCTCGCGTCGCTCGCCTGCGCGGCCGAGCGCCTCTCGGGCGACACCGTGATCTCGTACGGCGACCTGCTGTTCCGCAGCTACATCCTGCGCGATCTCGCCGAGAGCGAGGCCGAGTTCAGCGTCGTCGTCGATTCGTCGCAGACGCAGCCGTCGAACCAGAGCGTGCGCGACTTCGCGTTGTGCTCGGCCGCCGACGACCGCGGGCTGTTCGGCCAGAAGGCCCTGCTGCGCAGCGTGTCGAGCGATGCGAGCGAAGGTGAGCCGCACGGCCGCTGGATCGGTCTCCTTAACGTCCGCGGGGCGGGCATCGCGCGGCTGAAGGCGATGCTCGACACGCTGAAGGCCCGCGCCGATTTCGATTCGCTCGATCTGCCGGCGCTCCTGAACGCGCTCGTCGACGCGGGCGAGAAGATCGAGGTGCAATACGTGCACGGCCACTGGCGCGGCGTCAACGATCTCGACGACTTCCGCCGCGCGGGCGACTTCGCGCACGGCCAGACGCCGTACGCGGAGCAGAACACGGCCAACGGGGGCGCGAGATGATCGAAGCCGCCCAGTTCGTCGAGGCAGCGCGCACGCGCGGCTTCGACTGGTACGCCGGCGTCCCGTGCTCGTATCTGACGCCGTTCATCAATTACGTGCTGCAGGACCCGGCGCTCCATTACGTGTCGGCCGCGAACGAAGGCGACGCGGTCGCGCTCGTCGCGGGCGCGACGCTCGGCGGCCGGCGCGGGATCGCGATGATGCAGAACTCGGGGCTCGGCAACGCGGTGAGCCCGCTCACGTCGCTCACGTGGACGTTCCGGCTGCCGCAGCTCCTGATCGTCACGTGGCGCGGCCAGCCGGGCGTGCCCGACGAGCCGCAGCACGCGCTGATGGGCCCGATCACGCCGGCGATGCTCGATACGATGGAAATCCCGTGGGAGACGTTTCCGGCCGACGCGGACGCGATCGGCCCGGCGCTCGACCGCGCGATCGCGCACATGGACGCGACGGGCCGCCCGTACGCGCTCGTGATGCAGAAAGGCAGCGTCGCGCCGTACGCGCTGAAGCACGCGGCGATGCCCGAGCGCCGCGCGCACGTCGCCGCGCGCTCGACGCCGCGCGCCGCCGCGCCCGCCGACTGGCCGGCGCGACGCGACGCGCTCGCGCGGATCGTCGAGCGCACGCCGGTCGATTCGACGGTCGTGCTCGCATCGACGGGCTTCTGCGGCCGCGAGCTGTACGCGCTCGACGACCGCCCGAACCAGCTTTACATGGTCGGCTCGATGGGCTGCGTGACGCCGCTCGCGCTCGGCCTCGCGCTCGCGCGGCCGGATCTGACCGTCGTCGCGGTCGACGGCGACGGCGCCGCGCTGATGCGGATGGGCGCGTTCGCGACGCTCGGCGCGTACGGGCCGTCGAACCTCGTGCATCTGCTGCTCGACAACGGCGCGCACGAATCGACGGGCGGCCAGGCGACCGTGTCGCACCACGTGTCGTTCGCGGGCGTCGCGGCCGCGTGCGGCTACGCGTCCGCGGTCGAAGGCGACGAGCTCGGCGTGCTCGACGCCGCGCTCGACGCCGCGCGCGCGGGCGAGCAGGCCGCGCAGCGAGGCGGCGCGCACTTCGCGCGGCTCGCGATCCGCACCGGCGCGCCCGACGGCCTGCCTCGCCCGACCGTGACGCCCGTCGACGTGAAAGCGCGCCTGATGCGCCACATCGGCGCGGCGCCAGTCTGACAAGGAGTACGAAGATGCTGTTGCTGAACCCCGGTCCCGTGACGCTGACGGAGCGCGTGCGCCGCAGCCTCCTCCAGCCGGATCTGTGCCACCGCGAAAGCGAGTTCTTCGATCTGCAGGACGAGGCGCGCGCGCGGCTCGTCGCCGCCTACGCGCTCGATCCGGCCGAATGGAGCGCGGTGCTGATGACGGGCTCCGGCACGGCCGCGGTCGAGAGCATGATCGCCGCGCTCGTCCCCGAAAACGGCAAGCTGCTCGTGATCGAGAACGGCGTGTACGGCGAGCGGATCACGCAGATCGCGACGCAATACCGGATCGCGCACGACGTGTCGAAGCACGACTGGATGCAGGCGCCCGATCTCGAACGCATCGCCGGGAAGCTCGACGCCGATCGCGCGATCACGCACGTCGCCGTGATCCATCACGAGACGACGACGGGGCGCCTGAACGGCCTCGACGCGCTCGCCGCCGTGTGCCGCGCGCGCGGCGTGCGGATGCTCGTCGACGGCGTGAGCAGCTTCGGCGCGGAAGCGATCGATTTTGCGGGCGGCGACATCGACGCCGTCGCCGCAACCGCGAACAAGTGCCTGCACGGCGTGCCGGGCGCGGCGTTCGTGATCGTGCGCCGCCGCGCGCTCGCGTCGGCCGCGAGCCGCGCGTACTACCTCGATCTCGGGCGGCTCGCGAAGCTGCAGGACGTGCGCAACACGCCGTTCACGCCGTCGGTGCATGCGTACTACGCGCTCGTCGAGGCGCTGCGCGAGTTCGACGAAGCAGGCGGCTGGCGCGCGCGCCACGCGCGCTACGCGGCGCTCGCCGAGCAGGTGAGCGCCGGGCTCGCCGCGCGCGGGATGCCGCTCGTGCTGCCGGACGGCGAATCGTCGGTCGTGCTGCGCGCTTACCGGCTCCCCGCCGGCGTCGCGTACGAGCGGCTGCACGACGGGCTCAAGGCGCGCGGCTTCGTGATCTACGCGGGCCAGGGCGGCCTGTCGAGTGAATTGTTCCGCGTGTCGACGATGGGCGCAATCGAGCCGGCGGACGTCGAACGCCTGCTCGACGGCTTCTCGGCGCTCGCGCGCTGACGTCCTCGTGACGCGAGCGGCGCCGCGCACGAGCGCGGCGCCGTTTTTCTTCGATCGCCCACCCGCGCGCTTCCTTCATCATGCCGTCGCGCGGCGGACCATCTCGGTCGTGCGTGCACATCGTCGTCCGTCGATTCGACGGGGCGAACAGCGCGCCCCTCCCGCTTTCATCGCACCGGGCGCGGAGCGCACTCGCGGGTCATCTGTGATCGATTCGGATGCAACGGGGCCGCGGCGTGCGCCCGTTTCGTCCGGGCATGCGTGCGCATCATCGCCTGTCGATTCGGATCCGACAGCCCAGCGACGCGCCCTCTATGGTCCGCCGCATCAGTCGGGCGGCCGTCCGCTCGGATCATGCGCGCGCGTCATCGTCGATCGATACGGATTCGACGAATTCGACGGAACCGGCAGCGCGCCGCCGGATCGAGCCGCGTCGCCCGTTCGCCCGCGTTCAGCGCCCGCGCCCGTACATCGCCCGCGCGGCGTCCTTGCACGGATCGAAGAACCACGCATGCGCGGCCAGCACCTCGTTCGCCAGCGCCGGACCAGCCAGTTCCGGCGTGCCGACGCCGAACGGCGGGCGCGGATGATATTCGATCGTCAGCTCGACGTGCTTCGCCTGCTCGACGCCGCGCAACTCGGCCAGCACGAGCAGCGCGGCCTCGAAGCCGCCCGTGGCCGGGCCGGCCGTATACAGATTGCCGTCGATCACGACCTCGCCGCCGTCGACGGGCTGCGCGCCGAGATCCGCGAGCGCATCGAGCACGTGGAAATTGGTCGTCGCCCGGCGGCCGTCGAGCAGGCCCGCCGCGCCGAGCAGCAGCACGCCGCCGCAGATGCCGATCACGTAGCGCGCGCGGCTCGCGTGCCGGCGCACGAACGCCACCACCTCTTCGTCGGCGATCACGTCGGCCGGCACCGCGCCGACAACGAGCGCATCGAGATCGTCCGGACAATCGGCAAAGGCCGTCGTCGCCGCGATCGGGAACGGCGGCAGCGCGGAGATCGCATCGCGCGTCTTCCACAGCATGTGCAGCTCGGTCCGCGGCGCGAAGCCGAACACGGCGTGCGCGCCGAAGAGATCCATCACGGCGACGCCGGGCGCGAGGAGAAAACCGATTTTCAGAGGTCGTTGTGCAGTCGGGGACACGGGTCGTCCTTTTCGAAAAGTGAGGATGAGACGCAGGCTGAGCGGGACGAAACGCAGCGCCCCGCACGACAACCAGCTTAGCGCGCGGTCGGTTGGCGGTTGTGCCAAACTGGTTGCAGTTTCCGCCAACGCTTCCCCGATGCGCGCATGATCGTCTACATCCTCGTCTTTCCGGACGTGAATCTCCTGGACCTGTCGGGTCCGCTGCAGGTGCTGTCGAGCGCCAACGAACTCGCACGCGAAACCGGCGCGGCCGAACCGTACGACATCCGCGTCGTCGCGCACGGCAGGCGCAGCGTGCCGACGTCGACAGGCGTGTCGCTGTCGACGCGGCCGCTTCCGCCCGTCGACGCGCCGGCGGACACGGTGATCGTCGCGGGCGGCATCGGCATCGGCGTCGACGCGGCCGCGCGCGACGCCAACACGCTCGCATGGCTCGGCGCGCACGCGCGGCAGGCGAGGCGCGTCGTGTCGATCTGCAGCGGCGCGTTCCTGCTCGCCGCGTGCGGGCTGCTCGACGGCCGCCGCGCGGTCACGCACTGGCAGTGCTGCGACGAACTCGCGCGGCGCTATCCGCAGGTGCGCGTCGAGCGCGCGCCGATCTTCGTGCAGGACGGGCCGATCTGGACGTCCGCGGGCGTCACGGCCGGCATCGACCTGTGCCTGCGCCTCGTGACGAACGACTGCGGCCATACGCTCGCGCTCGCGGTCGCGCGCCATCTCGTCGTGTTCCTCGTGCGGCCCGGCAGCCAGGCGCAGTTCAGCGCGTCGATCGAGCTGCAGAGCGCGTCCGGGCAGTTCGCCGATCTCCATGCGTGGATCCGGCGCCACCTGAGCGCGGACCTGTCGGTGCCGACGCTCGCGGCCCGCGTGAACATGAGCGAGCGCAGCTTCGTGCGCCACTACCGGAACACGTTCGGCACGACGCCCGCGAAAGCGGTCGAGCGCATCCGGGTCGAGACCGCGCGGAACCTGCTTAGCGAAACCGCGCTGCCAGTCAAGCAGATCGCGCAGCGCTGCGGGTTCGGCAGCGTCGCGACGCTGCGGCGCAGCTTCGCGCGCGCATTCGATACGTCGCTGCACGACTATCGCGACCGGTTTCGCGGCGCGTAGCGCGCGGCATGCAGCGCGCGAGAACGAATCCGCCTCCACGACACCGACAACGGTCGCCGTCGCCGCCAGACAGTCCATCGAGCGCGCCTTCGGATCGCGACCTCGCCCGGCGTCGCGACGGAGACGGCCGCGTTGCGCAACCCGCCGCATCGGCGCGGCATCATCGCTCGAAGCGCTTCACAGCATCGCGCCGCCACATGCCGCGCGACGCAATCGCCCGGTGACGACGCAGCGAGCACGCCGAGCCATGCCGAACTGCCGCGGCCGAATGCGCATCGATCGGACATCGAATCGATATTCCACTGCCGTGCCGGCCGGCGCATCCGCCGGCAACCATCGCCCAACGAGCCGCGCCTCGCGCAACCCACCACGCCCGCATCATGCATGCGAATCGCCACGCGGCGTTTTCGCCGAGATGGACAGCGCATCATGCTTAGGTTAGCGTAACGATCGACTCCGCCGCTTCGCGCGTCGCGCATGGCGGTCATGCCTTCCCGCCTACTCCGCAGCTTCATGACGTCGACCTTACAAACCCGCCTGCCCGGCTTCGCCCGCAACGCGCTGCGCCCGGTGCTCGATCCCTACCGCCGTTACCGCCACGCGAAACTGATCCACGCGGCGCGCGTCGCGCTGAGCGTGCTGGCCTCGATCGCACTGACGACCGGCCTGCACGTTCCGCACGGCGAATGGGCGACGATCACGGTGCTGATCGTGATCGGCGGCCTCCAGCACCACGGCAACATCCGCAAGAAGGCCGCCGAGCGCGCGCTCGGCACGCTGATCGGCGCGATTGCCGGCCTGCTGCTGATCCTGCTTCAGACCACCGTGCATTTATCGCCGCTGACGTTTCTCGTCATGAGCGTCGCGTGCGGCGTCTGCGCGTATCACGCGATCGGCAAGGCCGGCTACATCGCGCTATTGTCCGCGATCACGATGGTGATCGTCGCCGGCCACGGCGACAACGAGATCGCCGACGGCCTCTGGCGCGCGGTGAACGTGCTGAACGGCATCGTGATCGCGCTGGCGTTCTCGTTCGCGCTGCCGCTTTACGCGACCTACTCGTGGCGCTACAAGCTCGCCGACGCGCTGCGCGGCTGCGCGGCCGTCCATGCGCGAATCGCGGGCGAGCGCCACGTGAGCGACAACGAGCATCTGAAGGACATGGCGAAGCTCAATACGCTCCTCGTCCAGCTTCGCTCGCTGATGCCGTCGGTATCGAAGGAGATTTCCATGTCGATGCCGCAGCTCGAGGCGATCCAGCGCGGTCTGCGGCTATGCATCAGCTCGCTCGAGATCCTGTCGAGCCTGCAGCCCGGCGCCGACGACGAAGCCGGCAGGCGACTCGTCCAGATCCAGATGAAGGCGAGCAACCGGCGGATTCAGGAGATGCTCGTCGGCGCCGGCCGCGCGCTCAAGTTCGGCACGCTGAGCCGGCTCGGGCCGCTGGCCGGGTCCGCCGCGCCGTTCGGCGAGAACGTGCCGCCCGCGCAGCTGTCCGGATACGTGTCGCTGACGGCGAAGCTGTCGCGCGAAATCGAGCAGTTGCGGCTGCGCCTGCACGATACCTCGACGCAATGGAACATCTGAACGCGTCGCCGTTCCGACGCGGCTTCGGCTTCGGCTTCGGCTTCGGCTTCGGCTACCGCGCCGCGCCGGCCGGCGCACGCCGTCGCCGATAGGCGAGCAGCATCGCGAAACCGAGCAGAAAACCGATCCCGCCGACGAACAGCAGCCCGGTTTCGCCGAGCCACGGCAGCGGGTTGGTCAGCAAGCCGGTAACGACCCACGCGATCGCCATCACCGAGCCCGCGACGCCGAGCGCCCAGCCTTGCCGATCGGCGCCGACCGCATCCGAAAACGCCGTATACGTCGAATGGCTCGATCACGACCGCAAACATTGCGTCGAACTCGACGAACGCTGCGCGGAGCCGGATCGAGCCGCCGCGCGCCCCAAACATCAAGGACGCTCATGAACGACTCGCCGCCCATCGTCTTCATCCACGGATTCATCGGCTGCCTCGGCACGCATGGCCGCGCGTCGCGGCGCGCCGCACCCGATCTGCTCGGCTACGGCGAACATCGCGCCGCGCCGGCCGATTCGATCACGCTCGGCGCGCAAGTCGAGCACCTGTGCGCGTTCATCGACACGCATTTCGGCACGACGCCCGTCGACGTCGTCGGACACTCGGTCGGCGGTGCGATCGCGATGCTGCTCGCGCACGCGCATCCGTCACGCGTGCGGCGCATCGTCAACGTCGAAGGCAATTTCACGCTCGACGATGCGTTCTGGTCAGCGTCGGTCGGGCGGATGAGCGAAGCCGCCGCGCAGGCGATGCTCGACGGCTTTCGCGCCGATCCGCTCGCATGGCTCGGCGGTGCGGTCGACCGGCCTGCGCCGGCGATGCGCGAGACCGCGGTCCGGTGGCTCGACCATCAGCCGGCATCGACGTTGCGGGCGATGGGACGATCGGTCGTCGAGACGACCGGAGACGCCGGCTATCTCGCCACGCTCGCACGGGTTTTCGAACGTCATCCGGTGTATTTGGTCGCGGGCGCGCGCTCCCGCAACGGATGGAACGCGCCGGATTGGGCGATTGCGCAATGCGCGGGCCATCACGTCGTCGACGGGTGCGGGCATCTGATGATGCTCGAGCAGCCCGACGCGTTCTCGGCGCTGATCGATCGATGTCTCGCGCGCTAACGGCCTGGCGACTGCGGCACTGCCGTCGCGCTTGCCTCGCAGCGAACACCCGCTCGTCTGCCAGTGCTTCGGGTACACGTCGCACGCGTTCGGTTCGACATACCCTTTCCTTCGGAATCCTGCTGAGTCGCAACGCGCCGCGACAAGCGGTCGTCTCCCGGGTTCGGCACAACCATTGAACGATGCGCCGCGGATCGGGATCGGCGGCCTCGATCCGTGCCCGTGCTTTTTTGGCCCGGTTCGCCGTTCCTGCTTCGACTGCTTTGGACGAACCGTTCCGGCACCGTCAGCGCGACGTGGGTCGCCGAAAGAAGGCGCGCCGAGCCATCGAGTCGAACCCGCATGCTTGTTTCGCGTTGCCCGCAATCATCCGGCGCTCAGGTTCGCGCTCGCGCGCCACGCCGTCCAGCGCCCAAGCGCACGTCAAGCCGCCGAGCCGAGCGGCTCGACCGTCACCCCGACCGTCAGCACCTGATCCGCGCCGCCGCCTCGGATGACGCCGCGCAGCGGCGTCACGTCCGCATAATCGCGGCCGATCGACAGCATCACGTAATCGTCGCCGGGCGCGCGATCGTTGGTCGGATCGAGCTGCAGCCAGCCGCCGTCCTCGGGCCAGGCCGGATCGTAAACCTCGACCCACGCATGCGACGCGTCCGCGCCGATCAGCCGCGGCTGCCCGGGCGGCGGCTGCGTCAGCAGGTAGCCGCTCACGTAGCGCGCGGCGAGCCCGAGCGAGCGCAGCGCGCCGATCATCACGTGCGCGAAATCCTGGCACACGCCGCTGCGCAGCGCGAGCGCGTCGAGCGCGGTCGTGCCGACGTCGGTGCTGTTCGGTGTATACGCGAAATCCGCGTGGATGCGACGCATCAGCTCCCATGCGGCCTGCACGAGCGGGCGGCCCGGCGCGAAGCTCGCCGCCGCATACGCGGCGAGATCCGGATGGCACGCGACATGCGGCGACGCGAACACGAATTCGCTTGCCGGATCGAACGGCTGTCCCGCGCGAAACGTCAGACGCTCGCGCACCGCTTCCCACGTGCTCGCGCAGCCGTCGCGCGGCGCGGCGATCGCAGGCGGCGGGTCGCCTCGCTTGCCGGCCGACAGCGCGGGCGGCGTGATCCGCACGACGCTGCGGCTGCGCACGAAGAGCGCCTCGTGCGGCTGGTTGAGCGCGAACGACGTGCGCTGGTTGCCGAACGAATCGGTATCGACGACGAGCCCTTCGGCGCGCGGATCGATCTCGAGCGAGAACTCGAGCACGCGCTGCCGCGGCGTCTCGAGCGGCCGCAGGCGCGCCTGATGCTGCGCGGACTCGACGCGCGCCGCGTAGCAATAGCGCGTGTCGTGCGTGACGCGCAGCAGCCCGCCGCCTGCCGGCTCCGTGCGGGCGGCGGCCTTGCGCGTGCGGGCGCGCGGCTTCGCGTTCGCCGGCGATTGCGTCATCCCCATAGCGACCTGCCCGCGTCGCGCACGTGGCTGAAGTAACGCTCGCCGATCCGGTTCGACAAGTCCCACGTCGCCTTGCTGCACGCCTGCAGGCGCGCGAGCAGCGCCGCGTGGCAGCCGTCGCCGTCCGTCTCGCAGAGCACATGCAGCGACCAGCCCGCGATATCCGGCATCCCGTCGGCGAGTTCCGACAACGCGTAGCCTTCGCTGCGCTCGACCTTCGACAGCCGACCGCGCAGCGCCTGCGCGACCCATGCAAGCGAGCGCGGATTGTCGGTGTCGAGCACGACGAGCGACAGCAGCGGCGCCACGTCGAAGCAGCGCTGGAAGCGCGAGCGGAACGTGATCGCGCTGTCGAACAGCTCGAGCACGAGCTCGAAGCCCTCCTGCTTGTGAATCGCACCGTCCTCGAACGCGCGGCTCAGCACACCGCACAGGAATTCGAGGCGATCCATCTGGCGGCCGATCGACAGCAGGCGCCAGCCGTCGTCGCGCGTCATGTTGTCGGTCTGCGCGCCCGTGATCGCCGACAGCAGCAGATTCAGGCGCTCGAGCCGCTGCAGCGCGTCGTTGCCGAGCTGCTCCTCCGGCTCCGCGTCGTCGCCGCATTCGTCGAACAGTTGCGTTGCGTCGTCGATCAGCCGCCATTGCTCGCGCGACAGCCGCTCGCGGATCGCCGCCGCCGCGCCGCGCATGCCGAACAGGCACGACGCGATCCCCGTCGAGCGATCCGCGCGATGCGTGAGCGCGAGCGTCAGCGCTTGCTGGAACGCGCGCGGCGTCTCGACGGCCGACGGCGCGTCGGCGGGCAGCAAGCCGTTGTCGCGACACAATGCGTCGAGCAAATGCAGATGAACGGGCGTCTCGACGTCCTCCTCGCCGCGCAGCCGTTCGAGCGCGCTGCGCGCGAGCCGCGTCAGGTTCGTCGCACGCTCGGTGTATCGGCCGAGCCAGAACAGATTCTCGGCCGCGCGGCTCGCGATTGCTCGCGACCGCTCCTGCAGATCGTCCGGGCCGAGGTGCGTCTGCAGCAGCGTCGTCGGATCGACCGCGCCTTCCGTCATCACCCACGTGTCGACGCTGCTGCCGCCGCGCGGCATCGGCGCGTTGAACAGCTCGTCGCGCGTGCCGACGCGCGCGAGCCCGCCGGGCAATACGCGCCACGAGCCCGCGCCGTCCGCGAGCGCGAACACGCGCAGCAGCAGCGGCCGCGGCACGATCCGCGCGCCGCCGTCTCCGGCGCTCGCGCCGCCCGCCCACGTCGGCGCCTGCGACAGCGGCAAGTCCGCCTGAATCGTGTAGTGCGCGGGATGCGCGGCGATCCGCGCGCGCCATTCGGCGAGCTGCGGCGGCGCGAGCCGCGCGCCGATCACCGGCTCGAAGGCGCCGCCCGCCTGAATGCTCGCCGGGAACGTCGGCTTCACGATGCCGCGCGCGAGGAGCGGCAGCGCTTCGTCGCACGCCGCTTGCTCGCCGCACCACCACGACGGCACCGCGGGAAGCGACAAGGTCTCGCCGAGCAGGCTCTCCGCCAGGCGCGGCAGGAAACCGAGAATGCCGGGCGATTCGAGAAAGGCGGAGCCCGGCAGGTTCGCGAGCAGCACGTTGCCCGCGCGCACCGCCTGCATCAGCCCCGGCACGCCGAGCAGCGAATCCGGGCGCAGCTCGAGCGGATCGAGCCATTCGTCGTCGACGCGCCGCAGGATGCCGTGCACGGGCTCGAGCCCGCGCAGCGTCTTCAGATAGACGCGTTGATCGCGCGCCGTCAGGTCGCCGCCTTCGACGAGCGTGAGACCCAGATAGCGCGCGAGATACGCATGCTCGAAATAGGTCGCCGCATGCGGGCCGGGCGTCAGCAGCACGATTCGCGAGTTCTTGCGCACGGGGCTCAGCGCCTGCATGCTCTGCAACAGCGCGCGATAGCTCGCGGCGAGCCGCTGCACCTGCAGGCTGCGGAACGCACGCGGAAAGAGCCGCGATACGATCAGCCGATTCTCCAGAAGATAGCCGAGCCCGGATGGACCCTGCGTATGCTGCGCCATCATCCGCCACGCGCCGTCCGGCCCGCGCGCGAGATCGAACGCGACGACGTGCAGCCACGTGCCGCCCGGCGCGCGCGCGCCGCACATCGGCCGCAGATAGCCGGGATGCCCGGTCACGAGCGCGGGCGGCAGAAGCCCGCGGCGCAGGATCGTCTGTTCTCCGTAGAGATCGGCGAGAACTGCGTTGAGGAGGCGCACGCGCTGCAGCACGCCGCGCTCGATCGTTGCCCAGTCGTCGGGGGCGACGATCAGCGGCAGCAGGTCGAGCGACCACGGACGCACCGCGCCGCCGCTCGCGGCGCGCTCGTGCGGGTGATAGGCGAGCCCGTTCTCGCGCATGCGGCGCCGCAGCGCGTCGGCGCGGCGGTCGAGATCGGCGATGCCGATACTGCCGAGCTGCGTGAAGAACGCGCGCCACGCGGGCGCGAGCGACGCGCTGGAAAACGCGGCCGCGCCGCCGCGCAACTCATCGTAGCGGCCCGTGACCGCGGGCGCGGCGAGCGCCGCGCCGAGCTCGGCCGCGGCTTGCTGCGACCCCGTGTCGAATAGCGTCTGCATCGCGTCGGCGGCCAGATCGTCGTCGGAGGAAAGTGAAAGCACGATTCAATTCTTCAAAGGCGAGCGGCCCGCGCCGCCGTCGCGAAGCGAATGCCGCCCGCGCGCGGCGCGCGCCGCTCATCGATGTCGAATCCTAACATTCCCGACCGGCGCGGCACGTCTGTCGCGCGGCGCCTGCACGCCGCACGTTTCGTCCCCGCCGCCGCTGTCGCGGTGCGCACCCCCCCCTTCCCCGCCCGCCGCATTCCTCAGCCACGCCGCAAGTCCAGCGTGAACGGAAACTCGCGGCTCGGCGCGGCCGGCTCGACCGTCATCGTGCCCGGCGTATGCCCCATCGACACGAAGCGCGCGAGCCGCCGGCTCTCGGCTTCGTAAGCGTTCACCGGGAACGTGTCGTAGTTGCGGCCGCCCGGATGCGCGACGTGATATCGGCAGCCGCCGAGCGAGCGCCGCATCCACGTATCGACAATGTCGAACGTGAGCGGCGCATGCACACCGATCGTCGGATGCAGCGCCGACGGCGGCGCCCAAGCCTTGTAGCGCACGCCCGCGACGTATTCGCCGGCGGTGCCGGTCGGCTGCAGCGGCAGCGCGCGGCCGTTGACGGTCACGACATAGCGGCTGTCGTTCAGCCCGCTCACATGGATTTCGAGCCGCTCGAGCGACGAATCGACGTAGCGCACGGTGCCGCCGCTCGCCCCCTCCTCGCCCATCACGTGCCACGGCTCGAGCGCGCCGCGCAGCGCAAGCGCGACGCCGCGCACCGCGACCTGGCCGAACAACGGAAAACGGAACTCGAAGTGCGGCGCGAACCATGCCGGATCGAACGCGAAGCCCGCTTCGCGCATCTCGGTCAGCACGTCGTCGAAGTCCATCTTCACGAACGTCGGCAACAGGAAGCGATCGTGCAGCGCGGTACCCCAGCGCGCGAGCGGCGTCGTGTACGGCGCGCGCCAGAAGCGCGCGATCATCGCACGCAGCAGCAACTGCTGGACGACGCTCATCCGCGCGTGCGGCGGCATCTCGAACGCGCGCAGTTCGAGAAGACCCAGGCGGCCCGTCGCCGAATCCGGCGAATAGAGCTTGTCAATGCAGAATTCGCTGCGGTGCGTGTTGCCCGACACGTCGATCAGCAGGTTGCGCAGCACGCGATCGACGAGCCACGGCGGCATGTCTTCGCCGTAGCGCAGCTTGTTGCGGCGAATCTCGGCGAACGCGATGTCGAGTTCGTACACCTGATCGTTGCGCGCCTCGTCGACGCGCGGCGCCTGGCTCGTCGGCCCGATGAAGAGCCCCGAGAACAGATAGGATAGCGACGGATGGTTGTGCCAGTATGCGATCAGGCTCGCGAGCAGATCGGGACGGCGCAGGAACGGGCTGTCCGCGGGCGTCGCGCCGCCGAGCACGAAGTGATTGCCGCCGCCCGTGCCGACATGCCGGCCGTCGACCATGAATTTCTCGCTCGACAGCCGTGATCGATAGGCCGCGTCATACAGGAATTCGGTGTGCTGGACGAGCTCGTCGAAGTCGTGCGCCGGATGGATGTTCACTTCGATCACGCCGGGATCGGGCGTCACCTGCAGCATCTTCAGGCGCGCGTCGCGCGGCGGCGGATAGCCTTCGAGCACGAGCTTCACGTCGAGCGACTCGGCCGTCAGCTCGATCGCGGTCAGCAAATCGAGATAGTCGTCGAGCGCGGCGACCGGCGGCATGAACACGTAAAGCACGCCGTTGCGCACCTCGACGCACAACGCGGTGCGCGTGATCCACCCGGCGGATTCGAAGCGCTGCGGGTAGCGCGCGGGATCGTCGCCGGCGCTCGCCGACGCCGCGCTCCCGCCTTCGCCGGCGCGCGCCTGCATCACGGTCCGCGCGGACTCGGCGAAGTCGCGCGCGGCGGCGGCCGGATTCCGCGGCGCGTCGTACCCGCCATCCGCATAGCGCGCGCGCAGCGCGTGCGCATCGGGCAGCATGTCCTGCGGCGCAAACGGATCGCGCTCGACGAGATACGGAAAATCGCCGCTGCTCACCCACGGCAGCGAATCGAGCGGCAGACGATAGCCCATCGCCGAATCGCCGGGCACGAGATACATGCGCTCGTCACGGAAGAACCACGGCCCCGTCTCCCATCGCGGCCCCGCCAGCGCCGGGTTCGGCGCGAGCGGCTTGAGCGGCAGCACGTAGCCGATCACGCTGTCGAGCTGCTGCGAGAACACCTTGCGCAGCCGCGCGCGCTCGAGCTCGTCGTCGAGCCGCGCGTCGAACGGATCGACGTTCACAGGCAGCCGCCGCTCGCGCCACAAGTAATACCAAACGTCTTCGTAGCCGGGCGTCAGATACTCGCTCGTGATGCCCAGACGCGCCGCGAGCGCGCGGATGAAACGCTCGGCGTCCGCGGTCGCGCAAGTCGACGGCTCGCGCTCGTCGGCGAAGCGTGCGGGATCGCGCCAGACCGGCTCGCCGTCCGCACGCCAGAACACGGACAGCGCCCAGCGCGGCAGCTGCTCGCCCGGATACCACTTGCCCTGCCCGAAGTGGAGAAAGCCGCCGTCGCCGTACTCGGCGCGCAGCTTCTGCACGAGCGACGTCGCATAGCCGCGCTTCGTCGGCCCCAACGCATCGGTGTTCCATTCAGCGCCGTCGCGATCGTCGATCGACACGAACGTCGGCTCGCCGCCCTGCGTCAGGCGCACGTCGCCCGCATTCAAATCGGCATCGACCTGCGCGCCGAGCCGCAACACGCGATGCCACTGCTCGTCGCTGTAAGGCTTCGTCACGCGCGGCGATTCGTAGATCCGCGTCACGCGCATCTCGTGCTCGAACTCGACCTCGCATTCGTCGACGAGCCCTTCGACAGGCGCGGCGCTCGTCGGCTGCGGCGTCGCGGCGAGCGGAATGTGCCCTTCGCCCGCGAGCAGCCCCGACGTCGGATCGAAGCCGATCCAGCCCGCGCCCGGCAGATAAACCTCGCACCACGCGTGCAGATCGGTGAAATCGACTTCGGTGCCGCTCGGGCCGTCGAGCGCCTTCACGTCGGGCGTGAGCTGGATCAGATAGCCGGACACGAAGCGCGCGGCGAGGCCGAGATGTCGACACAGCTGCACGAGCAGCCAGCCGCTGTCGCGACACGAACCCGACGCGAGCGAGAGCGTCTCCACAGGCGTCTGCACGCCCGGCTCGAGCCGCACGACATAGCGGATGTCGCGCTGCAACCGCTGGTTCAGCGCGACGAGGAAGTTCATCGTGCGCGTCGGCGCGCGGTCGATCGATTCGACATACGAACGAAACGCGTCGGAGGCGCTCGCATCGGGATCGCACACGAGATACGGCGCGAGCTCGCGGCGCAGCGCGTCGCCGTAATCGAACGGAAAGATTTCCGCGTGCTCTTCGAGGAAGAAGTCGAACGGGTTGTAGACCGACATCTCCGCGACGAGATCGATCGCGATCTCGAACGTGCGCGTCGGCTCGAGAAACACGAGCCGCGCCATGTAGTTCGCGAACGGATCCTGCTGCCAGTTGACGAAGTGCTGCTCGGGCTCGATCTTCATCGAATACGACAGGATCGGCGTCCGGCAATGCGGCGCGGGCCGCAGACGCACGATCTGCGGGCCGAGATGGACGAGCCGGTCGTAGCGATAGCGGGTGACGTGGTGAAGCGCGACGTGAATGGACATGGCGTGGCCGTTCGATGCGGTTGCAGGGACGATCAGGATGCGGCGTTGCAGCGGCGCGACGACGAGGCGCAACCGCGCCGCCGCCCACTGCGCCGCTGCGCGGCGCTCGCGCGCGTCAGACGAGCTCCGGCGACTGGATCACGCTGATCTCGACGCCGAGCGGCTTCGCCCCCGGACCGTAGACCGGCATCGTGTCGCGATAGTCGAGGCCCGCCGCGATGCGCACGTAGCGCTCGTCCGGGCAGCGGTTCATGAACGGATCGAAGCCGACCCAGCCGAGGCCTTCGATGTATGCCTCGGCCCACGCGTGGCCCGATTGCGGCTGCGTCGCGACCGCCGCGTCCTGCATCGCGGCGATCGGCTGCCCCGCCGCGTCGTCCGGCGTTTCGCGCGCGCCGTCCGAGTCGCGGCGCATCTGCATCGCCTGCTGTGCGACGCCGCTCGCCTGATGCAGCGCTTCCGCGATCCGTTGCATCGAGCTGTCCGTCAACAGATAGCCGGACACGTAGCGCGCCGGAATCCTCAGCGCGCGCGCCGCGGCGACGAACACGTGCGCATGGTCGCGGCTCGTGCCAACGCCGCTTTGCAGCGCGGTCTCCGCGTCGCGCGGCGCCGGCTGCGCGCCCGGCTCGTAGGCGATCCGGCTGTGCACCTCGGTCATCAGCCAGTGCAGCGCGTCGAGGCTCTTGTTCTCGATCGGCAGTGCGTCGGCGAGCGCGCGGACCGCGTCGCCCGCCCGGGTCAGGTCGGTCTCGCGCTCGAATATCCACGGCGGCGCATAGCCTTCGACGTTGCCGAGGATTCCCGCGCGGTCCTGCGTCTCGACGACGCCCGCCGCGACGATCGTAATTTCCGGCTTGTCGCGCTCGTGCCGCACGAGGTCGACGCGATTGCCGAGACCGTCTGCATAACCGAGCGTCGGCTCGACGCCGTCGATCGTCACTTGCCAGGCCCGCACGGTCTGGCACGGGCCGCTTTGCGGGCGCAGCCGCAGGCGCTGCAACACGTAGGCGGCGTGTTCGTCGAACTGGAAGCGCGAGATGTGGCGGATGGCGAGGCGCATAGCTGATCTCAATCGAAGTTGTAGGCTTGGGCGATTTCGAGGCCGAGACTGTTGTTCTTGGCGATGAAATCCGTCAGGAACTCGTGCAGCCCGCTCTTGAAGATGCGCTCGACCGAGTTGTCCTCGAGCGACTGCTTGATTTTGGCGGCGGTTTCGTGACATCCGTGCGTGACGCCATAATCTTTCGCGAGATGATCGAGGCTCGACACGACGCGTCCGTAGCAGTAGCGCAGCGAGCGCGGCATCCGTCCGTTGAGGATCAGATAGTGAGCGATGTTGAGCGGCTTGTACTGGACGTCGTAGACCCAGCGGTACGAGCGGTGCGCGGCGACGCAGCGCAGGATCGACTCCCACTGGTAATTGTCGAGGATCGTGCCGACGTGCGACACCGACGGCAACAGCAGGTGATATTTGACGTCGACGATTCGCGCGGTGTTGTCCGCGCGCTCGATGAACGCGCCGATCTGCGCGAAATCGAAGATCTCGTTGCGCAGCATCGTGCTGTAGAAGCTGCCGAGAATCAGCGCGGTCTCGCGCTTGATCTCGTCGAGAATCGCCGGCAGCGCGCTCGCGTGGATCGGCCGCGCGAGCCCGCGCCTGATCGCGAGCCACGCGCCGTTCACGCTTTCCCACGCCTCGCGCGTGAGCGCCGTGCGCACCATCCGCGCGTTCGAGCGTGCGTATTCGATGCACGACAGCACGCTCGACGAGTTGTCGCGATCCCGCAGCAGATAGTCGGCGACGGTATCGGCCGCGTATGTTTCGTACTTCTGTCGATAGCCGTCGTCCGCGCCCGAGCTGACGAGCACCGACGACCATTCCGCCGGCGCATCCGACGTGCGCGTGAGCGCCATCCGCAATCCCGCGTCGACGATTCGCGCGGTGTTCTCCGCGCGCTCGATATAGCGATACATCCAGTAAAGACCGCTTGCTGTCCGTCCGAGAAGCATGGTTGCCGTCCACTCCGATCGTTGTTCGGTGCGGCGCGCAGGCGCGCGCCGTCTTGCGCGTGCGTCAGTCGGCAAGCACCCAGGTGTCCTTGGTGCCGCCGCCCTGGCTCGAGTTGACGACGAGCGAACCCTCCTTCAACGCGACCCGCGTGAGGCCGCCCGGCGTGATGCGGATCCGGTCGGACACGAGCACGAACGGCCGCAGATCGACGTGGCGCGGCGCGAGCCCCTTCTCGGTCAGGATCGGCGTCGTCGACAGCGCGAGCGTCGGCTGCGCGATGTAGTTCGACGGCTTCGCGCGCAGCTTCGCCGCGAATGCGTCGCGCTCGGCCTTCGACGCCGCGGGGCCGACGAGCATCCCGTAGCCGCCCGAGCCGTGCACCTCCTTCACGACGAGCTCGTCGAGATGCTCGAGCACGTACTTGAGGCTGTCCGCTTCCGCGCAGCGCCAGGTCGGCACGTTCTCGAGCATCGCCTTGCGGCCGGTGTAGAACTCGACGATCTCCGGCATGTACGAGTAGATCGCCTTGTCGTCGGCGATGCCGGTGCCGGGCGCGTTCGCGATCGTGATGTTGCCCGCGCGGTAGACGTCCATGATCCCCGCGACGCCCAGCACCGAATCCGGCCGGAACGTGAGCGGATCGAGGAACGCGTCGTCGAGGCGGCGGTACAGCACGTCGATCGGCCGAAAGCCCTCGGTCGTGCGCATCGCGACGCGATCGCCGATCACCTGCAGATCGCTGCCCTCGACGAGATGCACGCCCATCTGGTCGGCGAGAAACGCGTGCTCGTAGTACGCGGAGTTGTGGATGCCCGGCGTGAGCACCGCGACGGTCGGATTGTCCGCGTTGCCGCCCGGCGGGCAGACGGCCGCGAGCGACTGGCGCAGCAGTTGCGGATAGGTTTCGACCGGCCGCACCTTCACCTGCTGGAACAGCTCGGGGAACAGCTGCATCATCGTTTCGCGGTTCTCGAGCATGTACGACACACCGGACGGCGTGCGCGCGTTGTCTTCGAGCACGTAGAACTGATTTTCCGCAGTCCGGACGATGTCGACGCCGATGATGTGCGTGTAAACGTTTCCGGGCGGCCGGAAGTCGATCATCTCGGGCAGGAACGCTTCGTTGTGCGCGATCAGGTGCTTCGGCACGATCCCCGCGCGAACGATCTCCTGGCGGTGATAGATGTCGTCGAGGAACGCATTGAGCGCCATCACGCGCTGCTCGATCCCTTGCGACAGCCGATTCCATTCCTGCCCGGAAATGATCCGCGGCACGATGTCGAACGGAATCAGCCGCTCGGCGGCTTCGGCGTCGCCATAGACGGCGAACGTGATGCCGGTCTTGCGGAACACGCCCTCGGCGTCATGCGCCTTCTGGGCCAGGCTCGCGGGATCCTGCGTGTCGAGCCATCGTTTCAAGCGCTCATATGGCGCTCGTACGGTATCGCCGGGTTGCAGCATTTCGTCGAACGGCTTCATCGAATAGTTCTCCATCATTCACTCGGCATCTGTCTATGCCGAACCGGCGTAACGAGTAGCGAGCAAAGAGCGTGCCTTGTTCGAGTCCGATTCCCGGTTTGATTTGGCACTTTTGCGCGGCACGCCGCACCACGACGGTGCGGCGGCCGGCCAGCGGCATGCGCCGACTCGGCGCAGCCGGCGTCGCCCGCGTCTGTAGCGTGGCAGATTTTCGCCGCGTCTGTCTATGCGGGCGATCACTTCGGCATCCGATCGATTCGGCGGCTTTTCTGGATTAACTGGATAGTTATGCATCGTCGAATGCGAGCGCGAACCGCGCCGAAGCGGCGCTGCGCGCGGAAAGCCAAGGACGTCCATGAAATGGGACGCATGTGTCGCAGGCGTGACGCCGCAAATTGGCCGGTGCCGAGTCGACGACGGATGCGCGGCGGTCGGGCGCCCCGATAAAGCACCAACAGGAATCGACGACTCGAAAGATCGCCCGGAAAATTTCCTGACACGCACGAATAGCGCGCACTCGCAGTGATCGCCTCCGCGTCATCCGAACTGGCAGGTTCTTGCTGCCCCGGTCCTGTAATCCGCTTGACCGCTTCTGCGACCGACGAGGCACCGCCCGCCCGTCCGCCGCGCGATCATCGAATTAACCCTACTCGCAAATGAGAATCGTTTGCATTTAAGCCGAAACTGTTCGATGATGTGTTCCGTTCATCGCCCGATACCGAAGCCTCGACCATGGATGCCATCGTCACCGCGCCGCACGCCCGCGCCGCCGCCGACACCGACGACCCGCCGCACGACTTGCTGCCCGGACTGCTGTCGCGCCGCTCCCGCTGGCCGCTGACCGAGCCCGCGCCGAATCCGCGCGAGCTCGACGCGATCTTCGATGCCGCCCTCTGCGCGCCCGATCACGGCAATCTGCGCCCATGGCGCTTCGTCGTCATTCAGGGCGCGGCGCGCTACGCGTTCGGCGATCTGCTCGTCGAGCTCGCCGACGCGCGCGCGCCCGACGATCCGCCCGGTTCGCACGAGCACCGCCGGAACAAGGCGCTCGCCGCGCCGCTCATCGTCGCGCTCGGCGCTGCGCTGAACCGCACGTCGAAGGTGCCGGAGATCGAACAGCTGCTCGCCGTCGGCGCGGCCGCGATGAACATGCTGAATGCGATCCATCAGCTCGGCTACGGCGGCTTCTGGGCCACGGGCGTCGACTCGTACGAGCCGGCGATGCACGACGCGCTCGGCTTCGGCTCCGACGAACGGCTCGTCGGCTTTCTGTTCGTCGGCACGCCGGCGGAGCCTGCGAGCAGCGCGCGACGCCCGGCTCGCGACGCGCACGTGCGCGAATGGTTCGGCCCCGCACGCTGACGGCCGCGCCGATCGACTTCATTGCGCGGCTCGCACATCGTGCGCCGCTTCGATTACCGGGGGTTCCGTCATGAATTTCCACCATGCCGATCCGAGCGCTGTCCCGCTCGTCGACACCGACGTCGCACCGCGCGACACCGACGCGGAGCGGATCGTCCTGACCGCGGTTCGCACCTGGCTGCATCCCGCAGCCGACGGCAACGGCAACGGCGACGACGACGGCGGCGCGCGACGCGATCGGCAATCGTGGCGCGATGTGCTGGCCGCCGCAGGACTGCACGCCAACGGCCTCGTGCATTTCGACATGCTGATGCGCTTCCTGACGTGCGATGCGTGCCACCCGCTCGACACGCATCGCCGCTGCGCCAGCGGGCTCGCGAGCGACGAGGCGCGGCTCCTGCAAGCGCTGGCGCATCTGCAATCGACGCGAAGCGAAGCGGCGCTGCGCGCGCTCGCCGACTGGCTGCCGCGCTGCGCGGACAGCGGCGTGCTGAAGATCGCGCGGTGGTTCTCGATTGCGCTGCTCGATGCGGGGCTCGCGATTCAGCTGCCCGCGCAACCCGCCGCCTACATGCACTGACTCGATCGACGCACGCGCCGCCGCGCGAATGATCAAGCGGTCGCGCGCCGTCGATGATCGATAACACCGCTCGGCAAGCGTCGCGTCCGCATCCGGCGTCGCATGCTCGCCGGCGGGCGCGATCCCGCCATCTATCGGCCGACACGCACGCAAGCGCACGCCGTAAGCGTCGCTCATCGAGCGAATGCCGCACGCGCCGCCTTTGGTCAAGCTCCCAAGTTTCGCGGTAACGTTCACCGCCGCCGTGACGATAGGCTTGCGATCTCTCTGCTTACGAACTTCTCCTCGGCATGGATCGAATGGCTCGACGGCGGCTCTCCCTTGAAGCACCGGCACCACACGAATTCGCCGCGCCTGCCATTTTTGGTAGGCCTACCGACGCGCCACGTCATCTACCATCCTGACGAAATCCCCGAAAGAAAGCCTCGACGCATCATATTTCGATATCCAAAACAATTGACGCACCTCCACCACGCTGCGGAACGCGAACCGTGTCATTTTTCACCAGGAGGAACGCTACATGAAGTCGCTCTTCGATGCGCCGTCGTCTCGCCACCGGGCGCGTCGCGCCGCCACGCTCGGCGCCGCCGCCACGCTTGCCGCGTCGCTCGCCGCGCTGTTCGCGCCCGTCGACGATGCCGCTGCTCACGGTGCGGTCGGCTTCCCGATCGCGCGTCAATATCAATGCCGCCTCGAAGGCGGCTACTGGGATCCGCCCGACGGCTCGGGAATCCCGAATGACGATTGCCGCGCGGCCTATCGCACCGGCAACAATTCGGCCTACCCTTTCACGCAATGGAACGAAGTGTCCGCGAATCCGGTCGGCCAGGGCAACGATCTCGGACAATTGAAGGCGGCCGTGCCGGACGGCCTGCTGTGCGCGGGCGGCGACACGTCGAAGGCGGGCCTCGACAAAGCGCCGGCGACGGTCTGGCGCAAGACGCGACTGACGCCGCGCAACGGTCACGTCGAGCTCGTGTGGGAAAACACGACGTCGCATAATCCGGCGCGCATGCGCGTATTCATCTCGAAGCCGTCGTACGATCCGGCGCGGCCGCTGCGCTGGGACGATCTGCAGCAGATCTACGACGCGCCCGCTCCGGCGCCCGTTCCCGCGAACGGCGCGAGCCATCTGCCCGGCTCGATCCAGTCGTTCTACAAGCTCGACGTGACACTGCCCGCGGGCCGCGCCGGAGACGCCGTGCTGTACAGCTACTGGCAGCGCATCGACGCGGGCAACGAAGGCTTCTTCAACTGCAGCGACGTGACGATCGCCGCGGACGAGAGCACATCGGGCTTCCCGTGGATCGCGACGCGCGCGTTCATCGAGCCGGGTGTCGCGCCGCAAGCCGGCCAACAGGTTCGCTTTCGCGTGATGGGCACCGACGCGCGCGGCGCGGAAGTCGTCGACGTGCGCCAGCCGATCACGCCATACAACGTCGATCGCAGCGTGTGGGCGAAGCAGATCGCCGATCAGGTCAACGGCCGCTACGGCAGCGTCGCGCGGATCGGCGTGCGCTCGGGCAACACGATCTACTTCGACGCGACGAACCTGCGCGCGAACAAGATCTGGCTGCAGCCGAACTACAGCAGCGCGCTCGGCGTCGTCGGCGCGAAATAGCGGCTGCCGTCCAACCGGACGGGCGACCGCGCGCCGCCGGCTGCCGGCGGCGCCGGTCGCCGTACATAGCGTGCTTGCGGATATTCCCTCGATATCCGCATTGGGCGACGCATCTCGATCCTCGATGCGCCGCCCTTTTTTTGGTTCAACGCGGAATACCGGGGAACGCGGCAGAGATCTCGAGGAGCGCTTGGCGGTGTTCACGAGAGCCACGAGACGGCTGAAGATTGCGTTCGGCCACGAACGGCCCTTCACGGCGTGTTGGTGAGCGCCCCTTCACGAGGCACCATCCGTCTCACGATCAGCCTTGCTTGCCAACACACGCTTGCCGACAGCAACGGCGAATCCAATCTCGAAGGCGTTGCCTCGATTGAGGTTCATGGCCGCCTCGAAAATCGCTGAAATCAGTCATGTCGATACCGGCTGCGCGTATCGCCGCACCAGGGGGAAGCCTTCAGTGGAAAACGGGTTTTTCTTCTTCTGAACGACCTAGGCGTGATCGTCGGACCCGCATCCGGCGCAATGCGCATGTCCGCGCCGATCGTCCCAAGCGGAGCCGAGAATGATCTCGCAAAAGTTCATCCGCTTGTAGGTCGGGTCGCGCAGTGCGAGCACATCGGCCTTGACGTTGCCGAACGTCGTCTCGGGTTTGCGGATGGTGCCGCTGGCGAAAGCGTCAATAATGTCGGTCTTGAACGTCTCCACACGCGGGTGAGCGTCGACGACCCGAGAACGCTGCGATTCCGTAAATGCATCGTACGCGATGCCGAGCACATCCATTTCGACCCCCGCTGTCACGAGCGCGACGACCGGCTTCATATGTTTCGGAATGCCTGGCGTCGTATGCAGGGCGATCGACATCCATACCTGATCGATGTCGCATCCGTTCACGCCGTACTGCCCAAGAAAATCGCGCGCCGCGTTCGCGCCGTCCACTTCGAAGCGTTCCGCTTTGCTGCTGTAAGCCTCGACGAGCCCGATGTCATGGAACATCGCGCCGATATAAAGTAACTCGGGATCGTACTTGAGTCCTTCACGCTCACCGGTCAGCGCGCCAAACAGAAACACGCGGCGCGAATGGTGATAGAGAAGGTCCGGCTCGGTGTCGCGAACGAACTCGGTTGCTGCGCGCGCCATTGCGCTGTCTGGGATCCTGATGCCGGCGATTGTCGTGCTCATGGTGAGAAGTCCTTGGGAATCACGGAACACCTGCGGTCGACGCGCGTTTGATATGCTGCTCGACCCGGCGCCCCTGCGTTGTGGTGCAATCGAGTATTGGCGAACTTGCGGCGATCGACAACACACGACGACCATTGAAGACTGCCAAGCGCACGACGTTTGCTGCCGCTGCAAACCGGGCATCCCCGCCGTTTCCGCTTTCACCGGAACGCATGATTCGAGGCCCATCAAGCATGAAATCAGTGGCGATTGCGATTTTTCCCGGCGTACAGGCGCTCGATGTCGCCGGTCCGATCGACGTCTTCTCGGAAGCCAATGGTTTCCTCCCGTCCGAGGATCAGTACGAGATGACGCTGCTCGCGGCGGCGCCGTCTGCGTTGCGCGCGTCGAACGGCATGACGCTTGTGCCCGATGCGACGTTCGACGCAACGCTAGCCGCTACGCCAGACAAGCGCGCGCGGACTTTCGATCTGGCGCTCGTGGCGGGTGGTCCGGCGCTGCCTGACGCACCGCCGGACCCGCCGTTGACGGCGTGGCTTGCGGGCGTGGCGTCGCGCTGCGAACGCTATGGGTCGATATGCACAGGTGCGTTTGCGCTGGGCCATGCAGGGCTGCTCGACGAACGCCGCGTGACGACGCATTGGCAACATGCCCGGCAGCTTGCGGACCGGTTCCCGCGTGCGCGCGTCGACTTCGACAGGATCTATCTGCGCGACGAGCGGCTTGTGACGTCTGCGGGCGTGACGGCCGGCATCGATCTTTCGCTCGCGCTCGTCGCCGAGGACCACGGTGCGCGCGCGGCTCTCGCGGTGGCCAAGCGCCTGGTCGTCTTCGCCCAGCGCCAGGGCGGGCAGTCGCAGTTCAGTCCGTATCTGACGGCGCCTGCCGACGATAGATCACCGATTGCCAAGGTGCAGGCGCATGTGATGGCGAACATTCGCGACAAGTTCACCGTTCGCCAGCTCGCCGACGTGGCGGGCATGAGCGCACGCAATTTCGCCCGTGTTTTCGTGCAGGAAACGAACGTGACGCCGCATGAGTTCGTCGAGCGCGCACGTCTCGACGCGGCGAAGCAGATGCTCGAGAGCGGCGATGCGCCACTGAAGGTGGTCGCATGGGAAAGCGGGTTCGGCATCGCCGATCGGATGAGGGCCACGTTCGCGAAGCGCCTGGGCGTCACGCCGATGCAGTATCGCGAACGATTCCGGCGCAAGCCGTCGATCGAGGGTTGATCGACTATGCAGGCTCGCTCGCCCGCGCCGGATAGCCGCGGTCCGCGAGTGTCCGATTTGCGGCGGCTCAATGGACGTTCGCCGCGATGGCGCGAGAGGCAGCTCAGGGCCGGGAAACGGCCTCCACGAAGAGTCTTTCTTGCCCATCCGCGTCCCGGCCGGGCGGCCGGATAGGAATTGCCGATTCCAGCCATTGAAACAAGCAATTTCACATAAGCGGACCACATCGCCATACTGGCGCTTCCTGATCACACACCGATTCAAGAGGAAGCGCAAATGCCGATCATCAACAGCCAGATCAAACCGTTCAAGGCCACCGCATACCACAACGGCGACTTCGTGCAAGTCAGCGACGACACCCTGAAGGGCAAGTGGTCCGTCGTCGTGTTCTATCCGGCCGACTTCACGTTCGTGTGCCCGACCGAGCTCGGCGATCTGGCCGACCGCTACGCCGAATTCCAGAAGCTCGGCGTCGAAATCTACGCGGTGTCGACCGACACGCACTTCACGCACAAGGCATGGCACGACACGTCGGACACGATCTCGAAGATCCAGTATCCGATGATCGGCGATCCGACGCTCGCGATCTCGCGCAACTTCGACGTGCTGATCGAAGAAGAAGGCCTCGCACTGCGCGGCACGTTCGTGATCAACCCGGAAGGCGAGATCAAGCTCTGCGAGATCCACGACAACGGCATCGGCCGCGACGCGGGCGAGCTGCTTCGCAAGGTCCAGGCCGCGCAATACATCGCCGCGCATCCGGGCGAAGTGTGCCCCGCCAAGTGGACGCCGGGCGCCGACACGCTCACGCCGTCGCTCGACCTGATCGGCAAGATCTGACTCCGCACGGCGGCATTGCCGCCGTCCGCGCCACGCGGGCCGCGTCCGTCGCGGCCCGCTCTCCGCACCGCCCCGCATCGCGTCGCACGACAGCGGCGAGCGCGGCCCACTCTCGCTACGGAATCCGAATCGTCATGCTCGACGCCAATCTCAAGACTCAGTTGAAATCGTACCTCGAACGGATCACCCGCCCGGTCGAGCTCGTCGCGTCGCTCGACGACGGCGACAAATCGCGCGAGCTGCGCGCGCTGCTCGACGAGATCGCATCGCTGTCGCCGCAAGTCGTCGTCGAGCGCCGCGACGACGACGAGCGCTCGCCGTCGTTCTCCGTCGGCGAGCGGGGCAAGGCGACCGGCATTCGTTTCGCCGGCATGCCGATGGGCCATGAATTCACGTCGCTCGTGCTCGCGCTGCTGCAAGCAGGCGGGCATCCGCTCAAGCTCGACGACGCTGTGATCGAGCAAATTCGCCAGCTCGACGGCGACTACGCATTCGAGACGTACATTTCGCTGACCTGCCAGAACTGCCCGGAAGTCGTGCAGGCGCTCAACGTGATGGCGCTCGTCAACCCGCGCATCCGTCACGTGATGATCGACGGCGCGCTGTTCCAGGACGAGGTCGAAGCGCGCCGGATCATGGCCGTGCCGACGATCTTCCTGAACGGCGAAGCCTTCGCCCAGGGCCGCAGCAGCGTGAAGGAAATCCTCGCGAAGCTCGATAGCGGCGCGAGCCGGCGCGCGGCGGACGCGCTCGCGACGAAGCCGGTGTTCGACATGCTGATCGTCGGCGGCGGCCCTGCGGGTGCGGCGGCTGCGATCTACGCGGCGCGCAAGGGCATCGCGACGGGCGTCGTCGCCGAGCGCTTCGGCGGGCAGGTGCTCGACACGATGGCCATCGAGAACTTCGTGTCGGTCAAGGAGACCGAAGGTCCGAAGTTCGCGACCGCGCTCGAACAACACGTGAAGCAGTACGAAGTCGATGTGATCGACGTGCAGCGCGCCGACAAGCTCGTCCCCGGCCGTGTCCACGAGATCCATCTCGCGAGCGGCGCGGTGCTGAAGGCGAAGACCATCGTGCTCGCGACCGGCGCGCGCTGGCGCGAAATCGGCGTGCCCGGCGAGCGCGAGTATCGCAATCGCGGCGTCGCGTACTGCCCGCATTGCGACGGCCCGCTCTTCAAGGGCAAGCGCGTCGCGGTGGTCGGCGGCGGCAACTCGGGCGTCGAAGCGGCGATCGATCTCGCCGGCATCGTCCGCGAGGTGACGCTGATCGAATACGGCGCGCAACTGCGCGCGGACGAAGTGCTGCAGCGCAAGCTGCGCAGTCTCGCGAACGTGACGGTGATCACGCAGGCACGCACGACCGAACTCACGGGCGACGGCGCAAGGCTGAACGGGCTCGTCTACGAAGACATGCGCACCGGCGAGACGAAGCGCGTCGAGCTGGAAGGCGTGTTCGTCCAGATCGGACTCGTGCCGAACACCGAATGGCTGAAGGGAACGCTCGAGCTGTCGAAGCACGGCGAGATCGTCGTCGATGCGCGCGGCGCGACGTCGGCGCCGGGCGTGTTCGCAGCCGGCGACGTGACGACCGTGCCGTACAAGCAGATCGTGATCGCGGTCGGTGAAGGCGCGAAGGCTTCGCTCGGCGCGTTCGATTACCTGATCCGCAGCGAAGCGGATGCGGCGCCGGCCCCGGCCGCCGAAACCGCGCGAAGCGACGAAATGATCGCCGCCTGATCCGCGCGATATCCGTTCAACTGTCTACCGTTGGCCCTCGTTGCGATGTGGAGAGCATCGTGACGAGGGCGCTTTTTTGGTTTCGACGCGAAGCCGCGACGGCCGAGCGCATCGAACGCCCGGCCGCCGCATCGCCCTGTGAAAGAATGTGAAGCGCGCCGCGCCTGCCGCACGCAACGGCGTCAACGAGCACGGAACATGCCGTGCGCTCAGGGCCCAACGAAGAACAGCCAGACCACGCAAGCGAAACCGACGGTCCACACCAGCGAGCGCAGCGCCGCCCAGTTCAGCAGATAAAACACCCCATAGACCACGCGCGACGCGACGAAGACGATCGCAAGCTGATCGACGCGCTGCACGTTCGCGCCGTTGTGCCACGCGACGACGAGCGCGCCGGTGAACAGCGCGAGCGCCTCCCAGGAGTTCTGATGCGCGGCAAACGCCCGCGCGCGCCAGCCTTCGAGCTGCGCGAGATACTGGCGCGGCGCGCGGTTGTCGTAGCATGCGCCCGACTTCGCGCACATCGTCCAGGCGAACGGCATCAGCGCGGCGAGCAGCAGGCAAGCTTGCGACACGGTCATGCTTCCCCTCCCTTATGGATTCTCGCGCTATACGTCCCGCCTCTGCCTGGAAGTTCGCCGGCAGGCGGATTCAGGCATTCGCCGCGTCGAAAGCGACATAATCGGCAATGCTGAAGAACCGATATTCGTTCAGCAGATCCGGCCCGGGAAAGCCCTCGGGATGGATGCGACCGTGGATCGCGTCACGCGGGCTCAATCCCGCCAGGCACATCGCGAGCATGAACTCGTCGAACGGCGCCATGAACTGCCGCGACACGAAGTGCATCCCCCAATTGAACACGGCCGGCAACTGCTCGGTGCGGCTCCAGCGGCCCGGATCGGCCATCGCGTCGTCCAGCAGGCTCGCGGCCCACGGGCTGTGTCCCTCGACGACGAGGAAGCCGTGCTTCGCGTGCGGCTTCCAGCGCGCGACGAAGTCGATCAGATCGGCGGCCGCGACGTAGCCGGGCACGAGCCCCTCGGCGTCGCTGTACGCGACGCGGAACGCACGCTTGATCTCGTCGAGCGGAATCGGCAGCGCCGCATCGTCCGACACCGTCAGTTGTCCTGGATAGTAGCGTTCGACGACGCTGCGCAGATGCGTCCGATCGACCTGCCGCACGTAGCGCTCGAGGATCGCGTCGGCGGCGTCGCCGCGACGCACGTCGAGACGCCGGTTGTGGACCAGGAACATGAACGTGTGCAGCAGATCGCCCAGACGCGCCGCGCGGCGGCCGCCGTCCGGCTCCTTCACGGTCAGGCCGCTCGCGGCAACCGCTTCGTCATAACGATCGGGCTGCGAAATGTCGGCGTCGATCACGCGCACGTGCACGCCCGGCACGCTGTCCAGCTCCGACAGCGTATCGGCCGCGCGGCTGCGCGCCGATTCGTTGTAGTCCGCGCCGATGACGATGAGCGGATAGTCGGCGAGATGCCGGCCGCGCCGCGTCGACTGTATGACGTACTGCGCGAGGCGCCGCAGCGCGCTGCCGTCGCCGCAGCCCATGTCGGAAATGCCGGCCGGCTGCTGATCGAGCGGCGTCTCGTCGAACAGGCGGCGAATGATCTTCGTCGAAATCTCCCTGGACGCGGGACCCGACCCGGCGCCGCTCGACGCGTAGACGTTCATCACGCGATCGATGTGCCCGTCGCGATCGACATCGAGCGGGTCGGGGTCGCCGAACAGCAGTTCGTCGAGCAGCGCGTACGTGCGCAGGTACGATGCGGCGAGCCCCGCGTACGGCGCGGCAATCGGCCGATGAATCCGGCCCGCTTCGTTGAGCTGCACGCGCGCGCCCTCCGGATCGACGTCCGCGACGCCCGCGTGGCCCATCAGCGCCCACGCCGCGTTCAGCACGACTTGATCCGCGTGCGGCCAGCCGTCGCCGGTCGACACTCCGTCGCGTCGCGCGTCGAACGCCTCGAAGACGCTCGCCGCGATCTTGCCTTGCTGCTCGCCCTGCTTCTCGAACACCGGCATGTCGAGCGCGACCCACGTAGGGCCGAGCAGCAGCCCGTCCATCGCGGTACGCAACTGCGCATGCACGTGCCGCTCGAGGCCGTCCCGCGGTTCCGGCAGCGGCCATCCGTTGATGCAGATTCGCACGAGCTCCGCATAGAGCGCGCTTTCGTCGTCGTTCACGCGCCGACGATGGCACAGCGCATGCAGGTGCTGCAGCATCGACGTCGCGTCGGCCAATCGCGTGAAGAGCGGCCGCTGTGCGTTCACGCACGCGACCACGCACGCGCCGGCGGGCGTCAACGCGTAGTCGGCGCGCTCGTCGCCGCTGCTCAGCGTGACCCAGCCGGCCAGCCCGAGCAGGTTCAGCGCGCCCCACAGCAGCCCGAGATTGAGCGTCGGGTCGGCCTTGTGCCCGGCGGCGAACGCGCGCATCGCGCGCGGCTCGCCGGCCTTCAGGCCGTCGAACGCGCCCGCGAGCACGAGGCGCGTGAGCGTCGGCACGAGCACGATGCCGTTCGCCCAGTTGCAGCTGCGCGTATAGGCCATCACGCGCTGCGCATCCTCTTCGCCGATGCGCAGCGTCGCCGCGCCATCGTCGCGGCGCGTCTCGATCGGCGCGCCGGTGTCGACGATCTCGACGCGCAACGGCGTGCCCGCCGGTACGCCGAGCAGCTTGCAGCTGTCGTCCGCATGCGAGCGGAGGTAGTTTTCGAGCTGCTCGGTCAGGATGCCGGCAGAAGTGGCAAGTTCACAAAGCGACTGCATGATCGGATGCGCCTCACAAGGAAGAAGATTTATCGGACGAAGCCGCGCCCGCATGCGCGTGCGTGCCTTGGTCCATTCGGGTGGCGAGATGCGCCGCCAATGCGTCGATCGACGAATGATCCCAGACGGCGGACGCGTCGACGGTCGTGCGGAACGCGTCGCTGAACGCCATCGTCAGCTCGACCGCGAGAATCGAATCGAGCCCGATGTCGGCGAAGGTTGTCTCGGCTGTCAACGCGATCCGGCGATTCCGCAGACGCTCGCCCAGCCACGTCAGCAGCCATTGCTCGAACTCCCGCTTCAGTTCGGGGTCGACCGGAGCGACCGGCGCACGCATGGGCGCGTCGTTCGCCGTCGGCAGCGGTTCGTCGCCAGCGAGCGCGAAGCCGGCATCGGACGGCTCCGGGCGCGCGTCGTGCTCGGCGCGCAGCAGCGGATCGAGCCGCTGCGTCGCGCCCGGCACCGTCTGTTCGATCGGTCCGATCTCGCGCTCGACGTGCCTCGCCCACTCGGCGATCTGCGCGGCGCTCGACAGCACGCGCCGCCGGCCGACCTGGCGCTGCGCCGCTTCGACGGCGAGTTCGTACTGGCTCTGCGCCCATTCGAGCGTCGCGCCGTCGACGCCGCGCCGCTTCGCGGCCTGCTCGACGGCCGCCAGCAACAGCGCCCATTGCGCGACGCCGCCGAACCAGTAGTTGACCCAGTTCGTCGCATGCGCGGCGCCGCCGAGCTGCTCGGCATTCGCGAGCCCGTCTTCGAGCAGCTGCTCGCCGAGCTCGCGCAGTTCCGCGGCGAGGGCGACGGCGCCTGTCCGCTCGCCCAGATAGCCGAGCAGATCGTCGCTGCCGTTCAGCAGACGGCTGCCCAGATGCGCGAGCAGCGTCTCGGTCGGCCCTTCGAAGATGCGCGGCAGGCGCGCATCGCGGAAGATCTGCGGCGCGAGATTGGTTTCGATGTAGCCGCGGCCGCCCAGCATCTGCATCAGCTCGTCGGACGACTGCGACAGGAATTCGGAGCCGAGGATCTTCGCGATCAGCAAGCCGTCTTCGGGCGCGTCGCGTCCCGCGTCGAAATCGGCCGCCAATTGCTCGATCAGCGCGTTCAACCCGTCGATGCGATGCCGCAGGTCGCCGAGACGCTGGCGGCTCAGCGGATTGTCGAGCAACAGCCCCGTGCCGATCTGGCGCCGCGCGCCGTAGCGATGCATCAGTTGCGCGCAGCGCTTCATCCCGCCGACGCAGACCGCGCCGATGCCGAGGCGCGCGAAATTCATCGTCTGCTGCGCGACCGCCATGCCCTGCCCGAGCGCGCCGAGCCGGCACGCGTCGCTCACGCGTGCGCGATCGAGATGCAGCGCGTTCTGGATCATTCCGCGCACGCCCATCGTCAGGTCTTCCGCGCCGATCCGCAGGCCGGGCGTGCCTTGCCTGACGGCGAGCCCGATCATCCCGGCGCCGTCGGCCTGCTTCGCGAACACGTTGATCACGCCCGCCCACGCGGACGATCCGCTCCAGCTCTTCTGGCCGCTGACGAGCCATTGATCGCCGTCGATGCGCTGCGCGGTCGATGCGATCGCGCGCACGTTGGAGCCCGCGGCCGGCTCGGTGAGCGCGAACGCGGCGAGCGTCCGCCCGGTCGCGAGCAGCGGCAGCAGTTCGTCGCGCAGCGCGGGCTGCGCATGCAGCATGATCGGGCGGATGCCGAGCGTATTGTTCAGGCCGACGAAGAATGCGAGCGTCGAATCGATCGCCGCGAGCTGCGACACCACCTCCAGCATCTCGCGATGCGCGAAGCCGAGGCCGCCGTACGCACGGTCGATCTGCATGCCGAGCAGCCCTTCGTTGCCGAAATCGAGCACGACGTGCGGCGGAATCGTGCGGCGCTCGTCGATGGTTCGCGAATCGATCCGCGTGCGCGCGTAGTGGCGCAGCCAGTCCTTCATCTGCTCGACCTTCGATGCGTTCGGCGAAGCGGCGCCGCCCGCATCGGCCTCATCGCGCTTCACGCTCGGCGCGGCGGACGATACGGACGATACGGACGGCGCGGACGGCGCGGACGACGCGGTCGGCGCGACAGCGCCCCGCGTCGCGTCGGACATGCGATCGTCGGCGTCCCAGCGCGCGAGTATCGTCAGCTCGCCGTCGCGCAGCCGGTTGCGGCATTCGCTGCGCCGCACCTTGCCGCTCGACGTCTTCGGCACGCTGCCGGGCGACACCAGCAGCACCGAGCCGGGACTGATGTCGTGGCGATGCCAGATCACCTCGCGAATGCCCTTGAGCAGCGCGTCGAGGTCGCCCTTGCGCTGCGTGCGCTCGATTTCGGCGATGACGACGAGCCGCTCCTCGTCGTCCGCCTCGATCGTGAACGCCGCGCAGCCGTTCGGCACCAGCTCGGGCCGGCTGCCGATCACCGCATACTCGACGTCTTCCGAGTAGTAGTTGCGCCCCGCGATGATGATCATGTCCTTCAGGCGGCCGGTGACGTACAGATCGCCGCGATGATAGAAGCCGAGGTCGCCCGTGCCCGCGAACTCCTGTCCCGCCTCACCGCCGATGCCGCGCTGGAACGTCGCGATCGTCTGTTCGTACTGCTGCCAGTATCCGGGCGCGACGCTCTTGCCGGCGACGCAGATTTCGCCGATCGCATCGTCCGCGCAGCGCTCGTTCGTGTTCAGATCGCGCACGACGACCCGCTGCCCGCCGATCGGCACGCCGACGCCGACGAGCACGCGCTCGCCGTCGCGATCCTGCATCTGCGGCGACAGGCCTTCGAGCTCGCGCTTGATCACGACCTTCTGATGCTGGAGCGCCGCCTGGTCGACGCACACCGTGCGCAGCGGCCGCGGCGCGCTGCGCCCGGCGACCAGCAGCGTGCATTCGGCAAGGCCGTAGCAAGGCTTGAAGCGCTCGGGATCGAAACCCGTCGGCGCGAAGCGCTGCGCGAACTCCGCGAGCGTGCCGTAGCGGACCGACTCCGCGCCGCTGTACGCGGTCCTCAGGCAGCTCAGGTCGAGCGTCGCGAGCTGCTCGTCGGGCACGCGGCGGCTGCACATCCGGTACGCGAAGTCGGGGGCGCCCGTCACGTCCGCGCGATAGTCGCTGATTGCGCGCAGCCACAGGAACGGATGCTGGATGAAGCGCTCCGGCGCCATCAGCACGCAGCGGAAGCCGCCGAACAGCGACGTCAGAATGCCGCCGATCAGCCCCATGTCGTGATAGGGCGGCAGCCAGCTGACCATCGTGCTCTCTTCGTGATACCCCATCCATTCGCCGATCAGCGCGAGGTTGTGCATCAGGTTACCGTGCGTGACCATCACGCCCTTCGGCTTGCCGGTCGTGCCCGACGTGTACTGCAGGAACGCGACGTGCGAAGGCGCGACGTCCGCGGGCTCGAGCAACGCATCGAGCGGCTTCGCGGCGTCCAGGTCGAGCAGCGCGACGTGCGACGCCGCGGTGTCTTCCAGCAGCTTCGTGCAGCGCGCGAAATCGTCGCCCGTGCACAGGATCGCCTTCGCGCCCGCGCTCTCGACGATGCCGACGATGCGGGCCGCGTGCTGCCGATTGCGCGGCGGATACACGGGCACCGCGACCGCGCCCGCGTACAGGCAGCCGAGAAAGCCGGCGATGTAATCGAGGCCGGGCCGGCAAAGCAGCAGCACGCGCTCGCCGATGCCGACCGAATGCCGCTGCAGCAGCAGCGCGACGCGGCGCGCCGTCCGGTCGAGGTCCGCGAACGTGATCGACTGCTGCTGCTCGTCGTCGGGCTGACCGCTCAAGAACAGATAGGCGTCTTTCTCGCCTTTCGTCGCTGCACGGAAACGCAGCAATTCGTTGATCGTCTTCGGCAGATTGGTGGTTGTCATGACGTCATCCGACAGGAAATGAAACCCACGGTCGTGGTGGTTGCGTTCGGCGGCCGGCGCCGAAGATCCGAGGCGAGCCGGCCGGTGAGGCAATCGACGCGGGCGTCGCCCGCGCCGGCGTTCGCGCGCCTATGCGGCGCGCTGGAACAGGTCGATCATTCGCTCCATGCTCTTCAGATGCAGCGTGCGCGGCACCACGTTCGCGCTGCGCGCCGCATAGCGCTCGGTCCATTGCTGCGCGAGCGCGCGCGTCGCGGCCGCGTCGCCGCGCATCGCGCATGCTTCGTCGTTGCGCGCCGCGAGGCCGTCCCGCGCGTGCCGGACCGCGTGCCGCGCGACGTCGCCGCCGACGATCCCGTGATGACCCAGCGCAATCCGCGATGCCTGCTGCCGCTCGATGACGGCGAGCGACTGCCGGTACGCGGACAGATCCTGAAACACGAGCGGCAGCCACCGCTTCGGCCCGTGGTATTCGCCGAGCGCGTCCGACACGAACAGCAGGTCGAGCTGCGGGCAGTGATAGCCGAACAGGCAGGCGCTGTGGCCGGGCAGCGCGATCGCGCGCATCCGCATCCCTTCGCCGATGTCGAGCGCCGTGCCCGGATTGACCGGGTACAGCGGGATTTCGGACAGGTCCGCGAGATCGGCTTCGGCGATCGGCTCCCACGCAACGGACGCCTGAGCGTCGAGCTTTCTGATCGTCCTGCACGCGGACGGGCTCTGCAGCGCGTCGGCGGTGTCGGGCGAGCCGACGACGTGCAGCCACGGCATCCGCGCCTTCAAGGTCCCGAGCAGGCTGCAATGGTCGTAGTGCGAATGCGTGATCAGCCAGTAGCGCAGATGCCGGATGCCGCCGTAGTCCTTCAGCAGATCGTGAAGCTGCCGCCACACCAGCTCGGTCATGCCGCTCAACCCGCCTTCGATCAGCGTCGCGGCTTCGTCGTTGACGACCACGTACAGCGGCACTTCCGCGCTTCCGACGATGGCGAGCTGCGAGTCGATCCAGCCAGGGGTGCTGTGCTGCATGTCGTTCAGCTCCGATAGAGCGCGCACGCCCAGGTGGCGCCCGCGCCGTACGTCACCAGCAGGTTCAGTTGCCCGGCTCGCATGCGCCCTTGCTCGTGCGCGAGCGCGAGCGCGACCGGAAACGCGGCGCTCGCCATGTTGCCGAGGTGCTCGACGGAGATCATGCAGCGCTCGCGCGGCAGGCCGAGCTGCTCGATCACCGCGTCGATGATCCGCAGGTTCGGCTGGTGCGGCACGACGAGCCCGATGTCGCCGAGCGTCAGCTTGTGCTTGTCGAGCATCTGGCGGCACGCGTCGACGATGCGGCGCGTCGCGTCCTCGAACATGTCCGCGCCGCGCATCCGGAAGTAGTGGCGGCCCGCCGCGAGGTCGTCGGCATCGATGAAGTTCGGCCGCCGGGCGCCGGGCGCCTCCGTCTGCAGCAGATCGAACTGCGTGCCGTCCGCGCCGAGCGACAGGTCGACGAGGCCGCGCGTCGCGTCGGCCTGCCCTTGCAGCACCATCGCGGCGGCGCCGTCGCTCAGCAAAATCGACAGGTTGCGGCCCGCGTTGCTCGTGTCGATCCGCCGCGACAGCGCTTCCGCGCAGATCAGCAGCACGTTGCGATACAGGCCGCTCGCGAGGAAATGCCGCGCGATTTCGATCCCGTACAGCCCGCCGCTGCATTGCGCGCGGATGTCGAAGCACGGAATCTCGCGCAGCCCGAGCCGCGGCTGGATGTAGCACGCCTGCGACGGATCGTGATGATCCGGCGACAGCGTGTTGACGATCAGCAGGTCGATGTCGGCCGGCGTCACGCCGGCGTCGGCCATCGCCCGCTCGGCGGCCGGACACGCGAGGTCCGCCAGTTGCTGATCGGGCGCGAGGTAGCGGCGATGCAGCACGCCGGTGCGGGTGCGGATGAATTCGTCGCTCGTGTCGATGACGCTCGCGACCTCGTCGTTGCCGACGATCCGCTCCGGCAGCGCGTACCCGAGCCCGGCGATCACGAGGTTACGCGACATGATCGGCCTCCGCGGCATCGACGGTCGAATCCGCGTCGTTCACGACCGTTTCGCCCCAGCGCCATAGCTGCGCGCCGAAGCCCCAGCCGGCGCCCGCGCCCGCGATCACCACCTGCGAGCCCGGCTTGACGACGCCGCTGCGGATCGATTCGTAGAGCGCGAGCGGCACCGCGGCCGACACGAGGCACGCGCAGTCGGCAAGACGGATCACGTATTGGTCCGGCGCGAGGCCGAGGCGCTGCGCCCATGCGCGCACGAGGATCTCCGACGGCTGATGGAACACCATCGCGTCAATGTCGTCCGTGTTCAGGCCGCTCTTGCGCAGCAGCCGCTCGACGATATCGGGAATCGCCTCGGGCATGAAGCGCGCGATCTGCTCCTGCGCCTCCGGCTTCAGCGTGAAATACGCGCCGAAGCGCTCGGCCTGACGCTCCGCTTCGTCGCGGTTCGCCGCGGGCTTCGGGTAGCGCCATTGCATCGTCGCGAGATCGTAGTGCGTCGCGTCGCTGCGATAGACGGCGTTCAGCCAGTCGGCGCCCTGCGGATCGTGCGCGTCGGCGACGAGCACTGCGGCCGCCGCGCCGTCGCCGAACGTCGTCGACGACTTGCTCGCATAGTCGACGACCGACGACATCCGCTCGGACGAGCACACGAGCGCGCGCTTCACGCGCCCTTGCTTGATCAGGTTCGTCGCGAGCTGCAGTTGCAGCACGAAGCTCGCGCATTCCATTTCGACGTCGGCGTCGAGCGCGCGGTGCGCACCGAGCCGGTCGCGCAGCGTGCGCGCGAGCCGCGGCGCGAAGCGCCTTGTGCCGCCTTCCGCGGTGACGAACGGCGACGTGATGTTGAACAGCACGAGATCGAGATCGGCCGCCTCGACGCCTGCGCGCGCGAGCGCCTGGCGCGCCGTGCGCTCCGCCATCGCCAGCTCGGATTCGCCCGCGCGCGGATCGATCACGTAGCGCGACTTGATTCCCCAGAAGTGCCACCACTCGGACGGAATCGGCTCGACTTCGTCGAAAGCGGGATCGTCGTTGCGCAGCAACCGCGACGGCAGATTGCACGCCAGACTGGCCATACGAACGTTATAGGACATCAGACCTCCATTGCGATGCATGCGATGCGCGGCTTGAATACGTCGAGCGTCAGCGCGGCGACGATCCGCGCGTCGCGGCGCGCGCCCGCGGCGCCGCCCGCGCGGGTCGCGAGCCAGGCGGGAAGCTGGAATGCGGCGGGGATGCCGGCCGCGCCGTCGATCACATCGACGCGCGATTCGCTCGCGAAGCCGGCGTCGTCCGACAGCCAGCCGCGCAGCCACGACTCACGAAACAGTTCGGACACCTGCGCGTCGACCTTGCCGCGCACGTCGCCGACGACCGCGCGTACGGCCGCGTCGGCGTTGCCCGGCTGCGTGCGAAAACGGCCGGTCGCGGGATCGAAGCCGCTGTCGAAGCGCGCGACGACGCCGGTTTCGTGCGCGCGGCGCGCGGGCACGGCGTCGAGCGTCGCGAGGCTCGGCGCATCGAGATCCGCATAGCTCGCGTGATAGCGATCGTCGCGGCCGGGTGTCAGCACGATCGCGCCCGCGCCGTCGGCGAAGCCGCTCGACGCGGCGCCGTCGACGTCGGCCAGCGCCTCCGCCCTCACGACGAGCGCGCGGCGGTAGCCGAGCTGACGGCAATGGCTCTGCGCGAAATCGAGCGCGAGCGTCCAGTCCGCGTCGAGCAGATCGAACACCGCCGCGTTGGCCGCGCGCAGATCGCGCTGCACCGGATGCGCGAGGCGCGGCCCCGCGATCGGCGCCGCGTCCGCCATCCGGTTCGGAGAAACCGACAAGCTGACGATGAGGTCGAGCTCCGACGGCAGGCAGCGCGCTTTCGAGAGCGCCTGCCTCGCCGCCTTGACCGCATGGTCGTTCGCAAACGGAAGCGCGTGCTTCGCGCCGTCCGATATCGCAATACCCGCTCCTAGTATTTTCATGTCGCTTCGATGTTGTGTGGGTTTGGCGTTGTCGATGCTGAGCCGGCCGCACGCGGCGCGGCGCAGCCGGCACGCGCGGCCGTCAGGCCGCTTGCGCGTCCTCGGCCGCCTGTCGCAGCTTGAAGCGCTGCAGCTTGCCGGACTCGTTGCGCGGCAGTCCGCCCGCGTGATACTCGATGCGCCGCGGATACTTGTAAGGCGCGATCAGCGCCTTCACGTGCTGCTGCAGCGCCACCGTCAGCGCATCGGATCCGCTCACGCCGGGCCGCAGCACGACGTGCGCGCACACGAGCGTGCCGCCGCGCTCGTCGGGCGCGCCGACGACGCCGCACTCGAGCACGTCCGCGTGGCGCAGCATCGCTTCTTCGACTTCGGCGGGCGAGATGGTGTAGCCGAGGCTGATGATCAGATCGTCGGCGCGCGCCTGGTAGAACAGGTAGCCGTCCTCGTCGAGATACGCGGCATCGCCCGTCAGGTTCCAGCCGTGCCGCACGTAGTCGCGCTGCCGCGCGTCGTTCAGATAGCGGCAGCCGGTCGGCCCCTGCACCGCGAGACGGCCGACGTGGTAAGGCGGCAGACGCTCGCCGCGCTCGTCGAGGATCGCGAGCCGGTAGCCGGGCACCGCCTTGCCGATCGCCCCTTCCTTCGCCCGCGCTTCATCCGCCGACGCGAAGATGTGAAGCATCTCGGTCGCGCCGATGCCGTCGATGATGCGGAGGCCCGTCCGGGCCAGCCACGCGTTGCGCGTCGGCACCGGCAGCGCCTCGCCCGCGCACACGCATTTGCGCAGGCTCGAGATGTCGTGGCCGTCGACGGCGTCGAGCATCGCGCGATACGCGGCCGGCGCGGTGAAGAGGATGCTGACGCGATGCGCGTCGACCGCGGCGAGCAGCCGCTCCGGCTTCGCCCGCTGCAGCAGCACGACGCTCGCGCCGACGCTCAGCGGAAACAGCAGCAGCGCGCCGAGGCCGAACGTGAACGCGAGCGGCGGCGAGCCGCAGAACACGTCGTCCGCATCGGGCTTCAGCACGTGCTGCGGAAAGCAATGGCAGATCGCCATCACGTCGCGATGAAAATGCACGGTCGCCTTCGGCCGCCCGGTCGTGCCGGATGTGAACGCGACGATGCACGGATCGTCGGCGCGCGTGTCGACCGTCTCGAACGTGGCCGGGTACTCGCGCATCAGCCGCTCGAACGCGCCCGCCTCGTCCGTTTCGTAGCAGCGGACGAATTCGACGCCGGGCACCGCCGCTATCGCCGCGTGCAATTCCGCCGATACCGACGCCTCGCAGAGCGCATGCGAGACCTTTGCCTGCGCGATGACTTTCGACAACTCGCCCGCGCGCAGCAGCGGCATCGTCGTCACGGCGACGCCGCCCGCCTTGACGACCGCGAACCACGCGGCGGCGAGGAACGGATGATTGGTTCCGTGCAGCAGCACCCGGTTGCCCGGAACGAGGCCCCCGTCGCGCACCAGCATGTTCGCGATCCGGTTGCTGTATTCGAACAGGTCGCGATACGACCACGCGGCGCCGGATTCGGTCTTGATCGCGACGCGATCGCCCCAGCCGCGCCCGGTCACGGCGGCATCGAGGAGCGCCGCCGCGCAATTGATGCGCGCCGGAAACTGCAGGCCCGGCAACTCGAAGACGAACTCCGGCAGATCGGTCGGTGCAGGCAGATTCATGCGGCAAAAGTTGTCCATCGTCAGTGCTCACGAGAAGTTGACTGAGAAACCGGGGTGATTCGGCGGGGTGATTCGCGCCGCGGCCGCTCATCGCATTCGAATTCCGGAAGGCAATGACCGCCGCAACCGGCGCTTCATCGGAAACGCTCGGATTGAAATTTCGAATTCATCCCATTCAGGCCGGCACATCCTGAAATTCGATCATTCCAACCCATCGAACCATTTCAAACAATTTTCATGAGGTGAAAATACCTTTCCATCAATCATGAGCGCGCAATATTAAAAACAAATTTCAAAAAAATAAAGCCCTTGCCTGAAAACACTGTCCTAAATAGTCGACTCTTCAACCCCAAGGCATTGGAGTCCGAGGGTTTGTAGTTTTCCTCCATTTCGTTGACTCGTCAAAAACCCAGGAAGATGGTTTTATGGCAGCCAAAATATGTCGAGCAAAGCTCGCCCGCATGAATTGACATTTCACATACCGAAACAAAGGCGCTCATATTTTTATCAATCATCATTCAATTCCGGTCATTGAATAGAAATCCGATTAAATGACGCGCTCGTGACATTGATCCATTCAATCGCCCAATCAGGAAATTTCGGCCATACGACAGAATCGTCATCCGGTCAATACACGATGGCCAAATCGGCGCGCACGCGGCGCATCGATCCCCGCGCGCCGCTCGGCTCGAACGACGACGCAAGCGGATTCATTCGCCGCGTGGATAGGCCGCCGCCGCTCGGGCGGCTGAGCGATCCGGACGAATCAGGATGAAATCGGGCAGATGGGAAGTTGGAGAGGTCCGGCTGACGCCGATCCCGTTCTCGTGATGCTTCGGCGGAAAACCGGCGCGCCGCGCGACGCTCGGACAATGCACGTCACGGCAGCCGAGCCGACATCGACCGCTCCGCGCATCTCGCCGTCACGCAATGCGGACATCGCGCGCAAGCGCCGGCGAGACAGTGAGACAGTGAGACAGCGCCTATCGCGCGAAGCGATCACGAATCGAAGCACCGCGCGCGATCGACAGCGCCGCGCGGCCGAGCTTCATGGAAATCACGCGCCGACCGCCGCGCCGGCGCGCGCATCGAGCGGTCAACCGCAGGCGCCGATCTCGCCGCACGCGGTGCAGAAATCGCAGCCGTCCTTGCGGATCACCGCATTCGCGCCGCACGAGTTGCATTTGCGCCCGAACATCGTGCGCAGTTCGGCGGCGCTGCGCGTCGCCGCAACCGTCTCGTCGTCGCTTTCGCCGCCCGCCGATTCCGTCTCGGCGGCGAGCATCGCGGCGACCGCATGCGAATCCGCGCCGCCGCGCGGCAGCGTCGCGAGCAGGCGCGACGGCACCTGGCTGCCTTCCGCATCGAGAAAGCCGCGGCGATGCAGGATCTGCTGGATCGCGTAGCTGAGCGCCGCGACCTCGGAATCGTGCCACAGCGGAATGCGCCGGCCGTCGAGCCGCTGCGTCTCGCCGAGCCGCACCTGCCCGCGGTCCCACGACACCTTGCGCAGATCCTGCAGATTGCGCGCGACGAAGCCGCCGCGCGCGGCGAGCGACAGCGAGCGCATCGTCGCCGTGATCCATTGCTGCGACTCGTCGCGCTGGCCGACCGGGATGAAGAACTCGATCGGCCGCTCGATCGTCACCTCTTCGCCGCCGATGCGCCCCGTCACCTCCATGAACGACACCGCGACGTACAGCGACTTCTTGCCGAGCTGCGTCAGGTATTCGACCTTCTCGATCACGGCGGGAAGCTCGCCCTTCGGCCGGTGGTCGATCGCGATCCGCAGCGGATCGAGATCCGCCTCCGTCAGCGTGTCCTCCGGCTCGGACGTGTGCAGCACCGCGCCGAGCGTCTCGTTCGGCCGATACGTCGCGAGCCCCTTCAGGCCGCTCTTCCACGCGTCGAAGTAGAGGCTCTCGAAATCGTCGAACGGATAATCGGCGGGCACGTTGACCGTCTTCGAGATCGACGTGTCGACGTACGGCTGCACGGCCGCCATCATCGCGAGATGGTCGTGCGCGGACATCTGCAGCGCGCTGACGAAATAGTCGGGCAGCGCGTCGACGTCGCCGCCGAGCTCGCGATACAGCCGGTATGCGTAGTCCTCGACCGCGAACGTCCGGCGGCCGCCGTCCGCCATGATCTTCGTGCGCTGATAGGTCCACGAGAACGCGGGCTCGATGCCGTTCGACGCGTTGTCCGCGAACGCGAGGCTCACGGTGCCCGTCGGCGCGATCGACAGCAAATGGCTGTTGCGAATGCCGTCGCGCCGGATCGCGTCCTGGATGTCGTCGGGCAGGCGCGACGCGAACGTGCCCGCTTCGAGATACCGGTCCGCGTCGAAGAGCGGGAACGCGCCGCGCTCGCGCGCGAGCTCGACCGACGCGCCGTAAGCCGCGTCGCGCATCTCGCGCCCGACGCGCGCGGCGAAGTCGCGCCCTTCCTGCGAGTCGTAGCGCAAGCCGAGCATCACGAGCGTGTCGCCGAGGCCCGTGAAGCCGATGCCGATCCGCCGCTTCTGCTCCGCCTCGTGGCGCTGCTCGGGCAGCGGCCACAGCGTCACGTCGAGCACGTCGTCGAGGAAGCGCACCTGCGTGCGCGTGCGCTCGGCGAGCGCGTCCCAGTCGAATACGCTGTCGCCGCCTTGCAGCTGCGCGAACGGGTCGATCACGAAGCGCGTCAGATTGAGCGGCCCGAGATTGCAGCAGCCGTATGCGGGCAGCGGCTGCTCGCCGCACGGATTCGTCGCACGAATCGTCTCGACCGCGCGCAGGTTGTTGTCGTCGTTCATCTTCGAGATGAACACGACGCCCGGCTCGGCGACGTCGTACGTCGAGCGCATGATCGTGTCCCAGATCGCGCGCGCGCGCTTTTCCGCATAGACCCACATCCCGTCGTCGCGCCGATGCAGGTCGCCCGCCGCGCGCCGCGCGGGCGACGGCTCCGCGCGATGCACGAGCTGCCACGGCAGGTCCTGCTCGACCGCGTCCATGAACGCATCGGTGATCGCGACCGAGATGTTGAAGTTGTTCCAGCGGCCCTTCGAGTGCTTCGCTTCGATGAATTCGAGCAGATCCGGATGATCGCAATCGAGCACCGCCATCTGCGCGCCGCGCCGCGCGCCCGCGCTTTCGACGGTGCGGCATGACGCGTCGAACACGTCGATGTAGCTGCACGGCCCGGACGCGCTCGAGCCCGTCGAGTGCACGTACGCGCCGCGCGGGCGAATCGCCGAGAAGTTGTAGCCGACTCCGCCGCCGCGCCGCATCGTCTCGGCCGCCTGCAGCAGCGCGACGTAGATGCCGGGCAGCCCGCGCTCGTCGACGCCCTGGATGCAGTCGCCGACGGGCTGCACGAAGCAGTTGATCAGCGTCGCCGCGATCGAGCTGCCCGCCGCGCTCATGATCCGGCCCGCGCCGAGCGCGCCGCGCTGCAGATGCTCGACGAAGCGCGCCTCGATTTCGTCGCGCAGCGCGGCGGGCTCCGCCTGCGCGACGCCGTGCGCGACGCGGCGATAGATGTCGTCGACCGTCCGCTCGTCGCCCTTCGCGTATTTTTCCAGCAGCACGTCGGTGGAGAATTGTTGCGGAGCGAGGTGGAACTCGGGTGCGATGGTCGCCATGGACAGCCTCTCTGCGGCATTGCGCGTGAATGATGGGCCCGATACGCCGGCCGCCGGCACGCGGCGATCGAGAGCGGCGCGTCGCCGCATTCGACGACCATACCGCAGGCGCCATTCCGCCGCAATCGGCGACGCGCGGCCGCCGTGCGGAAAACTACGGCCGGATCAACGGAAAGCCGACGAGCGGCGGTAAATCGGGGCACCGGGTACGCATTGCCGCGCAACGGGTAGCAAGATGCCTGCCGCTTCGCAGCATGCGGGCGGCGGGCACGGGTGCTTCGCGCGGGTGCGCGCAGGGGCGCGGCACCGGCACGGACGCGGCGCATGCATGCGCGTCGAGATGATACGCGCGCTGCGCGTCAGGAAATCGCGGCGCGCGCCGAGCCGGCGACGCGTGAAGCGGCCGCGCGTCGCGTCACGCGCGCGCCTTCGTCCAGCGGGCAAGCGCGGCCCGCGCGAGCGCGTCGAGCGCGAGCCCGATCGCGCCGATCACGACGATCACCGCCGCGAGCTCCGAATACGCGAGCCGGTCGCGCGTATCGAGCACGAGATAGCCGAGCCCCGCGCTCACGCCGAGCATCTCGGCCGGCACGAGCACGATCCACAGTACGCCGATCGCGAGCCGCACGCCGCTCAGCACCGCCGCGGTGATCGCCGGCAGCACGACGTGCCACGCCAGTTCGGTGCGCGTCGCGGCGAGGCTCTCGCCGAGTTCGAGCCAGCGCCGGTCGATCTGGCCGACGCCCGACGCGGTGCTCATCAGGATCGGCCAGAGCGCGGCGAACGCGAGCAGGAAGCAGATCGAGCGCTCGCCGATGCCGAACGACATCACCGCGAGCGGCATCCACGACAGCGGCGAGATCATCCGCAGGAACTGGAACGTCGGCGACAGCAGCGCGTCGAGCCACTTCACGCGCCCGATCAGGAGGCCGAGCGGCACGCCGAGCACGAGCGCGATGCCGAGGCCCGTCGCGACGCGCACGACGCTCACGCGCACGTGCATCCCGAGGCGCTCATCGTGCAGCAGCGCGGGCACGCTGTCGAGCGCGCGCTCCGGCGCGAACAAGCGGGCGAGCGATTGCGGGCCGGCGAGCCAGTGCGTCGCCGCCCACCAGAGCGCGATCGTGCAAACGAGCCCGCCGACGCCGATCGCCGCTTCGCGCAGCGGATGCGCGAACGCTCGGCGTCGCGCGCGCACGGCCGCGGCCGCGGCGCGCGACGCCGTTTCGCCTTCACAACGAGAAGCCGTGCCGCCGCCCGCCGACGCGCGCCGAACCGATACGTCAGACAACGATCGTCTCCTCGCGCGAGTACGATTCCGGCAGCCCGAACGCCGCGAGGCCGCCGACGGCCGCGATGCTCTTCCTGACGAACCGCGCGTCGACGAGCTCGCCCGCGACGCGCGCCGGATCGAGCCGCTCGAGGAAGCGCGTATCGCCGTCCATCGCGGTGCGCTTCAGGCGCCGCACGAGCTCTTCGGTATAGCTCGGGAACGGATACGGCTGAAAATCGATCCGCTTCTCCTGCCAGCCGGCGTGCCGGATCGCGCCGCGCGCGCGGTAGTCGGCGTCGAGCGCGGCCGACGGCGCGAGCACGCGCGACAACGCCTGCACGGTGTGCGGCGTGTAATGCTGCGCGCCCTCCTTCGACAGCAGCCGCGCGGTCTCGTCCGGATGCGCGCGCGCCCAGAGCTGCGCCTTCACGATCGCGTCGACGACCTTCTGCGACCATTGCGGCCGCGCGTTCAGATCCCGCTCGTGCATGAACACGACGCAGCACGCGTGGTTCTTCCACACGTCGCCGGTGAACCGCAGGATCTTGCCGATCTTCATCAATTCGACCGCCGCGTTGAACGGTTCCGCGACGATGTAGCCCGCGATCTGCCCGGCCGCGAGCGCGGGCGGCATGTCGGCGGGCGCCATCACGACGAGGTTCACCTCGTTCGCCGCGACGCCGCCCGAGCGCTTGAGCACCGGCGCGAGCCCGTTCTCGCGCAGCAGGTGCTGCAGCACGACGTTGTGAATCGAATACCAGAACGGCACCGCGACGGTCTTGCCGCCGAGCCGGCGGACGTCGTCGATCGCGGGCGCGACCGTCAGCGCCGAGCCGTTCACGTGATTCCATGCGACGACCTTCGCCGGCACGCCGCTGCCGTAGCGCGCCCACACCGTCATCGGCGACAGCAGATGAACGACGTTGACCTGCCCCGACAGGAACGCCTCGACGAGCTGCGCCCAGCTCCGCAGCAGCCGCGGCCTCTCGGCCGCGACGCCCGCCGCTTCGAAATAGCCGTTGTGATGCGCGACGAGGAGCGGCGCGGCATCGGTGATCGGCAGATAGCCGATCCGCACCGGCGCATCGGGCTCGGAAGCCGCGCGCGCGGCGCGTTGCGCGAGCAGCGGCGTCGCCGCCGCGCTCGTAAACAGCGCGGCGAGCTTCAGCCACTCGCGGCGTGTGATCGGTACATCGCACATGGTCGGTCCGTTGACGGAAGAAAGCAATCAGGCGGCGGGAAACGCGTCGCTCGCGCGTGCGCGCCCCTCGGCTTCGGGCGCGTCGCGCAGCGCGCGCAACGTGCGGAGAATCTCGACGCGCAGCGCGTCGAGACGTTCCAGTCGTTCGTGCTGTTCGTGCTGTTCGAATTCGTTCCGTGACGCAGCGCGCGTCGCCGACGCAGCGCGGATCACGGACGCCTTCGATACGTCGGGCACGACGGGAAGACGAGACGCGGCGTCGGTCGCGAGCGAGCCGCGCGCATCCGACGCATCGCGCCGGTCGCCCTCGCCCGGGCGCATCTCGAAGCCTCCCCGCGCCGCCGCACGCTCGGCGATCGTCCACACGCCGGCCGTCCCGCCGCGCCCGTCGAGCAGCACGATGCGGTCCGCGACGCGCAGCGCCTCGTCGATGTCGTGCGTGACGAGCACGGTCGCCGCCCGCGTGTCGGCGACGACGCGCAGCAGCAGGTCCTGCATGTCGGTGCGCGTCGCGGCGTCGAGCGCGCCGAACGGCTCGTCGAGCAGCAGCACCTGCGGCTGCCGTGCGATCGCGCGCGCGAGTGCGACCCGCTGCGCCATCCCGCCCGACAGTTGCGACGGATAGTGGCCGCGCGCATGCGCGAGCCCGACTTCGTCGATCGCCCATGCGACGCGCCGCGCGCGCTCGTCGCGCGTCAAGCGCGGCTGCCGCTTGAAGTCGAGCCCGAACGCGACGTTCTTCTCGACCGACAGCCACGGCAGCAGGCTCGCCTCCTGAAACATCAGCACGACGTGCGGGTGCGGTCCGTCGAGCGCGCGGCCCGCCATCGCGATCGAGCCGGACACAGGCTTGCGCAGGCCGGCCAGCACGCGCAGCAGGCTCGACTTGCCCGCGCCGCTCGCGCCGAGCACCGCGACTCGTTCGCCCGTGTCGACCGCGAGATCGAAGCGGTCGAGCACGGGCGGCCGGGTCGCGTCGTAGGCGAGCGTCAGCGCGCGAGCATCGAGGCGCGACGTGCTCATGCGGCGTCGCGCGCCGCGTGCTTCGCGAGCTCGCTCTTCAATTGCACGAGGCTCGGCGTGACGACCGGCACGAACGCGGCCTCGCGCCAGCGTCGCTCGAAGCCGTTGTCGGCGCCGTCTCGCCGCACGTACGCGCGGCCGCCGCTCGCCTGCAGCTCGAGGTGCACGGCCGTCTGCGCAAGCTCGGCGAGCGCGATTCGGATCTTGAAGAGCCTTGCGCGCTGCGCGCCGAACGCGCCGTCGCGCAGCCCGGCGACGAGACGCTCGACGGTCGCGTCGAGCGCGTTGCTCGCGGCCGCGATTTCCGTGTCGAGCACGCGCCGCGCGGCGCCCGCCGAGCGGCGCGCCTCGTCGAGCGAGCGGCTCGCGAGCCCGATCGCCATCGCGCATTGCATGCCGAGAAACGCGGGACGCACGGCAGGCAGGAACGCGTGCGCATCGTCGTGAATCCGCCAGCGCGCGTCGAGTGCGACGTCGTCGAACCGCAGCGCGGCCGTATTGCTGCCGCGCAACGCGATCAGATCGAGGTCGTCGCTTCTCGCGAGACCGGCCGCATCGTCGCGCACCGCGAAGATCGACGCCGCGCGCCCTTCGTGCGCAACCGCGACCGCGACGAGCGCACCGCCCGGCCGCACGTTCGTCACCCACGGCAGCGCACCGTTCAGACGCCATGCTTCGGAAGACGAAGGATCGGGCGTCGCGTCGAGCTGCAGCGATTCGATTCCCTGCAGATACTTCATCGCGTTCGACAGGCCGGTCGCGCCGGCCGCTTCGCCGTTCAACAGCGACGGCAGCCAGCGCGCGCGCAGCCCGGCATTCGGGCTGTGCAGCAGATATTCGATGAAGGTGCGCTGCGCCCAGCACACGAACGCGGCCGTCAGCGAATGCCGGGCGAGCGCGGCGATCGTCGCGACCGCCTCGACGACGTCGGCCGCCGCGCCGTCGCGCTCGGGCACGCCCGCGCGAAACGCGCCCGCCGCGGCGAGGCGCGGCACGAGCCGCTGCTTCGATTCGGACGACGTGTCGAGCGACGCCGCGTGCGCGTCGAGCCAATCGGTCAGCGCCGGATCGAGCGCGATCCGGGTCAGGCGGGTTGCGTGCGAGGTTCCCATCGGTAGGCGGCCAGTTCAGGATTCAATTCGTTTTGCGCGAGATTGTTCGCGAAGTTGCAGAGCGTCGCGAGGCTCACGCCGAGCACGATCTCGAGCGCGTTCGCGCGCGTGAAGCCCGCGGCGAGAAATGCATCGAACTGCGCGTCGCCGACCGCGCCGCGCGTCGCGATCACCGCGCGCGTGAACGTCGCGACCGCCGCGAGACGCGCGTCGGCGGGCGGCTCGCCCGCGCGCAGCGCGTCGACGTCCGCATTCGGGACGTGCGCCTTCTTCAGCGCGACCGCGGTATGCCCGGCGACGCAGAAGCCGCAGCCGTGCGTCGCGGCGGCCGTGATCTGCACGGCTTCGCGCTCGGCGAGCGTGAGGCCGCTGCGGCCGTTGATCTCGGCGACGGTCAGATAGGTTTCGAGCGCCGTCGGCGCGTTCGCGAGCGACGCGACGAGATTCGGCAGGAAGCCGTTGCTGTTCAGCGTCCGGGTGAGATACGGGACGCTCGCTTCGGGCGCGTCGCGCGGCGTGAGAAGAGGAAGTCGGCTCATGTGAGGCTCCGGATGGGATGCATCATTGTCCGAAGCGCGCCGACGGCGGGCAATGCGCGAAGGTCTGCGAGTGCTGCGAATTCGTCCACGCGCGCGAAGCGGCGAACGAAAGGACGAAGCGGGCGCTATCGCGCGCCGGCGAAGCGACGGAGCCCGCTCAATGCAACGCGGCGTTCGCGCCAGCGGCATGCGGGCCGCCGGCCGTGCGACCGGGCGGCGGCGCACCGCCCTGCTCGCGCCGGTATGCGCCCGGCTGAAGCCCGACGGTCCGCTTGAACGCATGCGCGAACGCCGATTCCGACTGGTAGCCGACCCATTCGGCGACGCGCGCGATCGCCTCGCCCTGCCGCAGCATCTCGGCCGCGATCTTCATCCGGATCAGCGTGACGAATTGCGCGGGCGGCTGGCCGCACGCGTCGACGAAGCGCTTGAAGAACGTCGCGCGGGACATGTGCGCGAACGACGCCATCGCGTCGGTCGTCCACGCATCGCCCGGCCGGTCGATGACGGCCGCGATCAGGCTCGCGAATTCGGCGCGGCGCATCAGCGGCGCGAGGCCGCTCGCGAGCGAATCGTCGTCGACCGCGTCGCGCACCGCGTAGAAGAACAGCAGTTCGGTCAGCCGCGCGATCAGCGGCGACGGCTCGTCGAACGAGCCGGGCTTCGCCGCCTCGGCGCGGATCAGCCCGACGATCGCATGGATCTGCCCGGCCGCCGCGCTGCCGCGCCGAACCACGAGGCAATCGGGCAAGTACGATGCGATCCAGTCGCTCGAGCCGTTGCGAAACGCGAGAAAGCCGCATGCGAGGCCGACCGCGTCCGGCGCGTCGGGATCGAAGCGCTGCATGGCGGGCGGCGCCGCGTGCGCGGCGTCGCGCGTGCGAGCGGGCGGCGTCGCGGCGGACGTCAGCGCGTGCGGGAGGTCGCGCATCAGGAACACCGCGTCGCCTTCGGCGAGCGGCACGCTCGCGCGGCCGTCGAAGACATGCAGCCAGCAGCCGCCATGCAGCACGACGTGGAAGCTCGCCCGCGCGCGGCCGGCCGTCGACGCGCGCCAGCCGTCGCCGCAATATTGGCCGACGTGAAAGATCGAGCTGACGGGCTCGAGGCTCGACAGCAGCCAGTGGATGATCTTGTCTGTATGCGCCCGCATGCGTCGAGCCCCCGGTCGTGTCGTGTTGGTCGAATGCGATGGTAATCGCATTACGTTAACGGCATCGCGCCGGCAGACAAACCAACGTTTCGTTGGACGCTTATGAGCAAGGGAAATAAACGCGGCGCGGCAGGCGTCGAGCGGTTCCGCTCGACGCCTGCCGCTTGGCGGGCATTCGGTTCGGCGTACGGCGCTTCGCTTTGCGCGCCGCGTCTTGCTTGCCGCTCGTCGCGCATCGCGTCCGATGCCATGCATCGGACTGCGTCACCCCATCGCCCCCGAGCGCATGCCGTGCGTGCGCACCGCCCGTCGAGCGGCGCGCATCCGCCGCGGCGCTACGCGCTCAGAAGTCGAAGCCCGGACCGCCCGCGCCAGGCACGCCCGCCGGCGCGGGCGACGGCGCATCCTTCGGCGCTTCGTGCACGGTCGCGTCGGTCGTCAGCAGCAGCCCCGCGACCGACGCCGCATTTTGCAGCGCGGTGCGCGTGACCTTCGTCGGATCGAGCACGCCCGACTCGACGAGGTCGCCGTATTCGCCCGTCGCCGCGTTGTAGCCGTAGTTGCCCTTGCCGGCCGCCACCGTCGCGACGACGACGCTCGCCTCTTCGCCCGCGTTCGCGACGATCTGGCGCAGCGGCTCTTCGAGCGCGCGCAGCACGATGTTGATGCCGGCCTTCTGATCGGCGTTGATGCCCGTCAGGTCCGCGATCGCCTGCTTCACGCGAATCAGCGCGACGCCGCCGCCCGGCACGATGCCTTCCTCGACGGCCGCGCGCGTCGCGTGCAGCGCATCGTCGACGCGATCCTTCTTTTCCTTCACTTCGACTTCGGTCGCGCCGCCGACCTTGATCACCGCGACGCCGCCCGCGAGCTTCGCGACGCGCTCCTGCAGCTTCTCGCGATCGTAGTCGGACGTCGCGTCGGCGATCTGCGCGCGGATCTGCTTCACGCGCGCCTCGATGCTCGGCTTGTCGCCCGCGCCGTCGATGAGCGTCGTGCTCTCCTTGCCGACTTCGATGCGCTTCGCGCGCCCAAGCTCGGCGAGCGTCGCCTTCTCGAGCGTGAGGCCGGTTTCCTCGGCGATCACCTGGCCGCCCGCCAGGATCGCGATGTCCTCCAGCAGCGCCTTGCGGCGGTCGCCGAAGCCGGGCGCCTTGACCGCGACGGTCTTCAGGATGCCTCGAATGTTGTTGACGACGAGCGTCGCCAGCGCTTCGCCCTCGACGTCCTCGGCGACGATGAGGAGCGGCCGTCCCGCTTTCGCGACCTGCTCGAGCACCGGCAGCAGATCGCGGATGTTCGAGATCTTCTTGTCGTGCAGCAGGATGAACGGGTCGTCGAGCACCGCGAGCTGTCGGTCGGGATTGTTGATGAAGTACGGCGACAGATAGCCGCGATCGAACTGCAGCCCTTCGACGACATCGAGCTCGTCGGCGAGCGACTTGCCGTCCTCGACGGTGATCACGCCTTCCTTGCCGACGCGGTCGATCGCCTCGGCGATCCGCTGGCCGATCGATTCCTCGCCGTTCGCCGAGATCGTCGCGACCTGCGCGATCTCCTTGCTCGTCGTGGTCGGCTTGCTGATCTTCTTCAGCGCTTCGACCGCGGCCAGCACGGCCTTGTCGATGCCGCGCTTCAGATCGAGCGGATTCAGGCCCGCGGCGACGTACTTCTGCCCTTCGCGAACGATCGCCTGCGCGAGCACGGTCGCGGTCGTCGTGCCGTCGCCCGCCGCGTCGCTCGTCTTCGACGCGACTTCCTTCACGAGCTGCGCGCCGATGTTCTGCACCTTGTCCGCAAGCTCGATCTCCTTCGCGACCGACACGCCGTCCTTCGTGACGACGGGCGCGCCGAAGCTGCGCTCGAGCACGACATTGCGGCCTTTCGGGCCGAGCGTGACCTTCACCGCGTTCGCGAGCAGATTGACGCCTTCGACGAGCTTCGTGCGCGCGCCGTCGTGAAAAATGATTTCTTTCGCTGCCATGACTCGACGCTCCTCAGGAATGAACGACTGCGACGATGTCTTCTTCGCGCAGCACCAGCAATTCGTTGCCGTCGACCTTCACGGACTGCCCGGCGTACTTGCCGAACAGCACGCGCTCGCCGACCTTCACGTCGGGTTCGACACGCTTGCCGTCGGCGTCGCGCCGGCCGGGACCGACCGCGACGATCTCGCCCTGATCGGGCTTTTCCGCCGCGCTGTCCGGGATGACGATACCCGACGCGGTCTTGGTTTCCTGGTCGAGTCGCTTGACGACGACGCGATCGTGCAGCGGACGTAGGCTCATTCTCAGGTTTCCTTATCGAAGTCGTTGGCACTTGGGTTCGATGAGTGCCAATCCGGTGTCGAGTATAGAAACGCGCGGTCGATCGCTCCAATAACGGATTCGCACAAACTTATCGGCGAATCGCATTAGGGATCGGCGGTCGGCCTGGCGGCCGGCCGCGCTCGAAGAACGCGCCGAGGAACGCCGCCGCTTCGTCCGAGATGCCGATGATCTTGTTCGTCGCCTGCCGATAGAACTTGAAATTGAGCTCGGTCCCGGGTTGGCCGTCGCTCCAGTCGGTGAAGCGCCTGAGCTCGCTTCGCCCCAGCGGCCGCTTCGCCAGCGCGGTGCGCTTGATGGCGAGGCTCACGCGCGGCGTTTGCCGGTCGATGCCGGGCGTCTTCGCGACGGCTTCGGCGAAAGTCACGACGCCGCGCGCGATGAGGCCTTGCCCACCCTCGTTCTCGCTCGCGAATACGAAAATCGTGTCGCCCCCGGCGATATGCTTGCCGCCGTACATCGTCTTTTGCGCAGTGAACGCGAACGTCTTCGCCTGCGGATCGCTCACTTCGGCTTTGATCGCGAATGCCATGCCTCGCCTCCGCCCGCAGAAAATTATGTTGTCGTTCCGGCCGGCCATCTGCGCGCCGTCGCTCCCGCAATGGGAGCGAGGGCCGTTCAACACTGCCGGTTAGCGCGCGCCGACCTTGCGCTGCCGCCACAGGCACAGCAGATCGCACGCGATGTGCGCGGCCGCGATCGCGGTGATCTCGCTCTGGTCGTACGCGGGCGCGACTTCGACGACGTCCGCGCCGATCAGGTTCACGCCGCCCAGGCCGCGCACGATCGCGAGCGCCTGCGCGGACGACAGCCCGCCCGCGACCGGCGTGCCCGTGCCCGGCGCGAACGCGGGATCGAGGCAGTCGATGTCGAACGTCAGATAGGCGGGCCGATCGCCGACGATCGAGCGGATGCGTTCGAGCGCCGCGCGCGGACCGTGCTCGTGCACCCACGCGGCGTCGAGCACGTCGATGCCGAGATAGTCGTCGTTCCACGTGCGGATGCCGATCTGCACCGACGTCTTCGGATCGATCAGCCCTTCGTCGACCGCCTTGTAGAACATCGTGCCGTGATTGAGGCTGTCCGGATCGTCGTCGGCCCACGTGTCGCAGTGCGCGTCGAAATGGATCAGCGACAGCGGCTTGCCGTATTGCTCCGCGTGCGCAATCAGCAGCGGATACGTGATGTAGTGATCGCCGCCGAACGTCAGCATCTTCGCGTTCGAACGCAGGATCGTCCGCGCGTGCTCGACGATCGCGGGCTTGATCGTCAGCGGATTGTGCGCGTCGAACCAGCAGTCGCCGTAGTCGATCACCGCGAGATCGTCGAACGGATCGAAGCCCCACGGATATGGATGGAGCTCCGCGAGCTGCACGCTCGCCGCGCGCACCGCGGACGGGCCGAGGCGCGCGCCGGACCGAAACGTCGTCGCGAGATCGAGCGGCACGCCGGACACGGCGACGTCGACGCCGTCGAGATCGCGGCTGTAGTTGCGTCGCATGAACGACAGCACGCCCGCGTAGGTGTTTTCGATCGAGGAGCCGTAGAGAGATGGACGGCGGATCGCGCCGTCGCCATAGAGCGTTTCATTCATCGAATGACCCGATGGAGGGACCGGCCCGTTCGCGGCGCTGCAAGAGAAAAGGCGAACGGGCCGGCGGTCGGATTCATTGGGAACGCGGCGGCGCGATGCGTTCGCGCCGCCGCGCTGGCTTGCGAATCCTTTAGCGCAGCCGCACGAGCGTCGACTTCAGCTCGGTGTACTTCTCCAGTGCGTGCAACGACTTGTCGCGGCCGTTGCCCGATTGCTTGTAGCCGCCGAACGGGAAGTTCATGTCGCCCCCTTCGTCGTAGCAGTTGACCCATACCGTGCCCGCGCGCAGCCGACGCGCGACTTCGTGCGCGGTCGTCAGGCTCGCGGTCCACACCGCGGCGCCGAGCCCGTAATCGCTGTCGTTCGCGATCCTCACCGCTTCGTCGACCGAATCGAACGTGATCACCGACAGCACCGGGCCGAAGATCTCCTCGCGCGCGATCGTCGCGTCGGGCGCCGTATCGAACACGGTCGGCTCGATGTAGAAGCCGCCGCTCTTCTCGTTCACCCGCGCGCCGCCGAGCAGCAGCTTCGCTTCGCCGCGGCCCGACTCGATGTAGCCGAGCACGCGCTCGAGCTGAACCTCGTCGACGATCGCGCCCATCGACACGTTCGGATCGAGCGGATTGCCGGGCGTATACGCGCGCGCCGCGGCGACGAGCTTCTCGAGGAACGCATCCTTGATGTCGCGATGCACGAGCAGGCGCGAGCCCGCCGTGCACATCTCGCCCATGTTGTAGAAAATCGCGCCCGCCGCCGCTTTCGCCGCGCGATCGAGATCCGGGCAATCGGGCAGCACGATGTTCGGCGACTTGCCGCCGAGCTCGAGCCACACGCGCTTCAGGTTCGATTGCCCCGCGTACTGCATGATCAGCTTGCCGACCCCGGTCGAGCCGGTGAATGCGAGACAGTCGACGTCGCGATGCAGCGCGAGCAGCTTGCCCGGCTCGCCGCCGCCCGGCACGACATTGAACACGCCGGCCGGAATGCCCGCCTCGTGCGCGAGCTGCGCGACCTTGATCGCGGTGAGCGGCGATTTCTCCGAAGGCTTCAGCACGACGCTGTTGCCCGCGGCGAGCGCCGGCCCGAACTTCCACGACGCCATCAGGATCGGGAAATTCCACGGCACGACCGCGGCGACGACGCCGAGCGGCTCGCGCGTGACGAGGCCGACGAGATGATGATCGGCGGGCACCACTTCGCCGCCGACCTTGTCGATCGCTTCCGCGAACCACTCGACGCAATACGCGGCGCCCGGCACGTCGACCGTCGTCGTGTCGCCGATCGGCTTGCCCGCGTCGAGCGTCTCGAGCAGCGACAGCTCGTCGAGATGCTCGCGCATCAGCGCCGCCCAGCGCAACAGGATCGCCTTGCGCTTGCGCGGGTTCAGGCCCGCCCACACCTGCGCGTCGAACGCGCGCCGCGCGGCGGCCACCGCCGCGTCGACGTCGGCCGCGCCGCAATCGGCGACCTTCACGAGCACGCGGCCGTCGATCGGGCTCACGCAATCGAACGTCTTGCCGCCGTGCGCGTCGCGATACGCGCCGTCGATGAATGCGCGCCCTTCGATCGCGAGCGTCGCAGCCTTGTCCTGCCAGTAAGCCAAAGTCGTCTTGTCCATCGGAATTCCCTCGTAGGGTTTGATTCGCCATGCGTAACGATGTGCGTGACGCCGCGCGCTTGCGGCGCGCGGCGCCGGCGAATCGCGTTGGCGCGTCGTCAGAAGGTGGGCGGCGAATTCGCCGACACGACCTCGCAGACGTGTTCCGCGCTGGGATTGCGAAAACGGTGCGGCAAGCGGCTCTCGAAGTAGTAGCTGTCTCCGGGATCGAGCAGCCACGTCGTGCCGTCGACGGTCAGCTCGATCTGCCCGGACACGACGACGCCGCCCTCGTGTCCCGCATGCGCGAGCATTTCCGTGCCGGTATCCGCGAGCGGCTGATAGACCTCGCGCATGATGCACATGTTGCGGTCCTTGACGCCGGAGCCCGCGAGATAGAAGCCGATCGCGTCGTTGCCGAGATTCGGCATCTCGCCGCGGCGCGAGACGACCGAACGGTCCTCGTCGACTTCGAACGTGAAGAACTCCGCGAGACTCATCGGAATGCATTCGAGCAATTTCTTCAGCGATCCTACCGATGGACTGACGCGGCTCTGCTCGATCAGCGAGATGGTGCCGTTCGTGACGCCCGCGCGCTTCGCGAGCTCGCGCTGCGACAGACCGTACTTCATCCGCACGTGACGCAGGCGGGTGGCGACTTCATTGGACATCGATAGGGATTCCGACACGATTGGGAGCGTCGACGACCGACGATTGCGTGGCTCGAGTGTCGAATATTCTAATCACTTTCAATCGATTTCTGTCCGGGAAAACCCTGCAAGGCGTTCGAAATAATGCACGCTGCAGCATGCAATCGCTTATGCAGGATTGATGCCCGCCACGAAAAGAACAGAGTGAACCGTATTTTTGAAAAATATTTGACGCCGTTTTTGGCTCGTATATGCTGATCCACAGGTCGGCGTCACATCATCGTCATGTTGCAGCGCGTTCCGACGGTGTCCGAAGTATGCACGACGCGTTGGCGATCTTGCCGCCGGACCGCCGCCCCGATTTATTAAACGCCGAATGCGTTCGATGAACCGGGGTGTTCAAAACTTTCAACGTCACCAGTCGAGTGTAATCGTGAGAGTCCGTGGCCCTCTGGTAAGGTGGGATCGAAGACATGCGGCGAGCATCCCGCATGACGTCGCCCTCTCCGACGGCAGCAGCGGCGCGCTTGTTCCTCGCCTGCTTCCTTCCGTCTTCACCATCCTGTCCCGTCGTTCCGTACGACGTCACAACGCCGTCTCCGCACGCGCCTATATCGCCGTGCACATCGACGAAGTCGCCTCGCTGCTGCCGTAGCGCCTCTCCTTCTGACGCAGTTCGCTTCGAGCGTATGCCCTGACGCCTGATCGGCGCAGCGGCGTGCCGCATCGTCGCGCGTGCGCTCGACCATCCCCGTTGCGCCGCGCGTTCGATTCGAGCGAGCGTCATCCCTATTTCGTTGCGCGCCGTGCGGCCGCCGGCTTGCTGTCGCCGCTCGTCCGTTGCGCCTCTATCTCAGCGGCTTCGCGCATGGCGTGAAGCCGACGGGCCCTGTCACGCCTGCCGTATTGCGATTTTCGATGCGCGACTCGCAATCCCGGCATTCATAAAACGTGAATTTCATGCAAAGCAAACCATTGGTCGGAATCACCGCAGATACAACGATGATGGGCGCGCATCCATCACACGTCGCCGGCGACAAATACGTCTCCGCAATCGTCGACGGCGCAAACGCGCTCGCGATGCTCGTGCCTGCGCTCGGCGCGCGGCAAGCGACGCGGGACGTGCTCGCCGCCGTCGACGGACTGCTGTTTACCGGCAGCTATTCGAACGTCGAGCCGCATCACTACGGCGGCGTGCCGAGCGCACCCGGCACGCCGCACGACCCGGCGCGCGACGCGACGACGCTGCCGCTGCTGCGCGCGGCGATCGACGCCGGCGTGCCGGTGCTCGCGATCTGCCGCGGCTTCCAGGAGATGAACGTCGCGTTCGGCGGCACGCTGCATCAGCAAGTGCACGCGGTCGAAAGCTTCGACGATCACCGTGAAGACAAGCGCGACGCGCTCGACGCGCAGTACGCGCCGGCGCACGCGATCCGGCTCGCGCCCGGCGGGCTGCTGCAGCGCCTGCTCGGCGGCGCGGCCGACACGCAAGTGAATTCGCTGCATGGCCAGGGCATCGAGCAATTGGGCGCGGGCCTTGCAGTCGAAGCGGTCGCGCCCGACGGCCTCGTCGAAGCCGTCGGCGTGCCGGGCGCACGCGCATTCGCGCTCGGCGTGCAATGGCATCCGGAGTGGAAGCACGCGGACGATCCGCTGTCCACCGCGATCTTCCGCGCGTTCGGCGACGCATGCCGCGACCGGATGCGCGCCCGAATGCGGAACGGCGCCGACCTGCTGCCGGCGCGCGCGGTCCACGCGTGAACCGACCCACTACAACGAGAACGATCATGCAAGACATCGACGAATTCCTGAAGAAACATCGGATCACCGAAGTGGAAGCGATCATCCCCGACATGGCGGGCATCGCGCGCGGCAAGATCATTCCGCGCAGCAAGTTCGAAACCGGCGAATCGATGCGCCTGCCGCAGGCCGTGATGATCCAGACCGTCACCGGCGACTATCCGGAAGACGGCACGCTGACGGGCGTGACCGATCCCGACATGGTGTGCCTGCCCGACGCGTCGACGATTCGCCTGATTCCGTGGGCAACCGATCCGACCGCGCAAGTGATCCACGATTGCGTGCACTTCGACGGCACGCCTGTCGAGATCTCGCCGCGCCGCGTGCTGCGCCGCGTGCTCGAGCTTTACAAGGCGAAAGGCTGGAAGCCCGTGATCGCGCCGGAGCTCGAGTTCTATCTGGTCGACATGAACAAGGATCCGGATCTCCCGCTCGCGCCGCCGATCGGCCGCACCGGGCGGCCGGAAACGGGACGCCAGTCGTATTCGATCGAAGCGGTCAACGAGTTCGATCCGTTGTTCGAAGATATCTACGAGTACTGCGAAGTGCAGGATCTCGAAGTCGACACGCTGATTCACGAAGTCGGCGCCGCGCAGATGGAGATCAACTTCCTGCACGGCGATCCGCTGAATCTCGCCGACCGCGTGTTCCTGTTCAAGCGCACCGTGCGCGAAGCGGCGCTGCGGCATCACATGTACGCGACGTTCATGGCGAAGCCGATGGAGAACGAGCCCGGCTCGGCGATGCACGTGCATCAGAGCATCGTCGACGAAGAGACCGGACGGAATCTCTTCACCGCCGCCGACGGCAGCCCGACCGACAAGTTCTACGGGTACATCGCCGGGCTGCAGAAATACACGCCCGCGCTGATGCCGATCTTCGCGCCGTACATCAACTCGTATCGCCGGCTGTCGCGCTTCATGGCTGCGCCGATCAACGTGCAGTGGGGCTACGACAACCGCACGGTCGGCTTCCGGATCCCGCATTCGTCGTCGGTGTCGCGCCGCGTCGAGAACCGGATTCCGGGCGTCGACTGCAATCCGTATCTCGCGATCGCGGGCACGCTCGCGGCCGGCTACCTCGGCATGACGCAGCGCCTCGCGCCCACCGAGCCGCTCGTCAGCGACGGCTACAGCCTGCCGTACCAGCTGCCGCGCAATCTCGAAGAAGGGCTGACGCTGATGTCCGCGTGCGAGCCGCTCGCCGGAATCCTCGGCGAGAAGTTCGTGAAGGCCTATCTCGCGCTGAAGGAAACGGAGTACGAAGCATTTTTCCGCGTGATCAGCTCGTGGGAACGCAAGCATCTGCTGCTGCACGTCTGAACACGCTCGCAGCCGCATCTATACAGGAGGCAACGATGAGCTACCGACTGAACGAATCGGCATGGGTCCAGCCCGCCGCACCCGCGGCCGGCGCGCATGCCGAACAACGCCGCACGACCGCCGAATACCGCGCGCTCGACGCCGCGCATCACATCCATCCGTTTTCCGACATGGGCGCGCTCAATCGCGCGGGCAGCCGCGTGATCGTGAAGGCCGAGGGCGTCTATCTGTGGGATTCCGACGGCAACAAGATCATCGACGGGATGGCCGGGCTCTGGTGCGTGAACGTCGGCTACGGACGCGAAGAGCTGATCGAGGCGGGCAGCCGCCAGTTGCGCGAGCTGCCGTTCTACAACACGTTCTTCAAGACGACGCATCCGCCGATCATCGAGCTGTCGGCGCTGCTCGCCGACATCGCGCCGCCGTCGTTCAATCACTTCTTCTATTGCAACAGCGGGTCGGAAGGCAACGACACGGTGCTGCGCGTCGTCCATCAATACTGGCGCACGCGGAACCAGCCGCAGAAGAGGGTCGTGATCTCGCGCAGGAACGCCTACCACGGCTCGACGATCGCGGGCGCGACGCTCGGCGGCATGGGCTACATGCACGAGCAGATGCCGTCGAAGGTCGAGCATATCGTCCATATCGATCAGCCGTACTTCTTCGGCGAAGCGGGCGAAGGACAGACACCCGAAGAGTTCGGACTCGAACGCGCGCGGCAGCTCGAAGCGAAGATCGTCGAGCTCGGCGCGGAGAACGTCGCCGCGTTCATCGGCGAGCCGTTCCAGGGCGCGGGCGGCGTGATCTTTCCGCCGTCGACGTACTGGCCGGAGATCGAGCGGATCTGCCGCAAGTACGACGTGCTGCTCGTCGCCGACGAAGTGATCGGCGGGTTCGGGCGCACCGGCGAATGGTTCGCGCATCGGCACGTCGGCTTCGAGCCGGACCTGATGACGCTCGCGAAGGGGCTGACGAGCGGCTACGTGCCGATGGGCGCCGTCGCGCTGTCCGACCGGATCGCCGACGCGCTGATCGCGCACGGCGAGTTCAATCACGGGATGACGTATTCGGGGCATCCGGTCGCGGCGGCCGTCGCGGTCGCGAATCTGAAGGTGCTGCGCGACGCGAAGATCGTCGAGCGCGTGAAGACCGACACCGGCCCGTACTTCCAGCAGAGGCTGCGCGAGACCTTCGCGAATCATCCGATCGTCGGCGAGATCGCGGGCGCGGGGCTCGTCGCGGGCCTTCAGCTCGCGCGCGAGCCGGGCGCGCGCAAGCGCTTCGAGAACGGCGGCGAGGTCGGCACGATCTGCCGCGACTACTGCTTCAACGGCAACCTGGTCATGCGCGCGACGGGCGACCGGATGCTGCTGTCGCCGCCGCTCGTGATCTCGAAGCCGGAGATCGACGAGATCGTCGAGAAGGCGAAGCGGGCGATCGATGCGACCGCGCAGCAACTGGGTCTTTCCTAACGGCATTGCCAATCGGGCGGGCGGCGCTCGCGCGGCGCTCTCCCACCTTCATCATCAGGGGAACAACATGAGTGTGAGCCATCTTCGTCATGCGATCGCGCGTGCTGCGTTCGTCGCGCTCGCCGGCGCCTCGGCGCTGTCCGTTCCGGCCGCGCAGGCGGTCGGCGCCGAGTTGAACGTCTACAACTGGTCCGATTACATCGCGAAGGACACGATCCCGAACTTCGAGAAGCAAACGGGCATCCACGTCAAGTACGACAACTACGACAGCGACGACACGCTGCAGGCAAAGCTGCTCGCGGGCAGCTCCGGCTACGACATCGTCGTGCCGACCTCGAACTACATGGCCAAGCAGATTCAGGCGGGCGTCTATCAGAAGCTCGACAAGTCGAAGCTGCCGAATCTGTCGAATCTCGATCCGACGCTGATGAAGATGATCGCCGATGCGGATCCGGGCAACCAGTACGGCGTGCCGTGGGCGTTCGGCACCGACGGCATCGGCTACAACGTGCAGGCGGTGAAGAAGGCGCTCGGCGAGAACGCGCCCGTCGACAGCTGGGCGCTCGTGCTCGATCCGGCGAACCTGTCGAAGCTGAAGGGCTGCGGCGTGTCGTTCCTCGATCAGGCGGTCGACGTGTTCGCCGCGACGCTGCAATACATGGGCAAGAATCCGAACAGCACGAACCCGGCCGATTACCAGGCTGCCTTCGATGTGCTGAAGAAAGTCCGCCCGTACATCACGCAATTCAATTCGTCCGGCTACATCAACGATCTCGCGAACAACGACGTGTGCGTCGCGCTCGGCTGGTCGGGCGACGTCGGCATCGCGCACCGCCGCTCGGCCGAAGCGAAGCGCTCGTACGACATCAGGTTCTCGAATCCGAAGGAAGGCGGCCTGCTGTGGTTCGACGTGATGGTGATCCCGAAGGACGCGCCGCACGCGGAAGCCGCGCTGAAGTGGATCAACTACATCGAGGATCCGAAGGTCAACGCGGCCATCACGAACGAAGTGTTCTATCCGACCGCGAACCGCGCGGCGCGCCAGTTCGTCTTGCCGGCCGTCGCGCAGGATCCGACCGTCTATCCGCCCGAAGACGTGCTGAAGAAGATGACGCTGATGCGGCCGATGCCCGCGGACATCCTGCGTCTCGAAAACCGCCTGTGGGCGCAGTTGAAGACGGGGCACTGATCACGAGCGATAGCCGCGCGCAGCAGTCGATCGACCGCTGCCCGCCCGAAGCACGCAGTCCGACGTCAGCGCGTTCGACCTGAGACGCGCGACGCCTCGATTCCCGGTCGCAGTTCCTTCGCGATTCGCATCGTGCGCATCGCGTGGGAGCGCTCATGCCTGCGATCCCCAACGAAGGATGGCCACATCATGAAATCGACGCCTTCAATCGACACCGCGCAACTGGCGCGCCCCCCGGCCGGCTTGCCGGCACGAACGGACGAGTTCGTCCGCATCGAGAACGTCGTGAAGAAATTCGGCGACAGCACCGCCGTCGACAACGTCAATCTGTCGATCGCGAAAAACGAGCTGTTCGCGCTGCTCGGCAGCTCCGGCTGCGGCAAGTCCACGCTGCTGCGGATGCTCGCCGGACTCGAGACGGCCACGTCCGGCCGCATTTTCGTCGACGGCGAGGATCTCGCGGCGCTGCCGCCGTATCGCCGGCCCGTCAACATGATGTTTCAGTCGTACGCGCTGTTTCCGCACATGACGGTCGAGTCGAACGTCGCGTTCGGCCTGAAGCAGGAAGGCACGCCGAAGCACGAGATCCGCGAGCGCGTGGCCGATGCGCTGAACCTCGTGCAGATGAGCCGCTACGCGCAGCGCAAGCCGCATCAACTGTCGGGCGGCCAGCAGCAGCGCGTCGCGCTCGCGCGCTCGCTCGTCAAGCGGCCGAAGCTCCTGCTGCTCGACGAGCCGATGTCCGCGCTCGACAAGAAGATTCGCCAGAAGACGCAGCTCGAGCTCGTCAACATCATCGAGAAGGTCGACGTGACCTGCGTGATGGTCACGCACGACCAGGAGGAAGCGATGACGATGGCGAGCCGCCTCGCGGTGATGAGCGAAGGGCGGATCGTGCAGATCGGCACGCCGAGCGCGGTCTACGAATTTCCGAACAGCCGCTTCTCGGCCGAGTTCATCGGCTCGACGAATCTGTTCGAAGGCGTCGTCGTCGAGGACGAGCCCGATCACATCTTCGTCGAAAGCGAGGATCTGGAAGCGCGGATGTACGTGAGCCACGGCGTCACGGGGCCGCTCGGCATGCCGGTCGGCATCTCGGTGCGGCCGGAGCGCGTGCGCGTGTCGCGCGAGCGCCCCAGCACGCCGCACAACTGGGCGCGCGGCGTCGTCACCGACGTCGCCTACATGGGCAGCTACTCGCTGTACCACGTGCGCCTGCCGAGCGGCAAGACCGTCGTGTCGAATCTCTCGAGCTCGCACCTGATGCAGGAAGGTGCGCCCGCCTACAACGACGACGTGTTCGTCTCCTGGTCGCCCGCAAGCGGCGTGGTGCTGACGCAATGAGAACCTCTCCCTCTTCCTCGCTCGCGGCCGCTTCGTCCGCTGTCCGAAGCGCGTCGCCCGTGCGCGCGCGCGTCGCGCGCGTCGCGGCGCGCTTCATGCCGTCCGGCCGCGGCGTCGCGATCGGCGTGCCGTTCCTGTGGCTCATGCTGTTCTTCGCGCTGCCGTTCGTGCTCGTGCTGAAGATCAGCTTCGCCGACCAGGTGATGGGCATCCCGCCGTACACCGCGCTGACGAGCGTCAAGGACGGCGCGGTGCAGTTCGCGCTGCAGCTCGGCCATTACGCGTTCCTGCTGCAGGACAGCCTCTATGTCGCGACCTACGTCAGCTCGTTGAAGATGGCCGCGGTATCGACGCTGCTGTGCCTGTTGATCGGCTATCCGATGGCGTACTACATCGCGCGCTCGGCGCCCGCGACGCGCAACCTGCTGATGATGGGCGTGATGCTGCCGTTCTGGACGTCGTTCCTGATCCGCGTCTATGCGTGGATCGGCATCCTGAAGGACGACGGGCTCCTCAACCACGCGCTGATCGCGCTCGGCCTGATCCACTCTCCGCTGCGTCTCTACCACACCGATGCGGGCGTCTACATCGGGATGGTCTATTCGTATCTGCCGTTCATGGTGATGCCGCTCTACGCGCATCTCGTGAAGATGGACCTGACGCTGCTCGAGGCCGCGTACGACCTCGGCGCGAAGCCGTGGGTCGCGTTCACGCGGATCACGCTTCCGCTGTCGAAGAACGGAATCATCGCGGGCAGCCTGCTCGTGTTCATTCCGGCCGTCGGCGAATACGTGATTCCGGAGCTGCTCGGCGGCGCCGACACGCTGATGATCGGCCGCGTGATGTGGGACGAGTTCTTCAACAACATGGACTGGCCGATGGCCTCCGCGGTGACGGTCGCGATGGTGCTGCTGCTCCTCGTGCCGATGGCCGTGTTCCAGTACTACCAGGTAAAGGAGCTGGGGGACGCGAAATGATCAAGCCCAACAAGCCGCTTTCCGCCGGCGTGCTGACGCTCGGCTTCCTGTTTCTGTACATCCCGATCATCAGCCTCGTCGTCTATTCGTTCAACGAGTCGAAGCTCGTCACGGTCTGGTCCGGCTTCTCGCTGAAGTGGTACGCGGCGCTCCTGCAGGACGACGAACTGCTGACGAGCGCGTGGCTGTCGCTGAAGATCGGTTTGCTGACCGCGTTCGCGTCGGTGTTCATCGGCACGTGGGCGGGCTTCGTGCTCGCGCGCTTCGGCCGCTTCCGCGGCTTCACGCTGTACACCGGGATGATCAACGCGCCGCTCGTGATTCCCGAGGTGATCCAGGGGATCTCGCTGCTGCTGCTGTTCGTCGCGCTCGAGCAGATGGTCGGCTGGCCGAAAGGCCGCGGGATACTGACGATCTGGATCGGCCACGTGATGCTGTGCGTGTCGTACGTCGCGATCATCGTCCAGTCGCGCGTCAAGGAGTTGAACAAATCGCTCGAAGAAGCGGCGCTCGACCTCGGCGCGACGCCGCTCAAGGTGTTCTTCGTGATCACGCTGCCGCTGATCTCGCAGGCGCTGCTGTCCGGCTGGCTGCTGTCGTTCACGCTGTCGATCGACGATCTCGTGCTGTCCGCGTTCCTGTCCGGGCCCGGCTCGACGACGCTGCCGCTCGTCGTGTTCTCGCGCGTGCGCCTCGGCCTCAATCCCGAAATGAACGCGCTCGCGACGCTCTTCATCACCGCCGTCACGATCGGCGTGATCGTCGTCAACCAGATGATGCTGAGCCGCGAGCGTCGCCGCGAACGCGACATGCGCCAGGCGTTCGCGCCACCCGCGCCGTCCGACTCGTCCGAAACCGACGCATCCGGCGGCGCACCGCGCGCACCGCAGGCCGCGGCGACGAGAAAGTCGCTCGGCACGGCCTGACGACGCCTCTACCGCCCGAACGAGCACCCAAGTCCTTCGCAATACGAACAACCAGGAGAATCTGCATGAGAATGAAGTTAATCTGTCTGCTCGTGGCCGGGTCGCTGCCCGGCTTCGCCGGCGCCGCGTCGACAAGCGCGCAGATCAAGGCAATGCAGGCGCAGTTGAACGCGCTGCAGGCGCAGGTGAAGGAGCTTCGGTCCGCGCTTGCGTCGCAGCACGGCGCGGCGGGCAGCGCCGCCGCCGCGGGCAAAGGCGCGGCGGCCGTGACGGCGGCCGCGCCCGTCGACGAATCGTCGCCGGACTACGGCAAGGCGCCCGCCGTGCTGACGAACGACGACGTCACGCAAATGAAGCAGGAGATCGCGAACCAGCAGTTGAAGGTCGATTCGCTGACCGACGCGGCGAACACCGGGCCGATCGCGGGCCTCTCGGTGACGGGCTACATCGATCCGACCTACGTGTTCAACCGCGCGGCGGGCACGTCGTCGTTCCTGTTCGCGAATCACGAGAGCAACTACAACTACTTCAACAGCACGTTCGGCGATCTCTACCTCGACATCAAGAAGACGTTCGGCGTCGGCCCGATGGCGCCGTCGGCCGAGATCACGCTGATGCCGAACCGCGGCAACGGCATCACGCTGCTGCAGAACTCCCGCGGCAACATCGGCAACAACATCCTCAACACCGCGGTCGTCAACGTGCCGCTCAGCGCGACGACGACGCTCGTCGCCGGCCTCGTGCCGAGCTTCGGCGGCTACGAGGTGCAGCAGTCGAACCAGATGCTGACGCTCACGCACAACCTGCTGTACGACTTCTCCGATCCGGGCAGCTACATCGGCATCGGCGCGAACTACACGAAGGGCAACTGGGCGTGGAAGTTCCTGCTCGGCAACGAGCAATACCGGACGTACGGCTCGGTCACGCAGACGGGCACGAACGCGCTCGGCGATCCGATCACGACGAGCAACAAGGTGCCGACGTTTACCGCGCGCGTCGACTACACGTGGTCGAGCGCGCTCGATCTCGGCGGCTCGTTCAACATCGGGCGGCAGACGCTCGGCAGCGCGACGACGCAGTCGGGCGCGGTCGTCTACGGTCCGGGCGGCCAGTCGCCGAGCCCGTACGGCACGTTCTTCTTCGCCGAAGCGGACGCGACCTATACGCTCGCCGACGTTCAGTACAACGCGGAAATCGACTACGGCCAGCAGCAGCACGCGGCGTTCAACGGCGGCCGCGCGCAATGGTACGGGCTGTCGCTGCTCGCGCACCGCAAGTTCAACGTGCCGGTGCTCGGCCGGATGGGCGCGACGCTGCGCTACGACTTCCTCGCGAACAGCAAGAACGGCGGCGGCGGCGGCGGGGTCGCGCTCAACGGCAACGGGATGGATACCGCGGACGGCTTCGGCATCGATTCGGACTGCCTCGCGACGTCGAAGGCGAACGGCGGTCTCGGGTTCGAGTGCAAGGGCGCGAACCGTCAGGACGTCGCGCTCGATCTGCTGTTCTATCCGACGCAGCAGATCACCGTGAAGGTCGAATACCGGCACGACTGGGCGAACAACAAGGTGTTCCTGCGGAACGACGGCTCGTACAGCAAATCCAACGATCTGCTTGCGACGCAGTTCATCTACTCGTTCTGACGCCGACGGCGCATGGACGTGCGGCTGCTTGCCGCACGTCCCGTCCGCGCTGCAACCCGCTTTCCCGCATTGCGCATCGCGGCCGCACGGCATCGCGATGCGACGATGCCGCTCGACCTTTCACGACTTGCTTATGATCAACGCCTTCGCCCGCCGCGCCGACGAACTCGCGCGCCGCTCGTATTACGAGGTCACCGCCAGCCGCCCGGCCGACGACGACCCGGTGCTCGACGATGCGCTCGACGTCGACGTCTGCGTGATCGGAGCCGGGTTCGCCGGCTTGTCGACCGCGCTCGACTGCCGCGCGCGCGGCCTGTCGGTCGCCGTGCTCGATGCGTACCGGCCGGGCTGGGGCGCGTCCGGCAGGAACGGCGGACAGATGATCGCGGGCTTCGCGAAGGACGGCGAGATCGAGCGCCAGCTCGGCATCGAAGGCGCACGCGAAGCATGGGCGCTGTCGCTCGACGCCGTCGCGCTCGTCGAAGAGCGTATCGCGCGCTACGGAATCGACTGCGACTTCACGCGCGGCTACCTGACGGTCGCGACGCATCCGCGCCGCGTGCCGCAATTGCGCCAGTGGATGGACGATGCGGCATCGCGCTGGGGCCATCCGTCGCTCGAATGGCTCGATGCCGATGCGATCCGCGCGCGCATCGCGTCGCCGCGTTATCTCGCGGGCGTTCACGATCCGCTGTCCGGTCATCTGCATCCGCTCAAGTACTGCGTCGGCCTCGCCGACGCGGCGCGACGCGAAGGCGCGCGGCTGTTCGCGCACACGCCGGCGCTCGAAGTCGTGCGCGGCGCGCGGCCCGTCGTGCGCACGCCGACGGGCGAAGTGCGCTGCCGTCACGTCGTCGCGTGCTGCAATGCGGGCCCGGGCGGCGTGCTGCCCGCCGCGACGGCCGCGCGCATCGCGCCGATCGCATCGTACATCGTCGCGACCGAAGCGCTCGACGCCGATCGCGCGAGCGCGCTGATTCCGCAGCGCGAAGCGGTCTGCGACAACAACTTCTTTCTCGACTACTTCCGGCTGTCCGCCGACCACCGGATGCTGTTCGGCGGCCGCGCGGACTCGGCGGGCGCATCGCCCGACGCGCTCGTCGGCGCGATCCGCCGCCGGATGGTCGGCGCGTTTCCGCAGCTCGCCGACGTGCGCATCGAATTCGCATGGGGCGGCTTCGTCGACGTGACGCGCAACCGCGCGCCGGACTTCGGCGCGATCGATCCGAACTACTTCTATCTTCAGGGCTTCAGCGGCCACGGCGTCGCGCTGACCGGCATCGCGGGCCGCATCGTCGCAAACGCGATCGCGGGCGACACGCGCGGCTTCGATCTGTTTGCGCGCCTGCGGCACCGGCGCTTTCCCGGCGGCCCCGCGTGGCGGCAGCCCGCGCTCGAGCTCGGCATGCTGTACCACCGCGTGCGCGAGTTGCTGTTCTGAGCGCGCAATTCGCCCGTCCTCGCTCGACACATTCGTCGCTCGGAAGCCTCGCCCCCGCGGGCAACCGACTGCTTCGTATGGACATGCAACAACAGGGATGCGCTCGACAGACAAACCACGACCGCGGCGCGATGATCCAGCATCGTCTCGCGCGGGGCGTCGAGGGCATTCGCAAGTTCGCCCTCCGTCGCTGGTCGCTGCCGAGAACGCTGCTCGAAGACGCCTTCGGTTTCGGTTTCGTCAACCGTGCCCGCCAAGCCCGATGGATTGATGCGGCTCCATCTGAACGCTTAGCATCGTTTGGGCATGCTCGATCCCTTCTCGAACGGTCCTTGCGAAGTCTCCGTGCAGACGAAGCGAATTGATGATGTTCTCCGCAATGCCGCCCGGAGTCGCGCATTGATTCACATAATTTTCGATTTCACCGGGATTCAAATCCCGTGGCCTAACCCGTCTCGCCCAATCGACAACGCTCTGCCAGTCATCGAGTCCGTGCTCTGCCGCACATTTCAATATGACTCGATCGCTGACAGGCGCGCCGATGAATTCGCAATACATCAATATAAACGGAAGACAAGCACCGAGGACGGTAACCGGTTCGAACTGATTCTCCGATCGTACATTCAAAATATGCGACGCAACGGATTTCAGTACATTCACGGCACTTTCGTCGACGTCGCCGCAGGTCACACCAAGTGCTTGGCCGCCGGCAATCGTATCCGGCGCGCTTATAATCGCCCGAGCAATCGAACCCGATCCACGCGCGACATCGGACAATTTCGAAAGCGAAACACCGGCCAAGAACGAGATGACGATCTGTCCATCGCTCAACTCGTAATCGGAGATCATCCCGTAATCGATCGGTCGCACGGTATACAAAATGACCTTGCAATGCTTCATGACCGCATCCACGCCTACAAGACGATCTTCGACTCCCGCCTTCACACTCGTCGCATACGATTTTTGAGAACCGCGATGCCCGAGCCAAACACTCTCTCGGTCGAATCCAATATCGATCAAGCGCGATGCAAGGGCAACGCCCAAGTGCCCCGCACCTACGACTCCGATTCCTTGACTCGTCATCCCGTCGCCTCCGATCACCTTGAAAAGGTCGATTTGTTCCGCCATTGGACAAGCAGGGGAATTTGAAAACGGCCGGCAATCGCCGTGCCGCGGATGCGCGAGTAGCCGTGCGTCCGGTGTGATCGATAGCATCCGCGATAGCTCGACATTCGGCTCGAACAGGTCATTCGCCGAGCCACGCGCCCCGCGGCATCGCGATCCTGGGCCGACGGCCGAGCCGTATCGACGCCTCGACCCGCATCGGTTCAACCGGAAGCCCAAGCTCGACGCACCTCGGCGACATCTTGCCCGTACCGCGACGTGACGGCATCGGCATGAGTTGCTATCCCAGTTTATGACCGACCGTCGGTCAATAATATATCGCTGCGGCTGCCGAGACCTCTCCAAACGACCGGGAATGCAAATCTTGATGCGAATTCGAGCCCGTGTTCGATGACGTCCGCAGGTCACGTCTCAGACGGTCTTCGACTATCCGCTTCGTCGGGCTGGCGATATCGGGATTTCTCCAGATTCAAGATGGAGCCCACCATCTGCATATCGAATTAAATCGAGGGTCACATGATCAACCATCAACGCTCTGCTTTATTCGCACTCTTGCTATCCGGATTTGTAACGATTTTCGATTTATTTGTCGTCAATATCGCGATCGTCAACATCGAGAAGACACTGCATGCAAGCTATGTCGAGTTGACGATGATCATCGTCGCCTACGAACTGTCGTTCGGCCTCTTGCTCATCACCGGCGGAAGGCTCGGCGATCTATGGGGACGCCGGCGAGCCTATCAGATCGGGATGCTGTGCTTCACCGCTTCATCGATTCTTTGCGGACTAGCGCCCCACGCGGCGATCCTCACCGTCGCGCGCTTTTTACAAGGGCTATCCGCCGCCGTACTCTTTCCGCAAATCTATGCGTGCATCCGGGCGGATTTCGACGAGGCCGGCGCCCATCGGGCGTTCGGATACCTGGGAATGACGCTCGGGCTCGCGGCGATCGCGGGGCAAGTTCTCGGCGGTCTGATCATCTCGATCAATCTGCTGGAGTTGCAATGGAGAGCCATCTTTTTTATCAATCTTCCGATCGGGCTGGCGGCGCTGTTTTTTCCCGTCATTTGCGAAACACGTCCACCGAACAGAAAAAAAGCCTGGACTGGACGGGCGTCGCTCTGTCGAGTCTGGGAATTTCCGTTTCGCTGCTTCCGCTGCTAATGAGCGCAGTCTGGGGATGGAGTTTCAAAAGCTATGTCCTGATGCTGATCGGGCTAGGCACCTTGTATCTATTCATGCGACACGAAATCCGCCACGCACGCAGCGGCCACGTTCCTCTCATCAACATGAAGCTCCTCCGGGAAAGACGATTCATCAAGGGTTCGTCGTTGGTCATGTGCATCTATGCAACCGCGGGTTCATTTACGTTGGTATTTTCGATCTTTCTTCAGTCCGGACTGAAGCTAAGCCCGTTTGAAGCGGGAATGACTTATGTCTCGACCAGCATCGGATTTACGATTTCGTCGCTATTGACGCCCAAGCTCATCGGCCGATCCGGGCCGCACGTCGTTTCCATCGGCGCGGCCTCATATGCGGCAAGTTTCGTCGCGCTGATACTTGCCGTGCGATATTTCCCCATCCTTGAGCTGCCGTGGCTCCTGATACCGGGACTGTGGACGCTCGGCTTTACACAAGGCATGGTCATGACCCCTCTTCTGAATATCGTGCTGGCGAACGTGCAGGAAAACTTCGCGGGGATGGCCGCCGGAGTCGTTTCGACCTTGCAGCAGGTAGGCGCGGCATTCGGCGTAACTGCGGTCAGCACGATCCTGCAGGTAACGTTAAAAAAATTGTCTCATCTGCAGGAATTTTCTCAACTGCAAAGCGCGTTCGTCTACAGCATGTTCTTCAACGTGGGGGCCGCTGCCGTCGCCAGCTACATCCTGCGGAAGATGTTGAATCAAGCGCAGCGCGCGCGATCCATCGATGCATGACGAATGCTTCCGTCGAGGCGGCGTGACGGACGCTTTACCTTTGCTTGCCGCCGACCGCGCATGCACCCGCCGGCGATGAGCTTTCTTCAAACAGAAGCACTCCGGAATTTCGTCGACGCCCGGAACATCCGCACGATGCGGATGCACGGCGACCATCGGGCGGAGTCCGTTTTTGCCCTTCATACATGAAATGAACCAACGGTCGGACAATTACAAAAACGTTGGTAACTGCGGGAACGTAGCCTAGACTTCTGACTTTTGCACGCAAGTTCTGAACCGCACGATGAGATACAAGACAAGCCAGCGGGAGCAGGGAGCGCCTAAAACGCCCCGCACCAAGCCAGCCGAAGTACGCCTGGAAGAATTGATGGCGGCAGCCGAGAGGCTATTTTTAGCGCAAGGCGTCGAGGCCACCACGATCAACGAAATCGTTGAGTTGGCCGAAGTAGCCAAGGGCACCTTCTACCATTACTTCGCTTCGAAGAACGAACTCCTGGAAGCCATGGGCCAGCGGTACACCGCGCAATACCTGAGCCGCTTGGAAGAGGCCGTTGATGCGTGCGCGGCGGACGACTGGTTAGGTCGGCTGCGGGCATGGATTCGGACGAGCATCGAAGCCTATGTCGAAACGTATCGCACGCACGACATCGTCTACATCAACCATCACCGCCACGCACGGAACAATCGCGAGAAGAACGCCATTCTCGATCAGCTCCAAGGCATTCTCAGTTGCGGCGAACAGGCCGGCGTGTGGCAATTGACGCAACCGCGCATCGCGGCCCTGCTGATCTACGCGGGCGTTCACGGCGCCACGGACGATGTCATCGCGGCCCAGGAAACGGACTATGCCGAATTTGTCCGATCCGTCACCGCCGTTTGTCTGCGTATGGTCGGCGTCGCGGACGCGGCCCAGGCGCCCAAGCCGCGCCGTCGGACGAAGTGATTGCGTCAGCGCGGGTGACATCGCAGCCATGACGAGCGCCTCGATGCAACGATCGCGGATGTGGCGAGTCGCTTCGAAAAGCGCACGCTGAAGTGACATCCGATCGCGCCGCCCACTCATGCGAAGGATCGGGGGCAGGCATCCATCGAAGGCGCCGGAACAGCCCCGCCGCCGACGGCGCGCACGCACATAATCCTGAGCGCGATACTCGCCGCTCGCACGCCCCTCCGCAGCCCCGGACCAAGGCGGCCGCCGCAACGACTTCGCTCTGCATGCCGAACCATGATGCGGCTATGGGTGCAGTGCCGCCGCGTTGCCGGCCAATCGCAGCGCGCGGTTGATCGCGCGAATGACCGCGCGCAAAACGACGCTGCACGGCTGTCCGGCTGAGCCGGAAATATTCCTGCGATCCTGCGAATCGCATTCGAACCGCGTACTGTACGCGCCTGCTCGCGATGGACGACCTCCTGTTCTTCGGGCACCGGGATGCCCCGATGACCACCGAAGGCAACGTCGCCCAGGTCCGGAAAACGATGGACGGCATGGGAATGCCGTATGAATATCTGGATTCGCCTGCGGCGATCCACCGGCGCTTCCCGATCTTCAATCTTGCCGCCCTGCCCGACGATTACGTGGGGCTCGTCCAGGCCGCCAGCGCGTCGATCAATGTGCAGGCGGCGTCGAGAACCTTCCTGCTCGGCGCGAAGCGCACCGGCCGCCTCCACGTTCTCGACGGACAAACGGTCGTACACGTCGATCACCATCAACAGGCGGCCGACTGCGCGTATACGCTTCACACGCGGAGCGACGATGCATCGATGACGGTGCATGGACGTCACCTCATCGCGTGCCCCGGCGTATGGGCGGATTCGGTGCTGCGCGGCCTCGGGCGCAAACAGAGCGGACGCTGGAAAATCTGGCAGATGAACTATGCGTACTGGGAACTCAAGGCGAGCCATCCCCGGATGCCCATCTGGTTCGAGTTCGGCAACGTCGATGCGAGCGATCGGGGAACGTTCTACGGATTTCCTCAATTGGACTTCTCCCCGGCCATGCACGACATGGTGAAGATGAGCGCGGACTATACCTACGACGTCTTCGACGAACCCTCGGCCATCCGGCCCACCGTGAGCGATCGACTGATGCGCGAGCTCACCGAACATGTCGGGCGGCTCGTCGATCCGGACGTCATCGATGCGGGTCATGGCCAACACGCGGGCACGTGCCTCTACTCGATGAGTCCGGACGGCAAGCTCGTCATCGGCCGAATTCCGATGGAGCCGCGCAGCAAGTCGCACCACGCCCGCGCTTCCATGTGCATCATGGAATCCGGCCGCGCCTTCAAGTACGCTCCGCTGTTCGGTCGCGTGCTGGTCGAGTTGGCCGTCGACGGCCATTCCCGCTATCAAAGCGATCTGGACATCTTCTCGCCCACGCGCGACGGCCTGTTCGATTCGTTGATTCGCTAGCGCCTGGCGCGATCGGCCCGCACGAAAGATCGGCTTCCTTTCGGGGCGGCAGCCGGTCGAGCCGATGGTCCGAACGCGGAACGGAATCCATCGGCACACGGCGGTCGACTGGCATACGAAAGGGAACGCATCGCCGCCGCGCGCGGCGGGAGCGCCCTTGCTCGCGTCACTTGCAGGCATCCGAACGATTGGCCTGCCCCGCGCAGCCGGCATGATCGGCTCCCGGCGTGCAACTCGCCCGGCCGCCGCCGGTCCAATGCGATGTCTTCGCGTTGCCGCATCCGTCCATTTGCCCACCGATCGCCGGCTCGCGACGTATTTTGATATGCGCTTTTTTGTGTACCATCATCGCGACGAGGTACCGCCGGACAATCCAATATCGATCATTACGTCATGCTCAAGTTCGTCAACCAACCGCACGCCGCGTCGTACTATGCGGCGACCATCAACGACACCGCCCGCCATCCGTCGCTGGAAGGCGCCGTCGACGCCGACGTCTGCGTGATCGGCGCGGGCCTCACCGGCATATCGGCGGCGCTCAATCTCGCCGAACGCGGCTATTCGGTCGCGGTCGTCGAGGCGTCGAAGGTCGGATGGGCGGCGAGCGGACGCAACGGCGGCCAGATGATCGGCGGCTTCGCATGCGGGATCGACACGTTCGAACCGTACCTGAACGCCGACGAAGTCCGATTGATCTGGGACATGGGGCTCGAGACGCTCTCGATCGTCAAGGAGCGGATCGCGAAGCACGCAATCGACTGCGCGCTGATGCCGGGCTATCTGACCGCCGCGAACAAGCCGCGCGACGTCGACGCGCTGCGCCGCTGGCGCGACGAAGCGGCCCGCCGCTTCGGCTACGAACGCTTGCGCTATGTCGAACGCGACGCGCTCGCGCAATACGTGCAATCGAACCGCTATCTCGGCGGCCTCTTCGATCCGGACAGCGGCCATCTGCATCCGCTCAACTACACGCTCGGCCTCGCGCGCGCGGCGCTCGAGCGGGGCGCGCGCATTTACGAAGACAGCGCCGTGACGCACATCGCGAACGAGGCCGGCGGGCACGTCGTGTCGACGGCGCGCGGACAGGTCCGCGCGAAGTTCGTCGTGCTCGCGTGCAATGCGTTTCTCGGCGCGCTCGCGCCCGCGTTGTCGCGCAAGATCATGCCGGTCGGCACCTATGTGATCGCGACCGAGCCGCTCGGCGACGCGCGCGCGGGCGCGCTGATGCCCGCGCAGGCGGCGATCTGCGACAGCCGCTTCGCGCTCGATTATTTCCGCCCCGCGCCCGACACGCGGCTGCTGTGGGGTGGCAAGGTCAGCTATTCGACGCTCGAGCCGCGCGACCTCGCCGAAGCGATGCGCCGCGACATGCTGAGGACATTCCCGCAGCTCGCGGACGTGAAGGTCGATTACGCGTGGGGCGGCTTCGTCGACATCACGATGAATCGCGCGCCGCATTTCGGCCGCCTGTCGCCGACCGTCTATTTCGCGCAGGGCTTCTCCGGACACGGCGTCAACACGACGGGCCTCGCGGGCAAGCTGATCGCCGAGGCGATCGACGGACAGGCCGCGCGCTTCGATGTGTTCGGCAAGATCCGACACCGTGATTTCCCCGGCGGCGCGGCGCTCAGGACGCCGGCGCTCGTGCTCGCGATGGCGTGGTATCAGCTGCGCGATCTGCTGTGACGGTGCGCCGCGCTCGGTAAGCGCAGGCGCAGGCACCGGCACACGCCGCATGCGAGATTGCTTGCGTGCGCAACGAACATGCGATGCGGCGCACCGCGCAAGAACGCTCCGGCCGACACGCGGCTGCGGCGATCGATGCCGTTCTGCGATCGACCGCGCACCATCATCGTTCGATCAGAACGTTTCCCAATCCGCGTTCGCATCCGCCGCCGCGGGCGCGCGCGCAACCGCAACGGCGGGTGCGCGTGCGGCCGCCGCGGCCGTGGAAGCGGCCGGCTTCGAGGCTTCGACCGCGCGCGGTGCCGACGCCGTCGCCGCCGCGAAGGTCGGCGCCGCGATCCGACGATGCGGCGCGACCGCATCGGCCGCCATGCCGTCGACCCGGAAGAACGCGACCGCCTGCTTCAGCTCGCGCCCCTGATCTTCGAGCGATTGCGACGCGGCCGCCGCTTCTTCGACGAGCGCGGCGTTCTGCTGCGTGACCTGATCCATCTGCGTGATCGCGAGATTGACTTGGTCGATGCCACGGCTCTGCTCGGCGGACGCCGCCGCGATCTCGCCCATGATGTCGGTCACGCGCGCGACCGCCTGCGTGACCTCGGTCATCGTCTTGCCCGCTTCGTCGGCGAGCGCGGAGCCGTCGCGAATCTTCTGCACCGACGCGCTGATCAGATCCTTGATCTCCTTCGCCGCGCTCGACGAGCGCTGCGCGAGGCCGCGCACCTCGCCCGCGACGACCGCGAAGCCGCGGCCCTGCTCGCCCGCGCGCGCCGCCTCGACCGCGGCATTGAGCGCGAGGATGTTGGTCTGGAACGCGATCCCTTCAATGATGCCGATGATCTCCGCGATCTTCGACGAGCGCTCACTGATGTCGGTCATCGTATCGACGACCTGGCCGACGACCGCGCTGCCGCGCAGCGCGACGTCCGATGCATTGGACGCGAGCCCGCTCGCCTGCTGCGCGTTCTCCGCGTTCTGCCGGACGGTCGACGTGAGCTCCTCCATGCTCGATGCGGTTTCCTGCAGCGATGCCGCCTGCTCCTCGGTGCGCGACGACAGGTCGAGGTTACCGGACGCGATCTGCCCGGACGCGGTCGCGACCGCGTCGCTGCCCATGCGCACGCGCCCGACGATGCGCTTCAGGCTGTCGTTCATGTCGGCGAGCGCTTTCAGCAGTTGCCCCGTTTCGTCCTTCGACGTCGCATCGATATGCGTCGTCAGGTCGCCGTCGGCGACGGTGCGCGCGAACTTCACCGCATCGCCCATCGGCTTCGTGATCGAACGCGAAATCAGCACGCCGAGCCACAACACGACCGCGAGCACGACGGCCGCCGCGGACGGCTCGAGCATCACCGCGCGATCGATGATGTCCTTCGCCTCGTTCGAGCCGGCCTGCCCGAGATCGACGTTGAACGCGCGATGCGCCGCAAGCGCCGCATTCGTCTGCTTCGCGATCTCGGTCATCCGCGTGCCCATCAGGTCGCCCGCCTCCTGCTTCTTGCCGTCGCGCGACAGCGCGAGCACGTTGTCGCGCACCGCGTCGAGCTGGCTCATCAGCGCGCGATCGGTCGCGAGCATTTCCTTGTCCTTGTCGTTCGACAGCAGCGGCTCGTACTTCGCGAACTGGTTGTCGACCTCGCGCCGTTGCTGCGCGATCTTCTGTTCGAAGTCCTTCGCTTGATCGGCGTTCGTCGAGAAGACGTGTTGATTCACGAGCAGCAGCATCGAATCGAATGCGAGTTGCGCGTCGTCAAGCACGACGAAGCTCGGCACGGTATTGACTGTCGAATAGCTGGCGGCGGTGTAGACGCGGCGGCTCTCGTAGATGCCGAATCCGGTGATGCCGCACAGGGCGACGAGCGCGGCGAGGATCAGCACGATCAGCCGAGCGCCGATCTTCAGGTCGGAAAAGAGTTTCATTTTGCGAACGCCAGTAACTGTGGGGGGTTAACGGCCGAACGACTGCATTGGCGAAGACGCGCTCAATGACGAAAGCCCAATCGTATTAAAAATGATCGGCGCTTCCGTCATTCATTTGTATGGTTCGAACGCGAACTTCGTACTGCCATCCGACACCGTCAGCACGGTATACGGCACGCATGCGTGCAGACTGAAGTGCTGCCCGATCTGCTCGACGTCGATGCGTGATCGACGACAACATGCGTGCCGCGCCCACCGCTTGACGCCTGCGTTTTCCAGGCGCTCAGATCGTGCCCGGCAGCGGGCTCGAGGCAAGCACCGCGGCCGCGGCCAGCACGCCCATCAGCACGAGCGATTCGATCTGCAGCACGACGCCGAAGCGCCGCAATGGTCCGACGAATGTCTCTGTCTTCGACGACGATTCGTCGAGCGCAGCCAGCAGCGCCGGCATCCCGAAGAAGCGATTGTGTCCGCCGAGCGCCGCGGCGCTCGCCACGAGCGCGAGCTTCAGCAGCAGCACCTGCCCGTACGTCGAGCCGAGCAGATTCGCCGACGTGCCGACGCCTCGCCAGCCGTTGTACGCGCCCGTGCTGAACAGCACGACGAGCGCGAACGTCGCCGCATCGGACATCGACTGCACGAACGCGGCGCCGTTTTTCCGCTCGCCGCCGCGCGCGTCGGCAAGCTGCGGCACGACGACGTACGTCGCGATCGCCACGAGCCCGACCCACGCGCTGATCGCGAGCAGATGCAGCCAGTCGACCCACACCGGCATGCTGAACAGCCCCGCGTCGACCGGATGGCCGCCGTTGCTGCGCGCGAGCGCGACGCCCGAGAGTGCGAGCCACAGCGCGAACGGGAAGCGGGCGTCGCTGCCGGAGCGCAGCAGCGACAGCCCGACGACGGCAAGCATCAGCACCGCGCCGACGAGCCATGCGTGACCGTAGCCGGTTCCCACCAGCATCGAGCGGACGGCGGGCCACGCGTCCCATAGCGCCGATTCGCTCATCAGCGCGCAGTGCACCCAGAACGCGAGCATGCTCGACAGCAGCATGCCGAGCGCCGCGATTCGCAGCGCTCGGATCAACCGCAGGCTCACGTGCGCCTGCCATGGCGACGGGGCGCGCGCGAGCCATTGATCGCCGAGCAGCGCGCCGACCGCGACCGCGAAGCCGACGTTCTGCAACGCGACGGCCGCCAGCCGCAACATGCCGAGGAAACCGTCGTTCATCACTTCACCTTGAACACGTAGGAGCCCTTGGTCTTGTGCGCGTCGGCCGTCATCACCGTCCACTGGACCGTGTACGCGCCCGGCGCGAGCTTCGGCACCGCGACCGTCAGCACGCGCGGGTTCGCCGCGTCGACCTTCGCCTTCTCCGCCGCGACGGGCGCGCCGCTCGCATCGGCGACCTTCACCGTGCTGAACGTCGCTTCGAGGCTTTCGTTGAACGTGAGGCGCAGCGCGTCGGGCGCCGCGTCGACGGTGCTGCCTGCCGCCGGCACGGCGCGCTCGAGCTTGCCGTGCGCGAGCGCGACGGCGGGTGCGGCGGGTGCGGCGGCGAAGGCCGCGATCGCAGCGAACCGGGTCCACTGCGCGTAAGCGAATCTCTTCATGATTTCCAATCCTGAATAATCGTGGCGATGCAATGTGCGGCGCGAACCGTCATTGCTTCTGCAGCTTCACGACGGTGAGCGCGCCGTTCACTTCCTCGGCGACGAAGTCGATCTTGTCGCCTGTCGTCACCTGCGACAGCATCGCCGGATCCTTGACCCTGAAGACCATCGTCATCGCATCCATCCCGAGGTTCTCTAGCGGGCCATGCTTGATCGTCAGCTTGCCCGCGGCCGTGTCGACCTTCCTGATTTCGCCGTGCGACATGCCCGCTTTCGCGTCGCCCGCCTGCCGCGCGCCGCCCGTCATGTCCATCCCGCCCATCTCGCCCGCCGCCTGCACGGCAGCCGGAATGGCGAGCGCACAAGCGATCGCGATCGTCGTCAATACGTTCTTCATGATGTCATCTCCTTCGTTGGGGGTGAAAAACGGGCCGGGCGCCGCCCGGCCCGGCAAGACTCAGCGCTCCGGCAACTCGCCGGCGTATTCGTATGCGACGGTTCCCTTCGGATGCCTGAACCATCCCGGATCCCGATAATCGTTCCGGCCAAGGCCCTGCCTGACCTTCACGACCGTGAACATCCCGCCCATCTCGAGCGGGCCGAACGGGCCCGTGCCCGTCATCATCGGCAGCGTGTTGTCGGGCAGCGGCATCTCCATCTCGCCCATCGCGCCGCCCGTGCTGCCCATCGCCATGTAGTCGGGCACGAGCTTGTTGATCCGCTTCGCGAGATCCTTCTGCGGCACGCCGATCAGGTTCGGCACCTGGTGTCCCATCGCATTCATCGTGTGATGCGACTTGTGGCAATGGAACGCCCAGTCGCCGGGACGGTTCGCCGTGAATTCGATCGCGCGCATCTGGCCGACCGCGACATCGGCCGTGACCTCCGGCCAGCGCGCGGCGGGCGGAATCCAGCCGCCGTCGGTGCCCATCACTTCGAATGCATAGCCATGCAGATGAATCGGGTGGTTGGTCATCGTCAGGTTGCCGAAACGAATCCGCACGCGGTCCCCCGCGCGCACCGGCAGTGGATCGATGCCGGGAAACACGCGCGCATTCCACGTCCACATGTTGAAGTCGGTCATTTCGTTGACGCGCGGCGTGAAGCTGCCGGGATCGATGTCGTATGCGGACATCAGGAACACGAAGTCGCGATCGACGGGCATCGCGCCGCGATCCTTCGGATGCACGATGAACGTGCCCATCATCCCCATCGCCATCTGCACCATCTCGTCCGCGTGCGGGTGGTACATGAACGTGCCGGGCTTCTCGAGCTGGAACTCGTAGACGAACGTCTTGCCGGGCGGAATGTGCGGCTGCGTGAGGCCGCCGACGCCGTCCATCCCGCACGGCAGCAGCATGCCGTGCCAGTGGACCGTCGTGTGCTCGGGCAGCCTGTTCGTGACGAAGATGCGCACCTTGTCGCCTTCGACCGCCTCGATCGTCGGTCCCGGCGCCTGACCATTGTAGCCCCACAGATTCGCCTTCATCCCGGGCGCCATCTCGCGCACGACGGGCTCGGCGATCAGATGGAACTCCTTCCAGCCGTTCTTCATTCGCCATGGCAGCGTCCAGCCGTTCAGCGTGACGACGGGCGTGTACGGACGGCCGTTCGGCGGCACGAGCGGCGGCTGCGTCGCGGCCTTCGCCATCGTCGGCGCCTCGGGCAGCGCGGCGGCGCCGGCCTTGCTGACGAGCGCGGCGCCGAGCAGCGCCGCGCCTGAGCCGCCGAGAAATGTTCGACGTGACACCATCTTCATTTACCTTCCGGATTCGTGGATGACGCGGGCGGCGCCGCGGGCGCGGCGGCTTGCCCATGTGCGTGTGCGGTAGCCGGCGCGGTGGCGGCGGACGCCGCCGATGCCGGGGATGCGATTGCCGAAGCGGATGCAGTCGATGCACTCGATGCAGCGGATGAAGGCGACGCGGCCGAGGCCGAGGCGGCGGCCGGCGCGGCCGGGCGCGACTCGCCCGCCGCATCCGCGCCGTGCGGCAGACGCCCGCCGACCGCCTGCCGCAGATCGGTCTCCGCAAGCCAGTAGTCCTTCAGCGCGTCGATGTAGCCGTTCACGGCGCCGACCTGGTCGCGCGCGTCGGCGAGCAGCTCGAACACGCTGACGAGCATCCCGTTGTAGCGCAGCAGCATCTCGTCGGAGATCGTCTTGCGCAGCGGCACGACCTCGTCGCGATAGTGCTTCGCGACGTCGTAGCGCGTCACGTAGGCCGCGTACGATTCGCGCACTTCGGAGCGCGCGTCGATCGCGGTCTGCGCGAGCCGGTTCGCCGACTGCAGATAGATCGCCTTCGCGCGCGCGACCTTCGCGCCGCCCCAGTCGAACAGCGGAATCTCGACGCTGATCTCGTAGCCGTGCTCGTGGCCCTTGTCGGTCTCGTAGTTGTCGAGATAGCCGACGTCGAGCGCGTTGACGAAGCGCGTCGCCTGCGTGAGGCCGAGCGACGTCGCGACACCCTGCGTCCTCAGCTTCGCCGCCTGGATATCCAGGCGGTTTTCCATCGCGAAACGCTCGAGACCGTCGAGCTGCGGCCGCTCGGCGGGCGGATCGGGCAGGCGGTCGGGCAGCTCGTATTCGGTCGATGCGCCCCACAAGCCCATCGTGCGCGTGAGCCTCTCGCGCGCCGCCACCGCGCGCTGCCGCGCGTTCGCGAGCTGCGCGATCGCGTCGGCGTAGAACGCCTGCTCGCGCGCGTAGTCGAGCCGGCTGAAGCTGCCGGCCTGCCGCATCCGCCGCGCGAGCTCCGCGCCGGCGTCCGCCGAGTCCTTGACCTGCTCCGCATAGGCCGCCGCCTGCGCGGCCGCGACCGCTTCGACGTATGCGCGGCGCGCATCCGCCGCGACCTTCAGCATCGCGTCGGCGGTCTCGAGTTTCGTCTGCTCGAAACGCCGGCCTTCGATCTTCGTCGCGAGCGGCAGCGTCAGCATGCTCAGGACGCCCATCGAAAACGTCCGGCCGATGCTCAGATCGTTGCTCGAACGCGTGCGGCTGAACGTGAAGCCCGGATTCGGCAGCCGGCCGGCCTGCACGAGATCGGCTTCGGACAGGCCGAGCTCCGCGTAGGAAGCCTGGAGCCCGCGATTGTTCAGGAGCGCGATCTGAACCGCGTCGTCGACGCTCAGCGGCTTCGACAGCAGTTCCTGCGTGCGGCGCGCGACCGCGTCGCGATCGGCATCGGTCTTCACGAGCACCGCTTCTTTTCCGAGCCGCTCGGAAGCCGCGGTCGAAACGGCGCCAAAGCCGCCGTCGTTCGAGAACGTCGTGCAGCCCGCGGCGAACGCCAGCACGGCCGCCGCGGCGCAGATCCGGAGGGAAACGAGACGCGGCGTCATCTGGCGGCTTCCCCGTGCATCGCACCGTGCCCGCCGTGCGCGGCGGCGGCGTTGCCCGCCTTGGCGGACGGCGCCGCCGCGTTGCGCGGCGGCTCGGCCACCGTGCGGTTCAATTGCTGCCAGGTCGGCCCGTCGTCGTCGCGGTAGCGACGGTAGCCGTCGAGCGCGGACGGCGCCGCGATGGCGGGCGCCGATGCCGCGGCGTCCGCCGGATCGGCGAACGTCGTCGCGTGCACGAGCGCCGGCCATGCCGCCGACGCGCCGAGCAGCGCTGCGTAAATCTTTCGCATGAATTTTTCTCGTCGTCAGCCATCCTGACGACGCGCATGCACGCCGTCAGGACGAGTTTGCGTATCGCAGCGAGCGCGCTGCGACCCGAGGGGTCAGACGAGAGAGGTTCGGGGCGGCCGTTCGATGCCGTCCGTCAGGAACGACACGGCGCCGGCGTCTTGAGGAAAGGAAGGGGTGATGCGCGCGGCATCGAAGGACGCCGCCGAGACGGAGCCGGCCGGCAAGCCGGCGCCGACACAGCACGACACGCAGGTCGCGCATGGGTGCGTGTGATGTGCGTCGCCCAGGCCGGGATGCCGATGGTCGGCCGCGGCCACGGTCATATCGTGCGCGCCGTGACCGCTTTCCGTTCCGGCTTGCAGCAGATGGTGGGCAGGCGCGCCGTCGTCGACGTGCGCGACCTCGCAATTCATCGAGACGGCCGCCAGCGACTGAACCGGAAGGCTCAGTGCCAACAACACGACAACGAAGAGCTTGCGCCAATATGACATAGGGGCGGAGTCTAACATGCAGTGGCGTCGACCGTAAGCGCTTTCTGCGCGTCGAAAGCGCCCGGCGGCGCGGCGTCGCCGCGTCTGCCGAGCCGGCGCTCGAAGGACGCGGCGTGGCGTCGGAACCGATGACGGCCCTCGAGGTTCACGCGCGCCTGCGACGCGCGCCCGGCGTCGATGTCGGTCGCGCCGATCGTCGCCTGCGCGGGTCCGCTGCCGTTTCGGCCGGCCGCGTGCGCGTAGCCGAGGATCGCATCGACGCCGGCGTGCTTGCCGAGCAGGTCATCGGTGCGGAACCCGGCCTCGCGATAGCGGGCCGACGAATCGCCAGACGACTTCGGCTCGCCGTAGCCGATCTCCGCCTGCAGCGGCGGCGCGGACAGCCCACGCCGAATACCGGCGCGTTCCGGTATGCGTCAGTTCGGCGGAACGTCGAACCGGCGTCCGCCGCGCGGCGCGAATCGTTGTAGTCCGCGCCGGGCGTCACCGACTCGATCCTGTGCATTGCGCGGCGAGCCGGTCGATGCCGATCGACTTCACCGACGCGCAGGCCGCATTGACCGAGCCGCCGAACAGCGTATCCGACGACGACATGCATCCGCTCAGGCCGCAGCGTGCCCGCGTTTCTTCGCGCGACGCGCGCCGCCCACGCCGGCGCCTCGCGCTGTCGCCCGCTTGCTCGACGAACGTTTCGTCGAGCCGCCCGCAGCCGACGCGGCGCTCCCGCCCATCGTCCGCGCGAGCAGCGGCCGCAGTTGCGCGAGCGTGCGAGTGTTGAGCACCTGCGCCTTCGTCAGCCAGCCGCGCCGCGCCTGATCGACGCCGATCCCGAGATAGTTCAGGTCCTCGCGGCGATGCGCATCGGAATCGATCGACACGAGCACGCCGGCCTCGGCCGCCTGCCGGCACCAGACGTCGGCAAGATCCAGCCGCTGCGGCTGCGCATTCAGCTCGAGATGGCAGCCGCGCGCGCGTGCATGCTCGATCACGCGGGCAAGGTCGATGTCGTACGCGTCGCGCTCGCCGAGCAGCCGCCCCGACGGATGCGCGAGGATCGTGAAATACGGATGATCCATCGCGCGCAGCACCCGCTCGGTCTGCGCGGCGCGCGACAGATCGAAGTGACTGTGAACCGCGCCGACCACCAGATCGAGCCGCGCGAGCACGTCGTCGGGCAGATCGAGGCCGCCGTCTTCGAGGATGTCGACCTCGATGCCTTTGAGCAGCACGATGCCTTCGAGCGTCTCGTTCAGCCGGTCGATCTCGTCGATTTGTCCGGCGAGGCGCTCCGCGTCGAGGCCGTGCGCGACGCCGAGCCGATGCGAATGATCGGTGATCGCGAGATATTCGAGGCCGCGCTTGCGCGCCGCGAGCGCCATGTCCCGCAGGCTGTCCTGACCGTCGGTCGCGTTCGTGTGCGCATGCAGGTCGCCGCGCAGGTCCTTGCGTTCGACGAGGGTCGGCAGACGGCCTTCGCGCGCGGCCTCGATCTCGCCCTGGTTCTCGCGGAGCTCGGGCGGCACCCATTCGAGGCCGATCGACGCGTAGACCGATTCCTCGGTCGTACCGGCGATGCGCCGCTCGCCATGGAACACGCCGTACTCGTTGATCTTCAGGTCGCGCGCCTGCGCGATGCGACGCATCGCAATGTTGTGCGCCTTCGATCCCGTGAAGTAGACGAGCGCCGCGCCGAGCGACGCCGGCGTGACGACGCGCAGATCGACCTGGATACCGCAGTGAAGCACGACGCTCGAGCGCGTGTCGCCGCTCGCGAGCACCCGCGCGACTTCGTCGTATGCAACGAAGCGCGCCGCCGCTTTCGCCGGGTCGCTCGCCGTCACGAGAATGTCGAGATCGCCGACGGTCTCGCGCCGCCGCCGGAAGCTGCCGGCCACGAGCGCTTCGCTCACGCCCGGCGTCTCGCGCAGATACGTGAGGAGCGGCGTCAGATACTGCGTCGCGAACGACAGCAGGAAGCGCTGCGACTTGCGCCGCAGCCGCGCGCCGATCGCCTCCGCGATGTGCGCCTCGGTCTTCTCGCCGAAGCCCGGCAGTCCGCGAATCTTGCCGCTCTCGGCGGCTTCCTTCAGTTGCTCGAGCGTCTCGACGTGCAGCGCGTCGTGCAGCGCGCGCACGCGTTTCGCACCCAGCCCCGGGACGCCGAGCAGCTCGACGATCGCGGGCGGCAGCGCCTGGCGCAGTTGCTGCTGCAGCCCGCACGTGCCGGTCGTCGCGATCTCGCTCAGCTTGCCGGCGAGATCGGGGCCGATCGTCGGAATGTCGTCGAGGTTCTTCCCGTCGGCGACCATCGCCGCGATGTCGCGGCCGAGCCCGCCGACCGTGCGCGCCGCGTTGCGGTACGCGCGCACGCGAAACGGATTGGCCCCCTGTATCTCGAGCAGATCGGCGATCTCGGCGAAGACCGCCGCAAAATCGGCATTGTGGATCGGCATGTTCGACCTCGCCTTCACATGGACGGCGGTGCGCGACGCGGCGCGAAGGCGCCGGGCGAATCGACGCGCCGTCGCGCGCATGTGTCGCGCGCTTTCATCTTGGGTCGCGACGCGCATCGGGGTCGTGCGCGAGCGCCGGCGGCGGCGCTGCCGGCGGCCGGCATCGCGATCCGTTCGCTCGACGCCCGGCACGACAGGCCCAGCATAGGCGGGGCGCGGCCCGCGTCGTTGCGCTGGATCAATTCGATCGGTGCCGCATATTTCGTGCGCGCTCGCGCAGCCGAAGCATGCGCGCGTGACGCCGGGCAAAACGGCGCTGGGATGCGCGCGGCGCGATCGGGATCGATTCCAGATCAGGACAACGAAGCTCGGCCGGCATTTTGTATTTTTTTCAGGAAGCGGCGAATCCGGCGGGCGTGCCGGCTTCCACTGAGCCCCGCAATCTCCGGCGCGGTAGCACGCCGCACCGAAGCCGCGCGTCGAGCGATCCGATCGCGGCCAATCGACGATCGCGCCCGAAAAAACGGACGCCGCGATGCGCATCACTTCTGCAGATATCTCGGCGACAATCGCGCGACGCTCCGTCGGAACGCGTCGTTCAACGGCTCGGCATAGCACCGGAACACGAGCGCCGCGACGAGCGCCGACACACCCAAGTAAAAGATCAGCCACAGCGGCTTTGCGTCGACGCCGATCGTCTCTCGCGTGACGAACTCGCGCAGAATGCCCGGCACGACGATATGAAACAGGTGCAGCTCGTAGCTGCGCTGTCCGAACCAACCGATCACGCGAAGCGCGGCATGCGGCACGCCCGCGTCGTCATGCGATCCGTCCCTCACGCCGTACAGCAGGATCGCGGTGCAGAACGCGACGATGGACACGCCCCACACGGCGTTTTGCATGATCGGCCCGCACAGGTAGACGACGGTGATCGCGGCGGCGGCAATCGCCCGGATCGCCCGGTGGCTCCGGCCGCGCGAGATCCGGCGCAACGGAAGCAGCGCCGCGCAGCATCCCATCGCGATCGCGTCGAAGCACGATCCGTAGCCGTACAGCGCGACGATCTCGTCGTGCGCGTGCAGGCTTCGGTAGATCGGTCCGGCGACGATCGGCACGCACAGGAACAGGACGATGTAGCGGCGTCGCCGCAGCAGCAGGCAGACGACCGGGAACGAAAGATAGAACGCCTCCTCGACCGACAGCGGCCACAGGATGTTCATCGCGCAATTGAAATAGCCGACCTTCGCCATCAGCACGTTGCCAGAACGTCAGCACCGACAGCACCGCGACGAGCGTGCTCGCGGTGTCCGGCTTGTCGACGAACGAGCGCAGGCCGAGCGAGCCGAGCGCCACGATCGCGAGCAGGACGAGCGCGAGACACGGCAGAATCCGCGACGCGCGATACCCGTAGAACGTCGCCGGCTCGATCGCGCCGGGCGAGCCGAAGCGCCGGATCGACGTCGACGTGATCAGGAACCCGGATACGGCGAAGAACATCGTGACGCCGTCATTGCCGTTTCGCGCGACCGCCTTGAGCGCGTCCGACAGGAACGGCGCATCGATCGGCGTGACGTTCAGCCGGTACGTCAGATGAAAATGCAGGATCAGGACGAGCAGGATGGCGATCCCGCGCAACAAGTCGACGCCGTCGTTTCTTCTTTTCTATTGCATTATTTCGAATTTCACGCCGAAGCGGCGGCCGGCTCGCCGCGTGCGCGTCGTGTTCGACAGGCGCGCGGCCGCGAGCGTGGTTTTCGTCGGCCTTCTTTCAATCGACTACGAACGGGACCGCCGTTTCCGTGCGATGCGACGCAATGGGCTCCGCGCGCTCGTTCGGCCGAAAAAAACCCATCACGTAAAAATAAAAACGATCGTTTCAAATTAAATATTTGGGTGAGGAATATTCCCTATGTCATTGTAATTGCTAATCTAATGGCCGATTACTATAATCATTCCAAAGCTCGAATTCAATAATTGGGGCACCATGAAAGCGACACCGTTTTCCTCGATGAAAGCGATGTGCGAAACCGTCCTTCGTGTCTCGAAGCGGGCGGTGTTGCCGGTCGTGCTCGCGTCCTTGCTTGCCGTCCCGCCGTTCGATGCGCAGGCGAAATCCTCCGTGTCGAAGCGGCATCCCGTGGCTTCCGCGTCCATCAGGAAGGCGAGTTTTCATCCGCAATCGGGCCATGCGTCGCTCGCGGGGCACGCGGTCGCCACGCGCCATCTGAAGGCGGGCCGCTACAGGCTGGCAGGCGGCGTCCACCGGGTCACGTTCTCGCCGCGCGCGCCGCTGAGCGCCCGCTCGTTCGAGCCGCGCGTTACGTCACGGCCGTCCGGACTCCGTTCGAACATCGCCTACATGATCGACCCGCATACCGGCGAAACGCTGTTCGACCGGAATTCGCAATCGGTCGTGCCGATCGCGTCGGTGACGAAGCTGATGACGGCGATGGTCGTGCTCGATTCGAAGGCGCCGCTCGAAGAGCGGATCGAAGTGACCGACGACGATCGCGATCAAGACAAGTTCACCGGCTCGCGCCTCGCGATCGGCTCGACGCTGAGCCGCGACGACATGCTTCACATCGCGCTGATGGCGTCCGAGAATCGCGCGGCGGCGGCGCTGTCGCGCTATTACCCGGGCGGCCGGCAGGCATTCGTCGATGCGATGAATCAGAAGGCGCGATCGCTCGGCATGATCGATACGCATTTCGAGAATCCGACCGGACTGTCGAAATACAACGTGTCGACCGCGCGCGATCTCGCGAAGATGGTCGAGGCGGCTTACCAGTATCCGCTGATCCGGCAGTATTCGACCGACCTGAAATACGAGGTCGACACGGGCCGCCGCACGCTCTACTACCACAGCACGAACATCCTGCTGCGCGACGAAGACTGGGACATCGGCGTGCAGAAGACGGGCTATATCAGGGAGTCCGGCATTTGCCTCGTGATGCAGACGACGATCGACGGGCGCGAGGTCGTGATGGTGCTGCTGGATTCGGCCGGGCGTCACTCCGATTTCTTCGACGCGGCGCGGCTGCGCGCGATGCTGACGTCGGGCGGCGCGCACGTGATGGAAGCGAATTCGGCGGCGGGCGGCAGCTGAGCCGAACGGGTTCGGACGACGACGCACGCTTCTTGCCGACACGACACGCGCCGCGGCGGCGCCCGGCGAACTCGCGTCGCCGCACGAGCTTCGACGATGCTCGATCATGTCGATCAGGCGCTCACGCAGCGCACCCTCGACGCCGCTCGGCAATCCTCATGGTCGCTCCGACGTTCGGCTTCGCGCGAAGGCCATCGACTGCGCGCGCCGCGCGCGCGTGTCAGGCGCTTGCGATGTGCTCGTCGAACGTCGTCTTGAAATGCGCGGCGAACCGGTCGAGCTGATCGGCCGGCAGATGATTGACCCCGGCCGCGCGCTTGCGGCCGCCGCCCGTTTCGAAGCCTCGGCAGAAATCGTCGGCGCCGATCGTGCTGTTCGCCGGGACGCGCACGCTGACGACGTAGCCGCCATCCGTCTTCGGACTCAGGATCGCCAGCGCGCACGCCGGATGGTCTTGCATGACCTCGTTCGCGAGCGCGCCGGTCACGCGGCGCGCCCAGCGCTCCGGCGGCAGTACGAGCATGATCGCGTGCGGCGTCGCCACTTCCGGGCGCACCGCGCGCGCCCGGCGCAGATCCTCCCGGTATCCGTCGCTCAGCGCGCGCAGCACGTCGGTACTGTCGATGAAGTCGAGCGGATCCGCGAACGGCTGCATCGTTTCCGCCAACGCGGCGGGATCGAAATGCAGGTCGTCGACGCGCTCGCCGTACGCGTTGTAGTTCAGGCATTGTCCGAGCTGCGCGAACCGCTCGAGCGCCTCCGGCTCGATGCGATGCGCAAGCGCGAGCGCATGGCCGAGCTGCGGCAGCGCGTCGCCGAACGCCGCGACGATCGCCCAGCGCGCGTGGCGCCCTTGCAGGTATCGATCGACGATCGCGCTCGTGCAGACGTCCGCGGCGGTATCGATGTGCGCATGGAAGTTCGGATGGCCGGGCAGCGCGCCCGCGAAGTGATGATCGAAGTAGCGCAGCCGCGCCCCCGCCGCGAGCAGTCGCTCGACGTCCGCTCGGTTCTGGTCGTGCGACACGTCGAGGACCGTGACTTCGTCGCCGGCCGCGGCCGACACGCGATCCAGCAGCCGGATATCGCGCTTGACGCCCGTCACGAGCGTTCCTCCCGGCCCTTCGGCAAGACGCAGCTGCTGCAGCGCGCACAGGCCGTCGGCGTCGCCGTTGAACGCGAAGATCCGGGCCGGCGGCGTGCGCCCGCCGCCGGCGTTTTCGTGCATTGCCGCTTGCGGGCCGTGACGTCCGCGACGGGCGATACCGGAATTCAACATGTGCCTCCACAAAGCCATCGATCGGCGCTCGACGCGTTTCGCCGGAACGAAACGCCATGCGTGAAGAGCGAACGCCGGCTGTCGCCTCGCGCCGTATGACGCCGTCCGGCGCCGATTGCGCGACGCGCGCTGCGTGACGAATCGAAACGCCACGATTGTATCGTTTCGCCGGCCATCGATCGCATCGGCGGCGCTTGCCCCGGCGACGCATCCGGCACCCGACGAGCCGGGGCCGAAGCCAAGCGTTTCACTTCGCTTCGCGCGCCACGCTTCTCCCCCGCACCCTTCACCCGTCACGCTCGCCGAACGTGAATGCATCGTCCCGGCCCGGCGCCCGATCCTGACCGAGCCCGAACACGAGCACGCGACGCGCGCCGCCGCCGCCCCCCCCGCGGCGCCCGCTCGCTCACGCGGCCGTCGACGCTTCCGTCAGAAACGGCGCGACATGCTTCATCGCCCGCGACACGTAATCGTCCTTCTCGCCGACCGGCGCGACGTAATGCAGCGCGCGCTCCGCGGCTTCCCGCCCTTCGAGACGCGCGATGACCCACGCGGCAAGATAGTGCGACGCAAGACAGCCGCCCGCCGTCGCGACGTTGCCGTTCGCGAAAAACGGCCGGTTCAGCACGTCGACGCCGGCTTCCTGCACCCACGGCTTCGTCGTGAGATCGGTGCACGCCGGCACGCCGTCGAGCAACCCCAGCTTCGCGAGCACGAGCGTGCCCGAGCACTGCGCGCCCAATAGCTGCCGCGACGGATCGAGCCGAAGCTGCGCGATCAGCGCGGCGTCGGCGACGACTTCGCGCGTCCGCGCGCCGCTGCCGACGAGGACCGCATCGGCATCGCTCGCGTCGCGCAGCGACGCCTGCGCTTCGATCGCGACGCCGTTCATCGACCGGACGCGGGCGGTCGGACTCGCGATCGACACGCGCCAGCCCGGCTTCTTCACGCAGTTGAGGATGCCGAGCGCGATCAGCGAGTCGAGCTCGTTGAAGCCCTCGAAAGTCAGGATTGCGATATGCATGACGTCGTCTCCAGTGAGTGTCGATTGCGACGACGCATCGTATGTCCGAAAATCAATACGATCAAATAATTGTCATGGATACATCGGCATATGGCCCACGCCCGCTACAAACACCTCGTCGACGCGCTCGCCGCCGACATTCGCTCGGGCCGCCTGCCGCCCGGCACGCGCCTGCCCACGCATCGCCGGCTCGCGGCCGACGAGGGCCTCGCGCTCGTCACCGCGACGCGCGTCTACGCGGAGCTCGAAGCGATGGGGCTCGTCAGCGGCGAAACCGGCCGCGGCACGTTCGTCCGGGAAACCGCGCTGCCGCGCGGGCTCGGCATCGATCAGCACGCGGCCGCAGCCGGCATGGTGGATCTCGGTTTCAACTATCCGTCGCTGCCCGAGCAGGCCGAGCTGCTGCGAAGCGCGCTGCGGCAGCTCGCGGCGTCCGGCGACCTCGATGCGCTGCTGCGCTACCAGCCTCACGGCGGACGGCGGCACGAGCGCGCGTCGGTCGCTCGCCATCTCGCCTGCCGCGGCCTGTCGGTCGACGCGGAGCGCGTGACGATCGTCAGCGGCGCGCAGCACGGGCTCGCCGCGACGGCCATGGCGCTCTTGCGCCCCGGCGACGTCGTCGCGGCCGACGCGCTGACCTATCCGGGCTTCAAGATCGTGGCCGAGGCGCAGCATCTCGAGCTCGCGCCGATTCCGGCGGCCGGCCAGGGGCCCGATCTCGACGCGCTCGAGCGGCTCTGCCAAAGCCGCCGCGTGCGTGCGGTGTACACGATGCCGACGCTGCACAACCCGCTCGGCTGGGTGATGAGCGCACATCGGCGGCGGCGGCTCGTCGCGATTGCGCGCCGCCACGGACTGCTGATCATCGAGGACGCCGCGTACGCATTCCTCGCCGACGACCCGCCCGCGCCGATCGCGGCGCTCGCGCCGGAGGCGACCGTCTACGTCTCGGGGCTGTCGAAGAGCGTCGCGACCGGGCTGCGCGTCGGCTTCGTCGCGGCGCCCGCGCAGTGGGTGCCGGCGATCGAGCGCGCGATTAGGGGCACCACGTGGAACACGCCCGGCGTGATGACGGCGATCGCCTGCGGCTGGCTCGACGACGGGACCGTCGCGCGCCTCGAAGCGCAGAAGCGCCGCGATGCGGCCGCCCGGCAATCGATCGCGAGCGACGCGCTCGCCGGACTGCGGTGCGTCCGTCATCCGGCATCGTATTTCCTGTGGCTGCCGCTCGCCGAAGAAGCGCGCGCCGACCAGGTGGCGATGGCGTTGATGCGCGAGCAAGTCTCGGTGTCGACCGCCGAGCCGTTCGCGACGTCCGCGCACGCGCCGCATGCGATTCGCGTCGCGCTCGGATCCGTGGATCCGGAAACGCTGCGCGACGCGTTGGGCAAGGTCAGGCGGGTGGTCGATGCGCATTCGCATTAAGACGGTCGTCGGATCGATTTATGTCTTTTCCGAACGGGGCCGGCTGTCCCGGCATTCGCGCGCTCGCCAGCACGATCCGCGCATTAGCCTTAGTATTCCCGTTCGCGACGCCGCGTCCGCGCGCAACGCAACGCATTGAATCGATCGTTTCCCCTGACCTCGACGACGACACACCGAATGGATGCCAAACTCTCGCACGACCTCGAGCACATCGAAGCGGTGCTCGAGCGCACGCTCGACCACGCGCTCGACGCGCTCGGCCGCATCGAAGACCGGCCCGCGGCGCTGGCGCCGCCTCCCGCGACGCCGTCGCCGCTCCCCGAACGCGGCGTCGGCTTCGATGCGGCGCTCGACGATTTCGCGGCGCGCTGGGCGCCGGGATTTTCCGGCAGCGCCGGCGCGCGCTACCTCGGCTTCGTGACGGGCGGCGCAACGCCCGCCGCGATCGCCGGCGACTGGCTGACGAGCATCTACGACCAGAATCCGACCGCGGGCATCGACAGCACCGCGCCGGATCTCGAACGCGAGACCGTCGCGCGGCTGCGCGAGCTGTTCGGGCTCTCCGACGCGCAGCAGGGCGTGCTCGTCAGCGGCGCGACGATGTCGAACCTCGTGGGCCTCGCGATCGGCCGCGAATGGCTCGGCGAGCGGTGCGATCCGCCTGTCGATGTCGCGGAAGACGGCGTCGGCAAGCTGCCGACGATCGATGTGCTGTCGGGCGCGCCGCACTCGAGCATCTACAAGGCGCTATCGGTGCTCGGCATCGGCCGCCGCGCGGTGCGGAAGATCCCGACGCTGAAAGACCGCGAAGCCGTCGACGTCGCCGCGCTCGAAGCGGCGCTCCGGCGTCTCGACGGCAAGCCGGCGATCGTCGTCGCGAACGCGGGCACCGTGAACACGGTCGACTACGACACGCTGCCGGCCATCGCCGCGCTCAAGTCGCGCTATCCGTTCTGGCTGCACGTCGACGCGGCGTTCGGCGCGTTCGCCGCGCTGTCGCCGGAGCACGCGTCGCTCACGCACGGTCTCGACGACGCCGACTCGATCTGCATCGACCTGCACAAATGGCTGAACGTGCCCTACGACGCCGCGGTGCAATTCAGCCGCCGTCGCGACCTGCAGGTGCGCGTGTTCCAGAACAGCGCCGCGTATCTCGGCGTCCCCGCCGACAATCCGGATTTCGTCCATCTGACGCCGGAGAATTCGCGGCGGCTGCGCGCGCTGTCGACGTGGTTCGCGCTCGCCGCGTACGGCCGCGACGGGCACGCGGAGATCGTCCGCCGCAACATCGCGCTCGCGCGCCGGCTCGGCCGCCTGATCGACGAACAGCCCGGCCTGACGCTCCTTGCGCCGACACGGCTCAACGTCGTGTGCTTCACGCTCGCCGAGCAGCCCGACGAGGCGCGCGTCAACGCGTACATGCGCGCGGTGCGCGACCTCGGCGACGCGTTCATCACGACGACGGTCTACGCGGGCACCTGGGGGCTGCGCGCGGCGTTCAGCAATTGGCGCACGGACGAGGACGACGTCGACCGGGTGTTCCGGTCGCTGGTCCGAGCGTTGGGTTGAGTCGCGGTTGCGGCGGGCGCGCCCGGCATCCGGCAGGCGATGTCCGCGCGCAGGCGGGGCGTCGTGCGGAACGCGCACCGCGTGACGGCGGGAAACCGTGAATATGTTTGTCGCGCGCGGCGTCGTCCGATCGTTCCGATGCCGTCTCGCCGATGCGTTCGCCGAATCGACCGGGCGCGGGGACTTCCACGGCATGCGGCATCGCTGACGGGCGCGCGCCAAAGTCGAACGAAAGACGATGGAGCCGCAAGAACGAAGAGGGGCATCGCCCCTCTTCCGCATTGCCCGCACGGCACGCGCCGGCTATGCGAGCCGTCCGGCGAAAGGCGCCCGGGAGCCGGGCGCCGCGCGAATTTACAGCGCTTCTTCGACGTCCTGCTTGCCGGCCTCGCGGACCGAGAGCGGCTCGCCGATCGCGTAGAAGTGGCCGCCCGCGATGTGATGCAGGCTCCGCCACGCCGGGTCGGCACGCTCGAAATTCCAGTGTCCGTCCTTGAACGCCCGCGTATCGGACCACGCGGCGACGACCTCGCCGATGAACAGATCGTAGGCCTGCTGATTGTGCGGCTCCGGAATGAGCCTGCACGCGAGCCAGGCCGAGCAGCCCGCGACGAACGGCACATCGTGGCCGTCGATCGCGAACAGTTCCGCGTCGGCGCGCCGCAGCTTGTCCGGCTGGCTCGACAGGCTATGGCTGCCGATCTCGTGCGTGAGCTGCAACTGCGCCGCCGTCGGCACCTGGACGACGAAGCGTCCGCTCTTCTCGATGAGTTCGCGCGTCTTCGTCGCCTTGTCGAGCACCACCGTCAGCTTCGGCGGCGAGAAATCCAGCGCGCACGCCCACGCCGCCGCCATCACGTTGTCCACGCCGTCGTGGCGGGCGGACACGAGCACGGTCGGACCGTGATTGATGAGTCGGTGAGCCTTTTTCAGCTCGACCGCCGCGATATGACTGTCCATTCAGACTCCCAAAAAGAATTGCCTCCTGGATCGGCGTCGTGCGAATCGCGAGCCGTCCGGACACGATCGACTGCTTCCTGCCGCGCTTGACGGGCGTCTCCGAGGTTCGCGCGCCGACGCGGCCGGCGTCCGGATCGCCCGAGTCTCCGTCCTGCGCCGCCGGGCCGGCAAGGCAACCGTCGACGCGCGTTCGCGAGCGAGTTCGACGAAGGTCGAGGATCGATTCCGCGGCGGCGGCGTCAACGTCGAGGAGGCCGCCCACCGCCGAGCGACAGCGGCGCTTCGCACGAGCGCCAGGATAGCGCGCCTCGGCCGTCTTCGCCGACGGCGCTCGCGGCACGCGAGCGCGACAGGCCGTCGTCCGGATTGGCGGGTGCGGCCGTCAGGTCAGACGATCGGACGCAACGACATGCGTGCCCGGCTGCGGATTCAGCGCCGCCTCGATCAGCGCGCGGGCAATCCGGGGCGCCGGGTTGAGCCGCCAGCCGCGCGGCAGCAGCGGTCCGAACAGCGTCAGCGCGCACACCGCGGCCCGTTCGCCGACGCGAAACTCGTCACGGCGCCCGCCGATCAGGCCCGGCCGCACCGCCGTCAGCGACGCGAACCCGAGACCGGCCAGATCCCGCTCCAGTTCGCCCTTCACGCGGTTGTAGAAGAAGCGCGACGATGCGTCCGCGCCGACGGCCGAATTGAGCACGTAGGTCGGCGTACCGTGTTGCCGGGCGATGCGCGCGACGGCAAGCGGATAGTCGTGGTCGACCCGCCGGAACGCCGCTTGGGAGCCGGCCGCCCGCATCGTGGTGCCGAGCGTGCAGATCACCGCGTCCGCTTGCCACCACGCTGCGTCTTCGGGCAGGTGATCGAAGTCGATGCGCGGAGCCTGCAGCTTCGGATGCGCAGGCAACGCGCGGCGCGCGAGCGCCACCACCCTGTCGACGCGGGGATCGGCAAGCGCCAGGTCGAGCACGTGGCGGCCGACGAGCCCGGTCGATCCGACGAGAAGCAGCTTCATCCTGATGTCCTCGGTGTGGGTGATGCCCCAGACGCACGAACGGCGCGATCGGAATGCGCTTTTCCGAGTCGCACTCGATTCTCGCGCCGCAGTGTGGCGATGCTCGACATGGCGGACTGCGGCGAGCCGGCCGGCCCGCCGTCGGCGTTGCGTTGCGCTTTATGGCGATTCGAATTCTACAGCGTTGCCGGGCTGCGCCGGCGCGTCTGCGGCAAAGCGGGTCGCCTCGCCGCCGTCGAGCCCGAACACGCGTCGAACGACAATTCAGCGAAGGATCGATCGTCACGCTCGGTGTCGTTCACGCGCGAAGCGCGGCGACGAAAGCAAAGCGGCGCGTCGGGCGACAGGTACGCCGCCCGCCTCGACGACGCGCGCAAACACTCTCATCGCCTGCAATGTATCCATCCACTCTCCGTTCTCGTTTTCGTCGTCGCGGCCGCACGGCCGCGGAATCGCATTGCGTCGCCGCATCGCCGCATCGCCGCGGCGGCGCGTCCGCGCGTCGGACTGACTCGTCACGCCGACGAATCGAGCGCCGCGGCGAGAATCGCCTGATCGGCGTTGGCCGGAATGTTCCCGCGCGTGTACTTCGGCCGATAGATCACGTCGCCCGATTCGATCGTCGAGCCGGACAACGCGCAGATGCAGCGCCGGCGCGCGACGCCTTTCGTCCAGATCTGCCCGCCGTAGTTCGCGGAGGCCGGATCGCACCACGAGACCTCGATCGAGCTCCCCGTCCGCCGTTCCCAATGGCGGACCGCCGGCGCGCGACGTCGAACCGCGGCGACTGCCGAGATCGTCTTTTACGACTCGAGGAACGCGAGCAAATCTGCGTTGACCCGATCCGCATGCGTGACGCACATCCCGTGTGGCGCGCCGGGATACACCTTCAGCGTCGCGCGCCCGACGATCTTCGCGGACAGGCGCGCGGAATCGTCGATCGGCACGATCTGGTCGTCGTCGCCGTGCAGGATCAGCGTCGGCACGTCGATCTTCTTCAGGTCTTCCGTGTAATCCACTTCGGAGAATTCGCGAATGCACGCGTACTGACCGAGAATCCCGCCCGTCATCCCCTGTGCCCAGAACGCGTCGATCGTGCCTTGCGACACCTTCGCGTCCGGCCGGTTGAAGCCGAAGAACGGCGTCGCGAGATCGCGGTAGAACTGCGAGCGGTTGTCGGCGACGCCCTTGCGGATGCCATCGAATACGTCCATCGGCAGGCCGCCCGGATTCGTGGCGGTCTTCAGCATGATCGGCGGCACCGCGCCGATCAGCACCACCTTCGCGACGCGCTTCGTGCCGTGGCGCCCGATGTAGTGCGCGACTTCGCCGCCGCCCGTCGAATGCCCGACGAGCGTCGCCTCGCGCAGGTCGAGCGCATCGAGCAGCGCGGCGAGATCGTCCGCGTAGGTGTCCATGTCGTTGCCCGCCGCCGGTTGCTCGGAGCGGCCGTGGCCGCGGCGATCGTGCGCGATCACGCGAAAGCCGCGCTGCGCGAGGAACGGCATCTGCGCGTCCCAAGCATCCGCGTTCAGCGGCCAGCCGTGCGAGAACACGACCGGGCGCCCTTTGCCCCAGTCCTTGTAGAAGATTCGCGTACCGTCTTTCGTCGTGATCGTGTCCATCTGCGTGCGCTCCTGGTGGGTAGTAAGGTGACGGGCGCACGATGCGATGCGCTCCGACCGGACAGCAGGCCCTTCAACGCGGCGAGGTACGCTGCGGCACCTTCGCTCGATGCCGTGCGGCGACGCCGAGCGCAATCCGTGCTGCAATCCGCAATGAACCGAAGCTGCCGTCGTCGCGCATTCGTGCGCCGCACGTAGCGTGCTTCGTGCGATGACGACGCGCATCGAGTGTCCGATGCGCCCCGATCGACGCTCGCGCCGCATCGAACGGGCACTCGCTCGAAGCGGCGCGCTTCATGTCATGCGGTACGGCGCGCCGCGCCCGGCGATTTTTCCTCGATCGCTTTCGCGCGGACGTCGCAACGCTCGCCGGGCAGATTAATGCGCGGCGGGCGCGCCGTACTTAAGCAAACCTGAATTTTCATGATTCGGCGATCGGGCGCGCACTGCGTGCGCGAACGCCGAATGATGCGAACACGCCGCCCGGAGTGAAGCATAGATCGGTATTGCCCAATATCAATGACGTCTCGTTCGCGCCGCATGCTCGGCTGCCCCGACTGTCGCGGCGCCGACCAGTCTCGCAGTCGAGGCGGCGCGACGATGTGCGCGAACGTCCGGTCATTCGCGAATGGCGACACGATCCATCGAATCGTGTCGCCGTTCGCGCTGCGCCGAACGCTTCGCGTTCGATCGCTGGTTCGACAAAGCAGTGCAGCGGCAGACGATCCGCGCATCGCCATATCGATTCAGCGCATCCACACGATCGACGAGATGCGCGATCGCACCTGCCGCGAAAGAACGACCGGCGCACGCCCGGACATGACGATCGCAACGCGACCGCCCGCCGACGGCGACGGCGACGGCGACGGCTACCAGCCGAATTTCAACTCCGCGCCGACGTAATCGGCATTACGTCCGCCCGCCGCGCGAATCGCGTCGCCGACCTGGAAATGCACCATCTCGAGCGCCGCCGCCAGATTCGGCGTGACCGCCCAGTCCGCGCGCAGTTGCGTATAGAAGCCGGTCCACTTGCCGCCCCGGCCCGCCGTACCGGGCACGGGCGCCGCGCCTTGCGCGTAGACCGCATCGGCCGTCGTCGCGCGCCACTGCAATCCGACCGCCGCGAGCAGCGTGAGCGCATTGCTCGGCTTCAACGTGATCGAAGGCTTCACATGAATCAGGTTTGTATAGCCGGTATAGCCGGCGAGCGCGAAGTAGTAGCCGTTCGGAAACAGCGGATTGAACGTCTCGATCCGGCCGTCGTGCGGATGCCGGTCGCCCGACGCCGCGTCGATCTGCAAGCCGACCCGCGGCGTCCAGCGCATGTCGGCGAACGTATAGCCGGCGAGGGAGCCGACCGCCCATGCTTCGATGCGCTGCGCGCCGACGCGCCCCGACTGATACATGCCCTCGACGTCCCAGTCGACATGCTGCTTCTTGCCCGCGTACCGGACGTCGAACACGTCCCGATGCTCGGCGCCCGCGCCGTCGAGAAACTGCGCCTGCGTCCGGTTGTACCGCGAGTAATACGCGGACAGGTCGCCCGGCCCCACGCCCTGACGCTCGACGCGCACGCCGCTGAACGTGAGGTTGCGGCTCGACACGTCGTCGAACGCTTCGTCGTCGCGATACTGAACGGGCTGCGTCGCATAGCCGATGAAGCGCCACGGCCCCTGCTCCCAATCGGCCCAGATGCCGTCGAACGCCTGACGCACGTTCGGGCCGTCGCGTACCGACACGAAGCGCTGCAAGTCGAACGCCATTTCCTGCCGGCCGATCCGCGCCTTGAACACGCCCGGCCCGATCGCGTCGACGTAGGTCAAGAATGCCTGACGCAGATCCAGGCGATTGCGATCGACAGGGCCGACGTTGTCCTTGCCGAACGTGCGCGCATCCTCGAGCTGCACGAACACCTGGACGTGTCCGGCGATGCGCAAGTCGGCATGCACCTGCGCGCGCTGCAGCACATAGGTGTCGCCGTGCGCGCGGCCGATGCCGAAGAGCGGCGCGTCGTTCACCTCGAGCCGCTCGCGCAGCACCGCGCCGAGCGACAGATACGAGTCGCCGCGGCCGAAAAGCGGCGCGTACTTCAGCGCATCGAGCGGCCGGCGCGGCACGCACGGATCCGCGAGCGCCGACCAGTCTTCCTGCCAGCGGTTGAACAGGATCGCCGGACGAGTCTTCGTGCACGGCGCGTCCGACGGCGCGTCCGACGGCGCGGGCGCGGCGGCGGGCGCGGCGGCGGGCGCGTCCGCCGCGTGCGCGCGGGCCGCGGCGAGCAGCGACATCAACGCCCAGCAGCAGAGCGCGGAAGCACGGCGCATCGTCATTTCGCGTCGTGCACTTCGGCGATGTAGCCGCCGGGGAACGCGAGCATCGCGGTGCGTGCGGCGCGCGCGCGATACGGCCGGACCAGCACCTTGACGCCCGCCGCCTGCGCCTTCTCGAGCGTCGCATCGAGATCGTCGACCGCATAGCCGGTGGTTTCGCGGCCGTACGGGAACGGCAGCTTGCCGTCGGTCACGAACGCGGCGACCCGGCCGAAGGCCGATTCGATCACGATCTTGCGCATTTCCGTGCCTGGCCGGCCGATCGCGCCGCCGTCTTCATGACGGTTGTCGGAGACGACCTTGCCGCGCGAAAAGCGAACCCAGCTTTTGACGAAACGATCGGCCTCGTACGGCGACAGATAGACGCGATTGTCGGGAACCGTCGCGAGCGGCGCGTAAGACGGCGCCTTCCGGTGCCAATAGAGCTGCATCATCACGCCGCCCGGCCAGCGGATCACCGCGTCGCGGCCGATCGGATCGTCGAACGAGTCGACGACGATGTCCGCGCCGGCCGAGCGCGCCGCCTTCACCGCGTCGTCCATATCCGTCACCAAATAGCCCGTCCGCTCGTCGCCGAACGGATAGGGAATCGGCGTCTTGAATCCGAACACCGACAGCATGCCCACCGGCGTCTGCACGTATTGCGACAGCGTCTCGCTCGGCGTCGGCGTGACGGTGAGCGAGACGCGCGGCGACGCCTTCCCGCCGAACGTCGCGACGAAGCTGTCGACGAACGCGTCCAGATCGGACACCGCGACGTAGACGTGCGTCGTGTCGTACTGCGGCCCGACTGCGACCGACCGCGCCGGCGCGGTCGCGCGCGCGGACTCGGCGGCGGCGGCGCCCGCATCCGCGTCCGCGAAGGCTGCGGGCATCTGCGCGAAGCCGAACATCAAGGCGGCCAGCAAGGCCGAACGTACTCTGAAGCGTCGTGTTTGCATGCTTGATCCAATGAGTGGTGAAGTGGTCGAAGGGCCGCGTCGACGCGCACTGCGCGTCCGCGCGGCGTTCAGTCCGGCCAGTCGGACCCGAGGACGAGTCCGCAGAAATTCAGCCGGCGATAGTTCGGGTCCCAGCGATCGAGCACGTCCGCGCTGACCGTGCCGAACGTCGTGTGCGGCCGGTGCGCGATCCCGAGCGCATATGCTTCGAGGATGCTTTCCTTGAAGCCCGGATCGCGCGGATACGCGCGGACGATCGCATCGCGCGCGTCCGGATCGAAGCTCGCGTAGCCAAGGCCGCGCACGTCCATCTGCACGCCGGCGTGCATCATCGCGACGAGCGGCGACTTGTGCTCCGCGATGCCCGGCGTCGTATGCAGTGCGATCGCGTCCCACACGTCGGCGGCGTCGGCCTCGCTCGCGCCGTGCCGACGCAGGAAATCGCGTGCGGCGTCGGCGCCGTCGATCTCGAACCGGCGCGCCGAATGCCGATGCTCGATGTGCAGCCCGGCGTTGTGGAACAGCGCGGCGACATAGAGCAGCTCCGCATTGCACGCGATCCGGTCGCGCCGCCCGGCGAGCATCCCGAACAGAAAGCTCCGGACCGCATGGTCGAACATCCATCCCGCCTCCGCGCAACGCATCCGCGCGGTCGCCGCACACGCGATTCCACTGTCGGGAATCTCGATCCCCGCAACGCGCCGGGTCATGTCATCTCCTCTACGTTGATGCTCGTTGCACCGGCGACGCGCGACGATCGAGCGATCTCGCCGAGACGGAGTCGTGCGGGACGTCGGCGCGTCGACCGATCGCGACGCGAGCGACGGTGACGGTGACGGTGACTGTGACGGCGACCGTGTCGCCGCGCTGCCCGCCCGGTTTCGTCGATCTCCCCGCCGCCCGACACTCGACACTCGATCCTCGACACTCGACACTCGACACTCGACCCTCGACGCCCGATGCACCCGGCGCACGCCGCCGCGCCCGCGATCGTTCTCGACGTTGCCCGCGACGCCTCCCGAATGACTTCGCGCCAATGAAGCCGGCAAGCCGGCTGACCAGCGACATGATCGAAAGCGTAGCGACGCGGCCGTTAAAAGGCATGGTCGAGCGCTGAAAAAAGCTGAAGACGGGCGGCGAGCGCGAAGCCGGATGTCGATGTCGGCGGTGCCGGCGGCCTTGCGGCGTCGCTCGCCCGCGCACACGGGTCGGCACCTTTTCGCGCCTCCGCCGTCACAAACGCGACGCGACGCGACGCGACGCGACGCGACGCGGCACCGGCAACGCATCGCCGCCGCTGGCCGCGGCGAGAACCGCCACCGAAATTAGCAACGATTCAGCGTCGCTTCAGGACGCATGCGGCTTGCATCACTAACCTGTGCGGCAATACCTGTCGCTCGATCGGCGCGGGCCGCGCGCTGCGTTTCCCTCCGCGCCGCATGATCGGGTGGCGCACACGCGCAACACGCGGTTCGCGCAACCGGCGGATGCCGTAGCGCGCATCGCGGAGAACCGCTCGCCCCACCGTCGCCGCGATGCAGCGGCGACGCTCGCCAGGAGATAGACCTTGCTTCCACCTTCGCCCCACGACATGGGCCCAGCCGCCATCCGGACGGGCGCTCCGCCGATGGCCTCGCCGCACGCCGAGCGTCGTCGCGCGCCGATGCCGCAACGCGTCGGCCACGCGAGCGCGCGCGCGCCGCACCGCCGCAACCGCGCCGATACGGCCGGCCGCCTCGCGCGCGGCCGCGTCGCGCAGTGCTGCCGGGATCGATGATGCGCCGACCCCTGATCCTCGTTTGCGCGGGCATCGCCGTCATCGGCGCGCTGGCGGCCGGCTACCTGATGTGGGAGCCCGCGATCGCGCCGGTCGAGCGGCCTGCCGCATCGTCATTCGACCCCGTGCTCAGGCAGGAAGGCGCGCGCGTCGTCGCGCTCGGCGATTGCGTCGTCTGCCACACCGCGAACGACGGCCGGCCGTTCGCCGGCGGCCGCCCGCTCGCGACGCCGTTCGGCACGATCTTCGCGACCAACATTACCCCGGACCCCGAAACCGGCATCGGCGCGTGGTCGATCGACGCATTCGCGCGCGCGATGCGCCACGGCGTCTCGCGTGACGGACATCTGCTCTATCCCGCGTTTCCGTACGTTCATTTCACGCGGATGACGGACCGCGAGATCCTCGCCGCCTACGCGTACTTGATGAACCGCGAGCCGGTGAAGGCGACCGCGCCCGCGAACCGGCTCATGTTCCCGCTGAATTTCCGTCCGCTCGTGGCGTTCTGGAACGTGCTGTTCCTGCGTCCCGGCACGCTCGCGGCGGATGCGTCGAAGAACGCCGAGTGGAATCGCGGCCGTCATCTCGTCGAAGGCCTCGGGCATTGCGCCGCGTGTCACTCGCCGCTCAACGCGATCGGCGGCGAGCAGTCCGGCCACGCATTCGACGGCGGCCTCGTCGACGGCTGGGACGCGCCCGCGCTCAACCGGCTGACTGACGCGGTGCGCCCCTGGACGCGGGACGCGCTCGTGACCTATCTGGGTAGCGGGCGCTCGAGCGAGCACGGCGCCGCGGCGGGCCCGATGCTGCCAGTCACGCGCGAGCTGGCGACGCTGCCGCGCGAGGACGTCGACGCGATCGCGATCTATCTGCTGTCGCTGCAAAAACCGCGGACCGGCGACGCGCCGTCCGCGGTCCCCGTCGGCGCCCGGTCGATGACGGAGCCGGAACGGCGCGGCGCGACGATCTTTGCCGCATCGTGCGCGCAGTGCCATGGCCCGGAAGCGCCGATGCAATCGATCGGCGAACGCCCGAGCCTCGCGCTCGGCGCCGCGGTCAACGCGGAAACGCCCCGCAATCTCGCGCAGATGATCATCGGCGGCATCACGTGGGAAGGCGAACGGGCCGTCAACTACATGCCGCCGTTCGGCGACGTCTACAGCGACGAGCAGATCGCCGATCTCGCGCAATACGTGCGCGCCGCCTATTCGAGCCGCGGGCCGTGGGCGGGCGTCGATGCGACGGTATCGGCGCTCAGGAAGGAGAACGCATCCCGATGATTCAATTAACCGTGAACGGCGTCACGCACGCGCTCGACATCGATCCATCGACGCCGCTGCTCTATGCGCTGCGCGACGACCTGAACCTGCACGGCGCGAAGTTCGGCTGCGGCCTCGGACAATGCGGCGCGTGCACGGTCATCGTCGGCGACCAGCCCGTCTTCTCGTGCCTGCTGCCCGTCGCGTCGATCGGCGCGCGGCCGGTCAGAACGATCGAGAGTCTCGGCAGCGCCGAGCGGCCCGGGCCTTTGCAGAAGGCTTTCATCGACCATCAGGCCGCGCAGTGCGGCTACTGCATCGCCGGCATGATCATGCGCGCGCAGGCGCTGCTCGAACGCAATCCGAAGCCGACCGAGCGCGAACTGCGCGCGCACATGGAGCCGAACCTCTGCCGCTGCGGCACGCACACGCGGATCCTCGCCGCGATCCGCCAGGCGGCCGGCATCGCGCCGCCGCCCGGCGCCGCCGCCGCGAGCGCGGCCACGAACGACCAAGGAGCCGCGCATGAAGCATGACGACGACGATTTCGATCCGCGCCGCCGCCAGTTCCTGCTGTCCGGCTCGCTGTTCGTCACGTTCAGCCTCGCGTCCGCCGCGCCCGCGCTCGCGCTCGCGCAGCGGGTGATCGCCGACGAGGGGGCGGCGGTCCGCATCCCGAAGGCGACGCAGGCGCTCGCCGGCAGCCTGAAGACGAACCCGTTCCTCGATGCGTGGATCAGGATCGATCCGAGCGGCAAGGTGACCGTCTTCACCGGCAAGGTCGAGCTCGGCACCGGTGTGCGCACCGCGCTGCTGCAGGTCGCTGCCGAAGAGCTGGACATGGCGCCCGCGCTGATCACGTTCCTGACCGCCGACACCGGTGCATCGCCGGACGAAGGGCTCACCGCGGGCAGCCACACGATGGCGGACAGCGGCAGCGCGCTGCTGAACGCGGCCGCGCAGGTGCGCGGCCTGCTCGTCGACGCGGTCGCACGCCGCTTCGGCGTCGCGAGCGACGCGCTCACGACGCGCGACGGCGTCATCGCCGCCCGCGACGGCCGGCGGATGACCTTCGGCGAGGCGGTCGGATTCGTCGATCTGCATCGCACCGCATCGGCCGCATCGCCGCTGAAGAACCCCGGCGCGTTCCGCGTGATCGGCACGTCGCTGCCGCGCGTCGACATTCCGGCGAAGGTGTCGGGCGGCGCGAGCTACGTGCAGGACATGCGCCTGCCCGGCATGCTGCATGCGCGCGTCGTGCTGCCGCCCGTCTACGGCGCGCAGTTGCAGGGCTTCGACGAAGCGAACATGTCGCGGCTGCCGGGCGTCGTCAGGATCGTGCGTGACGGGAGCCTGCTCGCCGTCGTCGCGCGCGGCGAGTGGCAGGCGGTCAGCGCGCAGCGCGCGCTCGCCGCGACGTGCCGCTGGAGCGCGGGCCGCGCGCTGCCCGATCGCGCGACCGTCCATCGGGATCTCAAGCGGATCGCGACCGAGCGGATCGACATCGCGAGCGTGCGCGCGCCGGCCGGCCCGCGCGTGAAGACGCTGAACGCGCGCTACACGAAGCCGTACCTGATGCACGGCTCGATCGGGCCGTCGTGTGCGATCGCGCATTTCGACGCGGGCGGGATGACGGTATGGACGCACTCGCAGGGCGTCTATCCGCTGCGCGATGCGCTCGCGGAATTGCTCGCGCTGCCGAAGCAGCAGATCCGCTGCATTCATGCCGAAGGCTCGGGCTGCTACGGCCACAACGGCGCCGACGACGTCGCCGCGCACGCGGCGCTGATCGCCCGCGCGATGCCGGGCCGTCCGATCCGCGTGCAATGGATGCGCGAGCAGGAGCACACGTGGGATCACTACACGCCGGCGATGGTCACCGAAGTGAGTGCGTCGCTCGACGCGAGCGGCAAGATCGTCGACTGGAACTATGCACTGTGGAGCAGCTCGCACAACGAACGGATCGTCAACGCGGGCCGGCTCGTGCCGGCTACGATGCTCGAACATCCGTTCACGCCCGCGCCGTCGGTGCCGATGGTGCAGCCGGAAGGCGGCGGAGACCGCAACGCGATTCCGCTGTACACGTTCCCGAACCTGCACGTGACGAACAACTTCTCGCCGACGATGCCGCTCAACACATCGGCGATGCGCTCGCTCGGCGCGCACATGAACGTCTTCTCGATCGAGAGCTTCATCGACGAGCTCGCGCATGCGGCGCAAGAGGATCCCGTCGCGTTCCGGCTGAAGCACATGGAGGACCCGCGCGCGCGCGACGCCATCGCGCTCGCCGCGCGGCGCTTCGGCTGGCCGCGCCCGCCGCGAAAACCGGGGCGCGGCGTGGGCTTCGCGTTCGGCAAGTACAAGAATCTGATGGCTTACGTCGCGATGGCCGTCGAGATCTCGGTCGCGCGCGAGACGGGACAGGTCGTGCTCGAGCACGCGGAAGTCGCGGTCGATTCCGGCCAGATCGTCAATCCCGACGGCGTGCGCAATCAGATCGAAGGCGGAATCATTCAATCCGCGAGCTGGACGCTGTACGAATCGCTGCAGTACGACACCGCGCGCATCCGCAGCTTCGACTGGAGCAGCTACCCGGTCCTGCGGTTCTCGGCGGCGCCGAGCCGGTTGAGCGTGCATCTGATCGATCGTCCGGGCATGCCGTTTCTCGGCGTCGCCGAAGCGGCGATGGGGCCGACCGCGGGCGCGATCGCGAATGCGTTGTTCGATGCGACCGGCAAGCGCCTGCGCGACATGCCGCTCGGCGGCGACAAGCTTCGCACGCTGATCGAAGCATGATGGCGCGCGGATGCTTGCCGGGTGGGTCGGTTTGCTCGGTTTGCTCGGTTTGCTCGGTTTGCTCGGTCGGCTCGGCGCGTTCGGTTGCCCGGTACATTCGCTCTGCGCGATTGGCCCGGTGTGCGGCATTTGCTCGATCGGCCCAGCGCGCGCGTATCCGCGCGCCACGCCGATCACGGATCGGCCGGCAGCGTCGCGACGAGATCGAACAATTGGCGAACGTCCCGCGCGCGCGACGTCGGATCGAAGTGCGCGGCCAACGCCCGCAGCGCGTCAGAGGCTTCGTGCGCGCGTCCGTCGGCCAGCAGCAGTCGCGCCTGCGCGATCGTCGCGCGCAGCGTCCACATCGCCGCGCCCTGCGCGCGCGCCAGATCGATCGCCTCCCGGAAGCATGCATGCGCCGCGTCAAAGCGGTCCGCGTCGGCCCCGGCCGGCCCGCCTTGTGCCTGTGCCTGTGCCTGTGCCTGTGCCTGTGCCTGTGCCTGTGCCTGTGCCTGCGCATACGCAACCGCGCCGAGTGCACGCCACACTTCCGGCAGAAACAGCGCCTCGCCGCTGTTGCGGCAATGCGCGAGCGCGTCGCGCAAGCGGCGCGACGCGTCGTCGAGCCGGCCGGCCTCGGCGAGCGCCTCCGCGTGCGACACGACGAGCGGCGTCAGCAGCCGCCTGAAGCCGCGCGCGAGCAGCGCGTCGATCGACACGTCGAGCACGCGCAATCCGTCGGCGACGCGTCCGTCGAGAATGTCGCGATACGCGGACAGGCAATCGCTGCATTCGCGCCAGATGTCGAAACCGTGCAGCGCCGTCTGCGAGCGCATGATCTCGAGATAATGCGCGCCGCGCCGCACGTCGCCCGACAACAGCGCGAGCGGCACCGCGACCGCGCCGAGCAAGTGCGTAAGCGACGGCTCGACGGTGTCGGGCCGCACGAGGCCGACCGCGAAGTCGACGAGTTCCATCGCGCGTTCGGGATCACCCTGAAGCCAGACGATGCGCGCAAGCGTGCCGTGGCTCAGGATGAACGGATCGACGATGAACGGGGCCGCGGATCTCGCGCCGTCGTCGCGGGAATTGTCTCTGTTGTCTCTGTCGTCTCGGTCGTCGGCAAGGCATCGCAGCGCGTCTTCGAGCCGGGCTTTCGCTTCCGAATGCCGGCCCTGGCAATGCAGCGACACCGCGACCAACTGCTCGCCGAGAATCTGCTGCCGGCGCGTGCCGTGCTGCTGCAACAGCGCCTGAAAACGCATCGCGTAGCGCAGCGACTCGTCGATGTCGCCCGCCGACAGCATCGCGTTCCACAAGCCCCACAGCGCCCGCGCGTGATGCGCCGCATCGCCCGACTCGACCGCGAGCGCCAGCACGTCGCGCCACAACGCAGCCGAGCGCGGCACCGGCCCGCCCAGATGGAGCAGCGACGCGGCGAGCGCGGCGCGCACGCGCATCTCGACGGCGGCGTCGACCGAGCGCGGCGGCAGCGCATCGATCGCGTCGACCGCGAGCGCGGCGCGCTTGCCGCACTCATCGATCATCCCGCCGTCGAGCAGCGCGCCGACGAGGCTCGCCGCAAGCTCGATGCCGACGCGCGGATTGCCGTCGTCCGAGAACGCCCAGTCGAATGCGCTGCGCGCGTCGTCGAGCGTCTGGCGCAGCGCCGACGCGTCGTCGAAGCGCGCACGGGCGCTGCCGGCCGGGGCCGCGTCGAAGCAGGCGGTCAGATAGCGCGCATGGCGCGCGGCGATCTGATGCCGCTCGCCTTCGGCAATCAGCTTTTCGAGCGCGTACGCGCGCGTCGACTCGGGCAGCCGGTACTTGGCGACCGGCCCGTCGAATTCCACGGTGACGAGCGATTTGGCGACGAGCTCGTCGATCGCGGCGATCACCCCGCCGATCGTCAGATCGGCATCGCACGCGACCGCGCACATCGCATCGAACGTGAACAGCCCGCCGAACATCGCGAGCCGCCGGAACACGGCGCGCGCGCGCCGGTCGAGGAGCGCGAAGCTCCAGTCGAACGTCGCACGCAGCGTCTGATGGCGCGGCAGCGCGGTTCGATGGCCGCCGCCGAGCATCGCGAGCCGATCGTCGAGGCGGCGGTACACGCCTTCGAGCCCGAGCGTCGCCGCGCGCGCCGCCGCCAGTTCGATCGCAAGCGGAATGCCGTCGAGCCGGCGGCATATTTCGCCGACGACGCGAATTTCGGCGGACTGCACACCGGGCGTGCGCTGCAGCGCGTTCGCCCGCGAGAAGAACAGCCGGACCGCCGAGCGCGCGAGGGTGTCGGCGTCGTCCGCATTCGCGGCGGGCACGTCGAGCGGATCGACCCGAAATACCGCCTCGGGCGCGATCCGCAGCGGCTCGCGGCTCGTCACGAGCACGCGCAGCGCATCGTTCGCCGCGATCAGCGTCTCGACGATCGCGGCCACTGCGGCGATCACCTGCTCGGCGTTGTCGAGCACGAGCAACCGGCGCGGCCCCGCGAGCGCGCCCGCGATTCGCGCCGCGTCGAGCGCGCAGCCGGCCGACGGCACGCCGCAAGCCTCGGCGAGCGCCGCGAGCACCGTTGCCTCGTCGGTCGACGCGGCGAGCTCGACGAAGCACACGTCCACCGAGCCGTTCGCCGCATAGCCGCGCGCGACCTCGATGCCGAGACTCGTCTTGCCGATGCCGCCCGCGCCCGTCAGCGTCAGCACGCGGGTGCGATCGAGCATCTCGCGCGCCTGCTTCACGTCGTCGTCGCGGCCGATCAGACGGATCTTCTGCATCGGCAGCCCGCGCCTCGCCGATGCCGATGCCGGCGCACGCGGCGCGACGGCGACGGCCGCTTCCCGGCGCCGGTGCACCAGTTGATAGCCGCGGCCGGGAATGGTGATGATGAGATCGCGATCCTGTCCTAGCGCCTTGCGCACCGCGGACAGATGCACCTGGATGTTGTTTTCTTCGACGACGGTATCCGGCCAGACGACCTGCATCAGCTCGTCCTTCGTCACGAGCCGCCCGTCGGCCGACGCGAGCGCCGCGAGGATGTCGAACGCGCGCGAGCCGATGTGGACGACCTCGCCGTCGTGCGTGAGGACCCGCCTGTCCATATCGAGTTCGAAGCGGCCAAGCGCGATCGTGGCTTCTTCAGACATGTCTATCAGCGCGAGTGGTGAATGAATCGATATGAAACGACCGCTCCGGCTCGAACGCGAATGCGCGCATGAGGCCGGCTCGAATCGGCTGCGCGGCGCACTGCCCGCCCGCCGGGTCGGCGCGCGGCGGCGCGCGACGAATGCCGGATCGGGCGTACCGCCGCGCGCGATCGTCTTCGAGGGCGCACGAGCGCGCGACGGGCGCGTTTCCGCTCGCTCATCGGACGCGATGTCCGCGCCCTCGGCACCGCGCCTTCGTCCGCGCGAATCCGCTCGAGCGCGGCACGCGCGTCATCGCATCCATCGGGCCGACGCTGAGCCGCGGGCAATGCAACAAGGCGCGCTGCTCGAGCGCAGCGCAGCGGCAACGCGCGGCGCGATCGTCACGTCACGCGCCGCACGCGGTCATACCGCCCAGCACGAGCAACCGAGCGCGCCCCAGAAGCTCTTCAGGTCGGCGACCGGCAGCTTGCTGCTCCACGCGGTCGCATGCCGATGCGCATGAAGGCTGCAATTGTTCGCGCATGTGCATGCCTGCGCCGCATTCCGGACGACCTGCTGCAGCGACGCGCCGTGCTCTTTGTCGGCCCATCCCGCATAGCCGCCGAACACGCGCGCGGGCGACCAGTCCGGCATCGCGGGCGGCGGCGCGCCTTCGTCGACGTCGGCGAACGGGCCCGCGCCGTACACGACCTTGCCGCCGACGACGGTCAGCAGCGACGTCGTATCCGCGATATCGGATTCGGGGCACGCGAAGAAGTCGCGGTCGGGCACGATCAGATCCGCGAGTTGCCCGACCTGAATCCGGCCTTTCCTGCCGACCTCGTTCGAGAACCACGTGACGTTCTCGGTCCACATGCGCAGCGCGGCTTCGCGATCGAGACAATTCGCACGCGGATAGAGCTGCATGCCACCGACCGTCCGACCGGTGATCAGCCATGCCAACGACACCCACGGGTTGTACGACGCGACGCGCGTCGCGTCGGTGCCGGCCGACACCTTGACGCCCTTGTCGAGCATCCGCTTGACGGGCGGCGTCGCTTCCGCGGCGCCCGGGCCGTAGCGCTCGACGAAGTACTCGCCCTGGTACGCCATCCGGTGCTGCACCGCGATCCCGCCGCCCAGCGCCGCGATCCGGTCGATCGATTCGTCGGAAATCGTTTCCGCGTGATCGAAGAACCAGTTGAGGCCTTCGAGCGGAATGTCCCGATTCACGCGCTCGAACACGTCGAGCGCGCGGCTGATCGTCTCGTCGTAGGTCGCATGCAGACGCCACGGCCAGCGATTCTGCGCGAGCACGCGCACGACCGCTTCGAGCTCGCCTTCCATTTCGGCCGGCAGATCGGGACGCGGCTCGCGGAAGTCCTCGAAATCGGCCGCCGAGAACACCAGCATCTCGCCCGCGCCGTTATGACGGAAATAGTCGGTGCCGTCGTGGTACTTCGACGTCCCGGTCCAGTTCAGGAAATCCTGCTTCTCTTCCTTCGGCTTCTGCGTAAACAGGTTGTACGCGAGGCGGATCGTCAGTTGTCCATCCGTCGCGAGCTGGCGGATGACTGCATAGTCGTCCGGATAATTCTGGAATCCGCCGCCCGCATCGATCGCGCCCGTCACGCCGAGCCGGTTCAGCTCGCGCATGAAGTGCCGCGTCGAGTTCAACTGATATTCGAACGGCAGCTTCGGCCCCTTCGCGAGCGTCGCGTACAGGATCGCGGCGTTCGGCCGCGCGAGCAGCAGCCCCGTCGGGTTGCCGGCCGCATCGCGCACGATCTGGCCGCCCGGCGGCTCCGGCGTGTCCTTCGTATAGCCGACCGCGCGCAGCGCCGCGCCGTTCAGCAACGCGCGATCGTACAGGTGCAGGATGAAGACCGGCGTATCGGGCGCCGCCGCGTTCAGCTCGTCGATCGTCGGCAGGCGCTTCTCCACGAACTGATGCTCAGTGAAGCCGCCGACCACGCGCACCCATTGCGGCGCGGGCGTGACGGCCACCTGGCGGCGCAGCATCGCCATCGCGTCGGCAAGGCTGCGCACGCCGTCCCAGCGCAGCTCCATGTTGAAGTTCAGGCCGCCTCGGATGATGTGCAGATGGTTGTCGATCAAGCCCGGCAGCACGCCCCGGCCTTGCAGGTCGACGATCCGGGTGCTCGGCCCGGCTAACGCGAGCACTTCGTCGCCGCCGACGGCGACGAATCGGCCGTCCTTGATCGCGACCGCACTGGCGGTCGGGTTCGCGCGGTCGAGTGTCGTGAAGCGCCCGCGATGCAGGATCAGGTCGGGAGTCGGGTGTGCGGCGGTGTCAGCCATGGCGCTGTTCTCCGGATGGCGAATCGGGTTGATGGGCGGCCGCGACCTGCGCCGGCGCGTCCGGCGCGTTCGGCGCCTTCGGGCAGGTCGGCAGTTGGCCGAACATGTGCGGTTTGACTTGTTGCTGATACCAAGAGGCCGACGTCTCGGCGTTGCCCACGAGCCGCTTGACGAGCGGCGGCACCTGCTCGCCGGCGAGAATGCCGAGCAGGCCGACGAGCGCGATCACGGGAGGCGCCGGCGAGCGCACGTTGAACACGCCGTAGATGATGCCTACGAGCAGTCCCATGGCGAGCGACAAAACATAGACTTTCATGATGGGGATCCGAATGAAGTGGCCGTCTGCGTCGTCGAGACACGAAGCAGGCACGCGAGCGACGAACATGCGTTCGGCTCGCACGCGTCTCGATCCGTTGCGACGGACTATCGCATTTGCAAACGTTCCCGTATTGAACGTTTGTCGCCAGATTTGAACGATAGCGATGCGGCGCGCCGCGTCCGAACGAACGCGCAGCATCGACGAGCGGAACCCGTGTCGCCGCCCCTGCGGTTTCGGCGGCGATCGCCTCGCACACGCACGGATGCGCGACGCAGATGGGACTCCTCGCCAAGTTTTCGCACTATTCTTCAAGACGTCCGGAAATTCACCGTCTAGCATCCATCCCGCGGCGAATCGTTCGTTCTCCACACGCCCGCGTTTCGACGCGGTCATCGGAGCGCGGTCCGTCTCGCCCGGCCTGGACGCATCGCGCGATTTCGCCGGCGCGCGACGCGTTCGCACTCGATCCCGAAACGATGCGCGCGATCCCGTCGATCGCCGCGCGTCGAACGTCTTTCTTCAATCCCGCCTCGAACGGCGTCACTCCGGAGACTGTCATGTCCGATCCGAAACTCGAAGTCCTCACCCCGCACAACTGCCAGTTGATCTTCATCGATCAGCAGCCGCAAATGGCGTTCGGCGTTCAGTCGATCGATCGCCAGACGCTGAAGAACAACGTCGTCGGGCTCGCGAAGGCCGCGAAGATCTTCGACATCCCGACCACGATCACGACCGTCGAATCGGAATCGTTCTCCGGCTTCACGTATCCGGAGCTGCTCGACGTGTTCCCCGACCACAAGCTGCTCGAGCGCTCGTCGATGAACTCGTGGGACGACCAGAAAGTGCGCGACGCACTGAAGGCCAACGGCCGCAAGAAGGTCGTCGTGTCCGGCCTGTGGACGGAAGTCTGCAACACGACGTTCGCGCTGTGCGCGATGGCCGAAGGCAGCTACGAGATCTACATGGTCGCCGACGCGTCGGGCGGCACCAGCAAGGACGCGCACGACTTCGCGATGCAGCGGATGATCCAGGCGGGCGTCGTGCCGGTCACGTGGCAGCAGGTGCTGCTCGAATGGCAGCGCGACTGGGCGCACCGCGACACGTACGACGCCGTGATGAAGCTCGTGAAGGAACACTCGGGCGCATACGGCATGGGCGTCGACTACGCGTACACGATGGTTCACAAGGCGCAGCAGCGCACCGCGAACGCGCACGACGTGCTGGCGCCGGTTCCGGCACGCTGATCCGGACGGGCGGTCGAGCGCGGCGCGTCCGTCATGCAGGCGGACGCGCGGCCGGTTTCGGGTTCGGTTTCAGCCGCCAATTCGATCGAGTCCGTCGCCATTCGGTCGCGCATGCAAGCGCGCGATGGCAACGCAACCGCGCGCCGTTGCATCGACGGCGCGCCCGCCCCGGCGTCGATGCGAACGCCGGCGCGATCTTTCAGCGGTCGAGCGCGTCCGGCATGCGCTCGGCAAGAAACGCGATGAACGTTTGCACCTTCCGCGAATGCCGCCGGTTCGGCAGATACGCCGCATAGACCTGCGCGCCGCCGCCCGGCGGCGTCACGCACCACGATTCGAACAACGGCAGCATGCGGCCCGCAGCGACGTCGTCGTGCACGAGCCACGTCGGCACGAGCGCGATTCCTTGCCCGCTCAGCACGCTTTCCCGCAGGATGTCGAGGCTGTTCGCCGTCAGCCTGCCGTTGACTTCGACCTTGTCCGACTGACCGTCCCGGCTGAACGTCCAGCTTTGCCGCCCCTGCCGATACGGGAAGCGCAGGCACCGATGCGACGCGAGATCGCCCGGCTCGACGGGCGTGCCCATCGTGTCGAGATAGTCGTGGCTCGCGACGACGATGCGCCGATTCTCCATCAGCCTGCGCACGACGAGACCGGGATCCTGCGCCGGCGCGCCGATCCGCACGGCGACGTCGATGCGGTCGGTCGCGAGATCGAGATAGGCGTCCGACACGACGAGATCGAGCGACACGCGCGGATACGCATCGAGAAACGCCGACAGATGCGGGCCGAGGACGATGCGCGCATACGTGACGGGCACCGATACGCGCAGCGTGCCGACGGGCTCGCTGCCGGCGTCGGCCACGCTCTCGTCGGCCTCGACGAGCTGCGACAGCAGGGCGCCGATCTGATCGAGATAGGTCGCGCCGGCGTCGGTGAGCGTCACGTGGCGCGTCGTGCGCGTGAGCAGCGTCACGCCGAGCGACGCCTCCAGCGCGTCCATCAGCCGCGTCACCGACGACGTCGCGGTGCCGAGCTGCCGTGCGGCCTTCGAGAAGCCGCCCGTATCGGCGACGACGGCGAAGGTCTGCAACGCAAGTAGCTTGTCCATGTCGTTCCCATTGCGAATCGCGCAACGCCGGTTTGCTGTTTGCCGGCATTCCGCATCTTATCCGCGCCGTCTACGCTGTGCACATTCCAATCGCAAGGAGCGGGCGATGTCTTCGATCGCTATTCAGGTCACGCACGACTTCACTTGCCCGTGGTGCGCGATCGGCGAATCCAATCTGCGGCGCGGCATCGCGGAAAGCGGCGTGCGCGGGCCCGTGATCGTCACGTATCGCGCGTTCGAAGTCGATCCGTCGCTGCCGGACGCAGGCGCCGATCGCACGGCATACCGCGTGCACCGGCTCGGCACCCTGACGCGCGCGCGACAGGCCGATGCCGACGTCGAGCTGGCCGGCAGGCGCGCGGGCGTCGCGTTCGATTTCGACCGCAACTCGATCATGCCGAACACGCGGCTCGCGCACCGTCTGCTCGATTTCGCCGCAACGGCCGGCGACGGCGATCGAGCGGGCGCGCTGTCGTCGGCGATCTTCGACGCGTACTTCGCGCGCGGGCTCGACATCGGCGATCGCGGCGTGCTGCTGCGGCTCGCCGCGCAAACCGGCTTCGAGCCGCACGCAGTCGACACGTATCTCGCATCGGACGCCGGCGTCGCGGCGGTCAGGCAATCACGCGCCGACGCGCTGCACGACGGAATCCGGCTGCTGCCCGCGTTCGCGATCGGCGCCGAGCGCATCAGCGGCGCGCAGCCGGCGACCGTCTTCGCGCGCGCGTTGCGCGCCGCCGCGCGGCATGGCCCGCAACCAAACGCGATTCGACTCACGGGGGCACACTCATGAATACCCAACAACAACAACAACGTCGCGCGGTGATCGTCGGCGGGTCGCTCGGCGGCCTGTTCGCCGCGACATCGCTCCGCTCGATCGGCTGGGACGTCGACGTCTTCGAACGCTCGCCGCACGATCTCGACAGCCGGGGCGGCGGGCTCGTCCTGCAGCCGGACGTGCTCGACGCATTCCGATTCGGCGGCATCGGCTACACCGGACCGCTCGGCGTACGAAGCGAATATCGTCAATTTCTCGACGCCCACGGCGAGATCACGCAACGCGAGCGGCTGCCGCAGACGCAGACTGCATGGAGCATGCTCTACGGCAAGCTCAAGGCGAGCCTGCCCGCCGGGAGGATCCGCTCAGGCGTCGCGTTGACCGACATCGTTCGGGAAAACGCCGAAATCCATGCGCGCTTCTCGGACGGCGCGGACGTACGGGCCGATCTGCTGATCGGCGCGGACGGCCCCGATTCGACGACGCGCCGTCTGCTGCTGCCGGGAAGCCTTCCCGCCTATGCCGGCTATGTCGCATGGCGCGGCCTCGTGCCCGAGCCGCGCCTCGACGCTGCAGCGGCCGCACGACTGACGAACGCGTTCACGTTCCAGCAGGAGGCGGGGCATCAACTGCTCGCGTATCTGATCCCCGGCGAGAACGGTTCGACCGTGCCGGGCGAACGGCGCTGGAATTGGGCGTGGTATCGCCGGCTGCCCGCGGGCGACGCGCTTCGCGCCGCCCTCACCGACCGTCACGGCATCGTCCGCACGCACTCGATCCCGCCCGGCGCGATGAGCGATGCGCAGCGTGGCGGCCTGCTCGACGACGCCGCCACGCATCTCGCGCCCGCGCTTGCCGCGTTGATCGCGTCCACCGATGCGCCGTTCATGCAGATCATCCAGGACTACCGCGCGCCGCGCATGGCGTTCGGCCGCGCGGCGCTGCTCGGCGACGCGGCGTTCGTCGCGCGGCCGCACACGGGCGCGGGCACGGCGAAAGCGGCGGCGAACGCGGTGTCGCTCGCGCGCGCGCTCGATGCATCCGGCAACGACGTCGATCGCGCACTCGCCGCGTGGCAATCGACGCAATGGCGATACGGCGTGCAGTTGGCCAACTGGGGCATCGCGCTCGGCAAGCGGATCATGGGCGACGGCAATGCGGCGCGCGCGGCGTGACGTGGGACGCTCGGGGCCGGCGGCGGCGATAGTGGATTCCGCATAGCGGGCGTCGCTCGCGCGGAGTCAGCGTCCATCGCGACCGACACGCATCGACGGACGCGTTGCCGCCGCGACGCATGCATTCCGCGGCGCGGTCACTCGCGCCGCGCGGCCGTCCGTCCAGCCGTGATCCGGCTTTGTCCGACGACGCGCCGAAGCCGCCGCTTCGGCGCGTTTCGTCTCGCCCCGGCATAGGACGACGCACCGCCCTCGTCACGGAGCGCGTTCCGCGACGCCCGCCCCCGACGCCCGCCATCGCCATCGCCATCGCCATCGCCATCGCCATCGCCATCGCCATCGACATCGACATCAAGCAGCGAATCCGCTCGGGCGAGATCGGCCTCCGTGCAACGAAGCGCCGAAGCGATCGCCTCGGCGCATTGCGTTGCGACTCGATTCGACATGCGGCGGCGCGCCGCCGCCATCGGGACAGGGCGCGCCCCACAGCGCCGGCGAACAGCGCCGCGCAGCCGTGATCAGGCAAGACTCGGGTAATCGATGTAGCCCGCTTCGGCCCCGCCGAAGAACGTCTGCGGGTCGGGCGCATTCAACGCATGTGCGCCGCGCAGTCGCGCCGGCAGATCCGGATTCGCAATGAACGCGCGGCCGAATGCGATCAGATCGGCGCGCCCGGTCGCGATCGCATGCTCGGCGCTCGCCGCATCGTAGCCGCCCGCGAGCATCAGCACCCCGCGATACGCGCGCCGCAGCGCAAGAATCAGCGCATCCCAGCGCGGATCGACCTGCTCGTCCTTCATCGTGCCGACCACCGCCGGCTCGACCAGATGCAGGTAGGCAAGCGGCCAGTCGTTCAGGCGCCGCACGATGTAGCCGAACGTCTGCTCGGGCGTGTCGTCGCCCATGCCCATGAATCGCCCCATCGGCGTCAGGCGCACCGCGACGCGTTCCGCGCCGATTTCGTCGCACACCGCGGCGACGATCTCCAGCAGGAAGCGCGCGCGACGCTCGGCGCTGCCGCCGTACGCGTCGGTTCGGCGGTTGCTGTTCGAATTGATGAACTGGTCGATCAGATAGCCGTTGCCCGCATGAATCTCGACGCCGTCCATGCCCGCGGCGATCGCATTGCGCGCCGCCCGCCGGAAATCGTCGACGATCGCGTCGATCTCCGCGACCGTCAGCTCGCGCGGCACGGGCACGTCGGCCCATGCGCCCGCGCCGTCCGCATCGACGATGAACGTCCTCCCCGGCGCCGCGATCGCGCTCGGCGCGACGGGCGGCGCGCCGTCGGGCTGGAACACCGGATGCGACAAGCGCCCGACATGCCACAACTGCAGGAAGATCGTGCCGCCGCGCGCATGAACCGCGCGGCTCACTGCGCGCCAGCCGTCGATCTGGGCGTCGGTGTGGATGCCGGGCGTCCATGCGTAGCCCTGCCCCTGCTGGGAAATCTGCGTCGCCTCCGTGACGATCAGCGCGGCGCTCGCGCGCTGGCGGTAATACTCGACGTTCATCTGCGTCGGCACGTTGCCAGGCTGCCCGGCTCGCGAGCGGGTGAGCGGCGCCATCGCGACGCGATGCGGCAGCGCGTGCGCGCCGACCTTGATCGGCTCGAAAAGATGGTCGTGCATGAGTTTTCTCCGGTGCGTTTTCACGTTGATGAACACGTCGCCCGAATGGCGCGTGACCGAAGCATAGGTGCGGCGACTTTCCGCGGGAATGCGACGCCGCTGCAATCCGCCGTTGCGTTCGCGGCAAAGGCGGCGCGCGCGGGACACGTGTGGCGACGCGCCCATCCTGCCGGCATCCGCGCGCGCGTTGCGCACGGCGCAATGCCGGATTGCCGCCGCGCGCGATTCTCGATCGCGGCCATGCCGAATAAGCTCAGTCCCACTCGACCACGCAACCGCGAATGCAGGCAAGCACGCTCCGCCTTCGCCGATGCCGCGTCGCCCGGCCCCGCCTGCCGCCCGATTCGTCGTCGGGCACGGCGGTCGCGCCCGACCCGTTTCATTCAACAGCGAGCACACCATGAACACCAACCTTGCCTCTCCGGCCGCGGCCGGAGTCATGCCGCGGATGGCGCGCAGCCTGATCCTGCTGTTCGCCTTCAGTTGCGGCGCGATCGTCGCCAACCTCTATTACGCGCAGCCGATCATCGCGCTGATCGCGCCGGATCTTCACATGTCCGCCGGCATGGCGAGCCTCATCGTGTCGCTCACGCAGATCGGCTATGCGGCCGGCCTGTTCTTTCTCGTGCCGCTCGGCGATCTGGTCGAGAACAAGAAGCTGATGGTCGTCACCGCACTGATGTCGATCGCGAGCCTCGCGCTCGCCGCCGGCGTCCGCGAGCCGGGCGTGTTTCTCGTCGTGTCGCTGATCGTCGGCTTCAGCTCGGTCGCGGTGCAGTTGCTGATCCCGCTCGCCGCGCATCTCGCGCCGAGCGAATCGCGCGGGCGCGTCGTCGGCACGATCATGAGCGGCCTCTTGCTCGGCATCCTGCTGTCGCGCCCCGTCGCGAGCTTCGTCGCCGACCACTTCGGCTGGCGCGCCGTGTTCGCGTTCGGCGCGATCACGATGGCGATCGTGACCGTGCTGCTGATGCTGACGATCCCGAGCCGCCGGCCCGACCACAAGGCGACGTACGCGCAACTGATCCGCTCGCTCGAAAGGCTCGTCGCGACGCAGCCCGTGCTGCGCCAGCGCTCGCTCTACCAGGGCTTGATGTTCGGCTCGTTCAGCCTGTTCTGGACGGCCGTGCCGGTCGAGCTGATGAACCACTATCATCTGTCGCAATCGGCGATTGCGCTGTTCTCGCTCGTCGGCGCGATGGGCGCGACGTCCGCCCCGATCGCCGGCCGCCTCGCCGACGCCGGCCACGCCGCGCGCGCGACCGTCGTCGCGCTCGTGCTCGCGGCGGCGAGCTTCGCGCCGGTCCTGCTCGTTCCCGGCGTCGGCGTGGCGGGCCTCGTCGCGACCGGGATTCTGCTCGACTTCGCGGTGCAAATGAACATGGTGCTCGGCCAGCGGGAGATCTACGCGCTCGACGCGCACAGCCGCAATCGCCTGAACTCGATCTACATGACGAGCATCTTCGTCGGCGGCGCGATCGGCTCGGCGCTCGCGAGCGTTCTCTACGAGCACGGCGGCTGGACCTGGATCGCGATCGTCGGCGCGCTCTTTCCGCTCGCGGCGCTCGCGCGTTTCATCGTCACGTCGCTGTCGGGACGATGAAACGATTCGCGCGCGCACGTCGCCGGCCCCGATCGCACGGCCGCATGCAAGTGAAACGGATCGGACAGGGCTGCGTTCCGCGACGGTCCGGCCGCTCGGCGGCGGCGCGCGCACCGGGCTTGCCGCATCGACATCCGGGCAGGCCGCGTGTACGCGCGGCGTCGCACATCCGAAACCGCGCATCGCTACCCAGCGCCCGCCTGGCAGACTGGAACCGTTGCACGTACAATCCGCCCGGAACAATCGGGAAGATCCGGCGACGCGACGCAGCCCCGCCCGCCGGATCGCAGCCGGCATCGGCGAGCGGCCGCGTCGCGCGTTCGACCGCCGCCGCCGCTCGCCGTTCGTGCCGGTACGCCGCGCAGCCCACGCGTTCGCACGACGCTTTCGCACCGCAAACGGGCACGGTGCGGAATTCGCGAAGCGCAACCCGCCGACCGGCCGGCGCCGATGCGGCACGCCACGGCGCACCGGATGCGAATGCCCGCTCACGACATGCCCGCCCCACTGCTGCGGAAATCGCTCCATGAGCTCGCTTGCACGCCATTCGCCGCCGCAAACGATCGCGAAAGACTCGCTGGGCTGCACGTCGAGCGGCTTTCTGACGAACATCGAGCGTGAGACGGCGCTGTTCAGGTTCTACCGCAAGCACAGGGCCGGCTTGCGCCTCGAGCAGGTCTCGACGCCGGCCTCCGGACGCGGCATCCTGATCGGCATTTCGTTGTCCGACGGACATCGCCGGAAGATCTTCCGCGGCAGCCGTTCGGCGACGCACGATTTCCGGGTCGATTCGATCTACGCGCGCGACTTCTCCGAAGACTACCGCGCGGACATGGCGTCGAATTTCAATTTCACGCTGGTCGAGCTGTCGCCGGCGTTCCTCGACGGCCTCGCCGACGGCAGCCGCCACACGCACCTCGACGGCATCGCGTCGACGGTCGCGCACGACGACCGCCTGCTCGGCCAGCTCGGACGCGCGCTCGCGCTGGCGATGCAATCGGACGACGCGGCCGATGCGATGCTCCTCGATCAGTTGGGCATCGCGATCGGCACGCACGCGATGCACGCCTACGGCGGCATGCCGTGCGACGAGCCGAAGCAGCGGCAGCGCCTGTCCGCGCAGCTCGAGATGCGTGCGAAGGAGATGCTGACGACGGGCGCGATGTCGATCGACGAAGTCGCGAATGCGTGCCGCGTGTCGCGCGGATACTTCATCAAGGCGTTCAGCGCGACGACGGGCAAGACGCCGCATCAGTGGCTCATCGAGCAGCGCATCGATACCGCGAAGCACCTGCTCGCGCACGGCGACTGGTCGCTCGCGCGCATCGCCGAGCATTGCGGCTTCTCGAGCCAGAGCCATTTCACGCAGACGTTCACGAAGGTCGTCGGCGGGCCGCCCGGCGGATGGCGACGGCGCGCACGCGCCTGATCGAGCGCGCGCGACGCGCTCTGTTGACTTCGCCGCGACGCGACGCGTCGTCTACTTCCGGTTCACGCGCCGCCACGCGGCGGGCGGCGTGCCGATCATGCTGGTGAAGACGCGCGTCAGGTGCGCCTGATCCGAGAAGCCGCACTGATTCGCGATGTCGGCGATCGGTTCGGAGTTCGACAGCAGGCTGCGCTTGACGCGCTCGATCTTGTGCTCGAGCAGCCATCGATGCGGCGTCGTGCCGACCGTCTGCCGGAACGCCTTGATGAAGTAGCTGCGCGACAGGCCGCACGCGGACGCGACCTGCGAGATCGGCACTTCGCCGGCGACGTTCTCGGTGAGGATCGCCTTCGCCCGCTCCAGTTGCCAGCCGGCGAGCCCGCCCTTCGCGGGCGCGTTCGGTGCGACCACGCCGTATTTCTGGACGATTTGGATCTGCATCGCGCGCGCGACATGGCCCGCCAGCAGCGGACTGCGCGGCGACGTCCCGGCCGACGCGCTCAGCAGCACGCCGACGAGACACTGCAGCACCGCATCGTGGCTGTCGTCCGGACAGGCCAGTTCGCGAACGCCGCCCATCCGCATTTCGGCGGCCAGCTCGAGCAGCGTTCGGCGCGGCAGCGCATGAAAGAGCATGTCGAACGGCTGATGCAGATCCGCGCGAAACGGTTCGTCGTCCTGCCAGATTCGGACGGCGATGCGCGCATCGCGACACGGCGCGTCGTCGAGGCCCGATGACGCGCACGGCGGGCGCGCCGACAGCGACATGCCGATCAGGCAACTGTTGGCGGGCGGCATGAACTCGACGACGCCGAAGCCGTGCTCAGCATGGCGCACGCGTGTCAGCAAGACGGACGCACGACCGTCGACGCGCGCGTCGATCGTCTGCATCGTCGCGCCGCGAAACGCGTCGTGCAGACCCATTGGGGCGAAATCAGTGCAGTTCATCGTCAGGCTCGCAGGTGTGCTTGCTTCGGTGTCGGCAGATCGCCCCATGGTTATTTCCTCAGTCGAGTTAAGGATAGTGGTCGATTGCGTCCGTCGATAGAACAAAGGTGTCCTTTTTACAAAAACGTCGACGGCGTTCGGCCCCGGCCAGTTGTCATTCGCGCGTCAAACGCGCATCATCTTCGCACCTTGCATGACCGCCGCCTCATGCCGGCAGCCTAGAGGAAACGCCTCAGCAACCTATACTCGACAAATCCGTCAGACCAGCAGCCGTCAGGCTGGGGCAACACTCACGCAAGCGCGCCTGCGATGCAGCATGTCCCCGGCGGCGCACACTCACTGATGAATCACCTCCGAAACCTACTGGGGCATCTGAAGCACACCGATGACTTCGCCGCGTACAGGCTGCCGCAAGACCTGATCGAGCGCGCGTCCCGGTACGGTTCCGTCGTCGAAGTCGACAGCGGCGCGGCGCTGAGCGTCAGGGGGGCGCGCAGCGATCATCTCTACATCGTGCTCGACGGCGCGACCCGATGCGCTCCGCACGCGCACCTGCCGGTCCCGTTCGGCGTCGAGCACGGACCCGGCACCTTCACCGGCGAACTCGATCTGCTCAACGACGTCGCGTGCGAAGTCACCGTGGCCGCCTCGTCCGCGTGTCGTCTCGTGCAGATCCATCGCGCGACGCTCAAGCATCTGCTGCAAAGGGAACCGGACTTGCGCGACGTCCTCGTCCGCCTGCTCCTCCTTCGCCGCATCGGCCTGCTCGCCTCCGATCTTCCCGTCTCTTCTGCCGCATCTGCCGCATTGGCCGACCGCCGCCGCGACGCCGGGCACGAATTCGATCTGGCGATCGTCGGCAGCGGCGCAGCCGGCATGATCGCCGCCGCGCATGCCGCATCGCTGCGCCTGAACACCGTCGTCGTCGAAGGCCGGCTGCCCTTCGGGATTGACGACGAATTCGCGGCGCCCGGCGCGGCATCGCATCGGCAATTCGGCCCGCATCTGACGATCCGCAACCTCACCGTGCGCCTCGACTGCAACGCCTACCCGTTCGGCCTCGCGTCCCGCGACGGCGAACGCATCCACGCGCACACCGTCGTGATCGCGTCGTCGGTGCGCCCGCAATACAATCCGCGGCTCGCGCGCGTCGCGCTTCGCGCGAACACCGAGTGGCTCGATGGCGCCGTCGACGTCGACGACAGCGGATTCGTCCGCACCGGACGAGCGGCGTCCGGCACGACCTTCGCCGCCGCGTTCGAAAGCTCGCAGCCCGGCGTGTTCGCGATCGGCGAAGCGCGCGCGGGGCCGCGGCGCTCGGCCGTCGAGAACATGTCGGAAGGCGCGGTCGTCGTCGAAGCGATTCGCCGCTTCATCCACGCGTATCCCGCGTGATCCGTGCGAGGCGGCGCACGCGCTTCCGCTCACATCGCCTTTTCCATCGCCTTTTCCTCGTCGACGAGCAGCGCGGCCGCGATCAGCATCGGCGGCAACGCGAACGCCCACACGCCGCCGATCAGATAGAGGCCCGCCGCCGCACCGCATCCAAGCGCGAACGTCACGACGGTCCACGCCATGTTCGCGAGCCGCGACGGTCCGCCCGCGCGCCACGCATCGTCGCCGACGAGACGGTTCGCCAGATGCAGCATCAGTTGCGTGACGGTTCCCGTCATCAGCGTCGTGGGCAGCGCGTCCGGCAAGTGCAGCCGATGAACCGCGTTCTGGATCGCCATCGCCATCACGAGGATCATCCCGGTCACGATCGCGGGCCACGCGTCGCCGTCCGCGAACGGACCCATGCGGATCGCAAGCGCGGCGCCGATGGCGAGCAGCAGCCACTGCGCGCCCAGCAGGATCTTCAGCGCCGGTGCGTGCGCGCGCAGCATCAAGCGGCGCGCCGCGCCCGCGGCGAGCACGACGACGCAGAAGACCGGCAGCGCCAGGAGCTTCGCGATGGCGCCCGTGCTTCCGGAAACCAGCGTCGCGCCGAGCGTGACGAAGTTGCCCGTCACGTGCGCGGTGAAGAGGCCTTGCAGCGCGAGAAAGCCCGCGGTATCGACGTAACCGCCGTTGAACGTGAGCAGCGAAGGCAGATTCAGTTTCATTGCATCGGGTTCCTGAAGAAAAGGATGAGCGCGCATGCGGATGCGATCCGCGCGGCGTCTGCGCGCGCTGCCCGCCACGCGCGGTCGGCGGCCGAACGGCGCGCGCGGCGCGCCCCGCGCAGCCGCCGTCCGCGCACAACCGCCCGAAGCGCGACGACGTCACGCCCACTCGGCGGTGACTTCGATCGGCCGCAGATCGAACAGCAGGACTTCCGCCTGCTTGCCGTTCGCGATCCGCAACACCTGCTCGTCGCGAATCCGCGCGCCGTCGCCCGCCTGCTGCTCGACGCCGTTGACCGTCACCGACCCGCGCGCGACGTGAACGTACGCGAAGCGCCGAGCCGGCAGCACGAACTGCTCGCTCGCATCGCCGTCGAACAGGCCCGCGTAGATCCGCGTATCCTGGCGAATCTTCAACGAGCCGTCCTGCCCTTCCGGCGACACGATGAGGCGCAGCTTCCCGCGCTTTTCGTCGCCGCTCACGCTGGTCTGCTGATAGCGCGGCTCGACGCCCCGCACCGACGGCCCGATCCAGATCTGCAGGAAATGCACGGGCGTGTCCGCGGAATGGTTGAATTCGCTGTGCGCGATGCCCTTGCCCGCGCTCATCAGCTGCACGTCGCCCGGCACGATCACCGAGCCCGTGCCCATCGTGTCGCGGTGCTCGAGCGCGCCTTCGAGCACATACGACAGGATCTCCATGTCGCGATGGGGATGCATGCCGAAGCCGCGGCCGGGCGCGACGCGATCGTCGTTGATCACCAGCAGGTCCGAAAACCCGACTTGCGCCGGATCGTAGTATTCGGCGAACGAGAACGTGTGGCGCGAGCTGAGCCAGCCGTGTTCGGCGCGACCGCGTTGATTTGCTGCTCTGACTTCAATCATGATGACCTCCGTTGCATCGCGGGCGCTGCGAGTTGCGCGCCTCGTCGATCGATGCCTGCAGCTTACGTCAACTATTTTGATACTGATATAAACAGGAAGATAATTACTATCTCCATTTAGTGGACAATCATGCAATTCGACGACCTTCGGATATTCGTCGCGACCGTAGAAGCGGGAAGCTTCACCGGCGCGGCAGACAAGCTCCTGCTGTCGAAGCAGTTCGTCAGCCGGCGGGTAATGGCGCTTGAGGCGTCGCTCGGCGTCCGGCTGCTCGTGCGCAACACGCGCAAGCTCGCGGTGACGGAGCTCGGCCAGGAGTTCCACGCGCGCGCGACGCGCATCCTCGCCGAGATCGCGGACACCGAGGAGGCGATGTCCGCGCGCCGCCGAGATCTGCGCGGGACGCTCAAGATCAGCGCGCCGATGTCGTTCGGCATCACGCACCTGTCGCCGCTGATCGCCGAGTTCCTCGTCCAGCACCCGGCCGTCCGGCTGCATCTCGAGCTCAGCGACCGCCATGTCGATCTGATCGGCGAAGGATTCGACCTCGCGCTGCGCATCGGCGCGCTGCCTGATTCGACGCTGATCGCGCGCCGCCTCGGCGAATTGCGGATGGTCGCGTGCTGCAGCCCGGCTTACCGGCGCAGCCGGGGCACGCCGGCGACGCCCGCCGATCTGCATCGACACGCGTGCCTGCTGTACGGCCAGGAAGGCCGCGCCGGCTGGGAGTTCGTGATCGACGGCGCGCGCCGCACGTTCGAAGTGCAAGGCGCGCTGCTCGCGAACAACGGCGAAGTGATCCGCGACGCGGCCGTCGCTGGGCTCGGCATCGCGCTGCTGCCGCACTTCATCGTCGCGCCCCCGCTGGACGCGGGCACGCTCGTGACCGTGCTCGAACCGTTCGCGCAGTCACCGCTGCCGGTGAACGCCGTTTATCCGCAGCATCGGCAGGACATGGCGGCCTGCCGGGTGTTTCTCGGGTTCATCGAAGAGCGGCTGCGCAAGCGTTTTTCGAAGTGAGCGGCGGTTCGCTTGCCGGGATGCCCTTGGCGCTTGGCGCGGCGAAGACTTGGGCCTGTTCACGCGAATAACGGGCCTGCGCTGACCGCCGACGCTGCGCCCATCCAGCAGAAGCACGCGCGACGGAATCGTTCAACGGTGCTTCACAAGACACTTCGGCGCACGCCGTCCCGGCAACGAACGATGCGCGGACTGCGGTCGTGCGCATCGCCGCAGTCTACGTTGACGCCCTCGCCCCGACCGGCATTCGAACGCGCCGCCAATTCGAAATCCGGTCGATTTTCCGGTCTCGCGCTCACGACGAGCCCTTCCCCAACCAACGTCCTTGTCCGTCGCGCCTTGTCGCGGCGCGCACGCTCGCGCGCCGCGCGCCAATGGCACGGCTATTGCGTTGTCGTCTCCGAGCCGTCGCTTCCGATGCGTCGAACGCGTTCATTCGCTCGCATCGCGGCTCACGACTACATCAATCACTGGAGACGAAAACATGGAAGGGCTTTCGCAAGTCCAGGTGCTGGGCATCGATGCGGGCGGCACGATGACCGACACCTTCTTCGTGCGTGCGGACGGGCGGTTCGTCGTCGGCAAGGCGCAAAGCAATCCCGAAGACGAATCGCTCGCGATCCTCGATTCGTCGCAGGATGCGCTCGCCCACTGGCAGCGCGACGTCGACGACGTGTATCCGGAGCTGCTCACCTGCGTGTACTCCGGCACGGCGATGCTGAACCGCGTCGTGCAGCGCAAGGGGCTCGATGTCGGCCTGATCGTGAACAAGGGCTTCGAGCATATTCACTCGATGGGCCGCGCGATCCAGAGCTACCTCGGCTACGCGCTCGAAGAGCGGATCCATCTGAACACGCACCGCTACGACGAACCGCTCGTGCCGCTGTCGCGCACGCGCGGCGTCACCGAACGCACCGACGTGCAGGGCGACGTCGTCATCCCGCTGCGCGAGGCAGACGTGCGGCAGGCGACGCGCGAGCTCGTCTCCGCGGGCGCGAAGGCCATCGTCATCTGCCTGCTGCAGTCGCACAAGAACGCGACGAGCGAGCGGCGCGCGCGCGACGTCGCGCGCGACGAACTGAAGGCGATCCGTGCGGACATCCCCGTGTTCGCGTCGGTCGACTACTATCCGCAGCGCAAGGAAAGCCACCGGATGAATACGACCGTGCTCGAAGCGTACGCGGCCGAACCGTCCCGGCAGACGCTGAAGAAGGTCAGCGACCGCTTCCGCAAGCACGGCGCGAAGTTCGACCTGCGCGTGATGGCGACGCACGGCGGCACGATCAGCTGGAAAGCGAAGGAGCTCGCGCGCACCATCGTATCGGGGCCGATCGGCGGCGTGATCGGTTCGAAGCTTCTCGGCGAGGCGCTCGGCTACGACAACATCGCGTGCTCGGACATCGGCGGCACGTCGTTCGACATGGCGCTCATCACGAAGGGCAACTTCGCGATCGCTTCGGATCCCGACATGGCGCGCCTCGTGCTGTCGCTGCCGCTCGTCACGATGGATTCGGTCGGCGCGGGCGCCGGCAGCTTCGTGCGGCTCGATCCGTACAGCGGCGCGATCAAGCTCGGCCCGGACAGCGCAGGCTATCGCGTCGGCACGTGCTGGCCCGACAGCGGCCTCGCGACGGTGTCCGTGTCCGACTGCCACGTGGTGCTCGGCTATCTGAATCCCGACAACTTCCTCGGCGGTCTGATCAAGCTCGACGTGAATCGCGCGCGCGAGCACATCAAGGCGCAGATCGCCGATCCGCTCGGCCTCTCGGTCGAGGACGCGGCGGCCGGCGTGATCGAGCTGCTCGACCTGCAATTGCGCGAGTACCTGCGTTCGAACGTCAGCGCGAAGGGCTACAACCCGACCGAGTTCGTCTGCTTCTCGTACGGCGGCGCCGGCCCCGTCCATACGTACGGGTACACCGAAGGGCTCGGCTTCAAGGACGTCGTCGTGCCCGCGTGGGCCGCGGGCTTCTCCGCATTCGGCTGCGCATGCGCGGACTTCGAATACCGCTACGACAAGAGCGTCGACCTCGCGCTGCCGCAGCTCGCGCCGGACGCCGACAAGGCGCAGGCCGCGCAGACGATCCAGAAGGCATGGGCCGAGCTGGCCGCGAAGGTCGTCGAGGAATTCAGGATCAACGGCTTCGACGAAAGCGACGTGATTCTGCGCCCCGGCTTCCGGATGCAGTACATGGGACAACTGAACGATCTCGAGATCGAATCGCCGATCGCGAGCGCGGCGAGCGCCGACGACTGGAACCGGATCGTCGCCGCGTTCGAGGACACCTACGGCCGCGTCTACGCGAGCTCGGCGCGCTCGCCCGAGCTGGGCTTCTCGGTCACGGGCGCGATCATGCGCGGCATGGTCGTCACGCAGAAGCCGGTCCTGCCGGAGGACCCGGAAGGCGGCGCGAAGCCGCCCGCGGACGCGCGCATCGGCACGCGGCGGCTCTATCGCCACAAGCAATGGCACGACGCCGTGCTCTGGCGAATGGAGGCGCTCAAGCCCGGCAATGTGATCACCGGGCCTGCGATCGTCGAATCCGACGCCACGACGTTCGTCGTGCCCGCCGGATTCGAAACGACGCTCGACAAGCACCGGCTCTTCCATCTCAAGGAAATCAGGTAAGGAGACACGCGATGAACATGATGTCCAGCCAGGAAGTCGGCTTCGCCGATCTGCTCAAGAACGGCCAGACGCTGAAGCAGTTTCGCGACGGCATTCTCGGGCGCACCGCGCAGACGGGCCATTACAACGGCCTCCAGCGGCTCGAGTTGCGCGAGAGCGATCCGATCCGCTACGAGAAGATGTTCTCGAAGCTGCGCGGCGGGCTCGTGCATGCGCGCGAAACCGCGAAGAAGATCGCCGCGAGCCCGATCGTCGAACAGGAAGGCGAACTGTGCTTCACGCTCTACAACGCCGCGGGCGACTGCGTGCTGACGTCGACCGGGATCATCATCCACGTCGGCACGATGGGCGCGGCGATCAAGTACATGATCGAAAACAACTGGGAGGCGAACCCAGGCATTCATCCGGGTGACATGTTCACCAACAACGACTGCTCGATCGGCAACGTCCATCCGTGCGACATCGCGACGATCGTGCCGATCTTCGCGCACGGCAAGCTCGTCGGCTGGGTCGGCGGCGTGACGCACGTGATCGACACGGGCGCGGTGACGCCGGGCTCGATGTCGACGGGACAAGTGCAGCGCTTCGGCGACGGCTACATGATCACGTGCCGCAAGACCGGCGTGAACGACACGCCGCTGCGCGACTGGCTGCACGAGAGCCAGCGCTCGGTTCGCACGCCGAAGTACTGGATTCTCGACGAGCGCACGCGCATCGCGGGCTGTCACATGATCCGCGGCCTGATCGAGGAAGTCATCGAAGAAGAAGGCCTCGACGCGTACGAGAAGTTCGCGTACGAAGTGATCGAGGAAGGCCGCCGCGGCCTGCAGACCCGCATCAAGGCGATGACGCTGCCCGGCAAGTACCGGAAGGTCGCCTTCGTCGACGTGCCGTACAACCATCCGGACGTGCAGACGTCGTCCGCGTTCGCGAAGCTCGACTCGATCATGCACTCTCCCGTCGAGATGGAAATCCGCAAGGACGGCACCTGGCGTCTCGACTTCGAAGGCGCGAGCCGCTGGGGCTGGCACTCGTACAACGCGCATCAGGTCGCGTTCACGAGCGGCATCTGGGTGATGATGACGCAAACGCTCGTCCCCACGCAGCGCATCAACGACGGCGCGTATTTCGGCACCGAGTTCCATCTGCCGAAGGGCGCGTGGATGAACCCGGACGATCGCCGCACGGGCCACGCGTACGCGTGGCACTTCCTCGTGTCGGGCTGGAGCGCGTTGTGGCGCGGCCTGTCGCAAGCCTACTTCAGCCGCGGCTATCTCGAGGAAGTCAACGCGGGCAACGCGAACACGTCGAACTGGCTGCAAGGCGGCGGGATCAACCAGGACGGCGACATCCACGCGGTCAACAGCTTCGAGGCGTCGTCGTGCGGCACCGGCGCGTGCGCGCTCAAGGACGGCCTCAACCACGCCGCCGCGATCTGGAATCCCGAAGGCGACATGGGCGACATCGAGATCTGGGAGATGGCCGAACCGCTGCTCTATCTCGGCCGCAACGTGAAATCGAACTCCGGCGGCTACGGCAAATACCGGGGCGGCTGCGGCTTCGAGACGCTGCGCATGGTCTGGAAGGCGCAGGACTGGACGATGTTCTTCATGGGCAACGGCTACATGAACAGCGACTGGGGCCTGATGGGCGGCTATCCGGCGGCGACCGGCTATCGCTTCGAAGCGCACCGCACCGGCCTGAAGGAGCGCATCGCACTCGGCGAGAGCCTGCCGCTCGGCGGCGACGCGAATCCGGACCTTCCCGACTACGAGAATCACCTGAACGCGGGCGCGGTCGTCAAGCGCGACCAGCAGTGCATGACGACGGAGGACTGCTACGGCAACTACGATCTCTATCTGAACTATCTGCGCGGCGGCCCCGGCTTCGGCGATCCGCTCGACCGCGAAATCGACGCGATCGAGCACGACCTGAACAACGCGCTGCTGTTGCCCGAGTATGCGCAGAAGGTCTACGGCGCGGTCGCGACCCGCGACGCGAACGGCGTCTGGACCGTCGACGCGAAGGCGACCGCATTGCAGCGCGTCGAGATCCGCAACGCGCGCCTCGCCCGTTCGCAGCCGACCCGCGAATGGATGAAGGGCGAACGCGAGCGGATCCTGGTGAAGCATGCGTCGACGCAAGTGCAGCACATGTTCGCGACGAGCTTCGGCCTGTCGAAGAAATTCGAGCTGCAGTTCCGCACGTTCTGGGACTTGCCTGACGGCTGGACGCTCACCGAAGACGAGCTCGACGTGCCGACCTACGGCTCGAAGTTCCGCATGGATCTGTCGAAGATGCCCGACGTCAACACCGTCGTGCTCGTCGAAGAGTGAGCCCGGCCGCCCAACGCACAACCATCGAAGAGGACTGGAGATGTCTACTTACACGAAGGAACAGATCGGCAACATGGTCGACGGCAAGCTCGACTGGGACACCACGCTGCGCATGCTGTCGATGCCGAAGGACGGCGAGCGGTTCGGCATGTACGTCGATGCACTGCAGCAAAAGCTCGGCTGGAAAGACCGCATCGTGCTGCCGCTCGGCCCGCACCTGTACATCGTGCAGCAGCGGGCGACGAAGAAATGGGTCACGCAATGCGACTGCGGCCACGTGTTCTGCGACTACCGGGAGAACTGGAAGCTGCACGCGAACATCTTCGTGCGCGACTCCGAGGAAGCGATGGACGAAGTCTATCCACGGCTGATGGCGCCCGACACGCAATGGCAGGTGTATCGCGAGTACTACTGCCCGACGTGCGGCGCGATGCACGACGTCGAAGCGCCGACGCCGTGGTATCCGGTCGTTCACGACTTCGAGCCCGACGTCGACGCGTTCTATTCGGAATGGATCGGCCTGCCGGTTCCGGAACGCGCCGATTGATCTGATGTTTGACCCGGCTCGCGGCATCGGCCCGCGAGCCCGCTTCGTTTCCGCGTCACGAACCCAACGTTCGATTTCCGGCCGTTCGATTTTCGGACGGCCGATCTGTTTTCGAGCGGCGGCGCACCTACCTTGGCGACGCACACGCCGACGTTACGGTTCGGTCACCGGCTGGCGCGGGCATTGCTTGTCCTGCATCGCCCGAACCGACGGCAAAGACGGTTCGGAGTACGATATCCGGCACGCACGCGCGGCGACCGCAAGCGCCGCAGCGTCGAACGTCGAGACTCGAGACTCGAGACAAAAGGCCGGACGGACGGCCGCACGGTTCGCACAGCTTGCGAATCGTCAGGAGACAAGCATGCAGCAGACAGGCACGCCGATGGACTGGTTCCCCAGTCCCCAACATGACGCGCGCATCATGGCCGCGTGGGAACACCTGGTCACGGGCGGCGAATGGCGCTCGACCAATGTACGCGGCGTCGTCGACGATTCGTGGCAGCGCTGCCTCGTCGGCCACGTCGATCCCGGCGTCGACCGGGCGCCGCCGCCGCTCGACGACGATCGCCTCGAGCAATGGCGCACGGGCAACCGGCGCCTTATCGACGTCAGCCTGCCGCTGATGCAGCAGACCCGCGAGTTCCTGTCGCAGACGGGTACCGTGATGCTGCTCGCCGATCCGAGCGGCATGATCCTGCAGCAGGAAGGCGACATGCGGATACTCGAGCCCGCGAGCGAGGTCGGGCTCGTTCCCGGCTGCGACTGGACCGAGCTCAACTGCGGCACCAATGCGATCGGCACCGCGCTCGCGCTGAAGCAGCCCGTGCAGATCCACGGCGCCGAGCACTTTTGCGCCGGCATCAAGCGCTGGACCTGTTCGGCGACGGTGATTCAGGATCCCGTCGACGGTCACGTGCTCGGCGTCATCGACGTGTCGGGTCTCGCGGACACCTACAGCCGCTACAGCCTCGCACTCGCCGTATCGCTCGCCGGACGCATCGAAGGCCGCCTCGCGAAAGACGCGATGGAACGCCGGCTGCGCCTGCTCGATCGCTGCGCGCCTCGCCCCGGTTCCGCGAACGCCGACGCGATGCTCGTCGTCGACGATCGCGGACGGCTCGTCAAGGCGAATCCGCAAGTCGTGCCGACGCTGCGCAGACTGGGATTCGACGTGCAGCTCGATGCGGGTTTCTCGCTGCCGGGACTGGACGCATGCAAGCGCGGCGGCGCGCCCGCGAACGCGCCCGCATGGCTGCGCGACAGCCGCGTCGAAACGTTGAGCGAAGGCGCGGACGTGCTGGGCTACATGATCGTGATACCGGGAAGCGGAACGCCCCGCCGCACCGGCCCGATCGCCCGCGAGCCGGATCGGCATCGTTCGGCATCCCGAGCGTTCGAGCGCATCGTCGGAGACAGCTCCGCGCTCCGCGCGGCCGTCGTCAAGGCGCGCCAGCTCGCTCCGTCGAAAGTGCCGGTGTTGCTGCTGGGCGAGACGGGCGTCGGCAAGGAGCTGTTCGCGCAAGGCATTCATCACGCGAGCGAACGAGCCGACGGCCCGTTCGTCGCGCTCAATTGCGGCGGACTATCGAGAGACCTGCTCGCGAGCGAGCTGTTCGGATACGCGGAAGGCGCATTCACCGGCGCGCGCAAATCGGGCGCGGCCGGCAAGATCGAGGCGGCCGACGGCGGCACGCTGTTTCTCGACGAGATCGGCGAAATGCCGCTCGATATCCAGCCGCATCTGCTGCGCGTCCTCGAGGAGAATGAAATCTACCGGCTCGGCGAGAACACGCCGCGCAAGGTGAACTTCCGGCTCGTCGCCGCGACGCACCGCGACCTGAAAGATGCGATCGCGAAGGGGAGGTTCCGGATGGATCTCTTCTACCGGATCGCCGTCACGACCGTGTCGATACCGAGTCTGCGCGAACGCGCCGAGGATCTGCCGTCGCTGATCGCCTATTGGCTCGCGCATCTGTGCGCATGCTACGGCTTGCCGCCGCGAACGTTCGACGACGACGCGTATGCGCGGCTGATGGACTACCCGTGGCCGGGCAACGTGCGCGAGCTGCGCAATGCGATCGAAGGCTCGCTGCTGCTGTCCGACGGACCCGTCATCACGGCGGACAAGCTGCCGGTGGAAATCGGCGCGTCCGCCGACGCGGCGGCGCCTATCGCGCTGCCGGCGAAGGACGCGACCGAATCGGAGTCCGGTGGCAGCGCGTCGCTGAAGTGCGCCGAAGCCGAATACATCCGCCGCGCACTCGACCGTCATGGCGGCAACCTGACGAAGACGGCCAACCAGCTCGGCATCGCGAAAAGCACGCTGTACGAAAAGATCCGCAAGTACGATCTGCTCAAGGCGGTCAGCGATACGCGGCGGCGCGGGACGCACTGACGCATGCGGTGCGCCGCAAAGACGAAAGCGGCGCGTCGAATCCGCGACCTTGCGGCGCTTGCCTTGGTCGCCTTGCGGAACCGCGGGCACGCATCGACCGGTACGCGGCCGCGACGGACACGTTGCGGCCATTGACGGCAAAGGCGTTCCGCACGCGCACGCAGGCGAACCCACGGCGATACGCCGAAGTATCGGCGGCACCGCTCAGGATAAAAGAGAACGCACTTGCCGAATGGCCACGCCATTCCACCGCAGGCCGCCTCGTCGAAATACCGAGTATTGCGGCGAGTGAGGCAGGCGTGGCCCCGGGTTGCGCTGTCAGGTCCGGTGTCCCGAAATCGGCCCGGCCTCCCCGGTGAGGTTGAAGATGCTGTCGATCCACGCAAGGAAGGTCGAGAACGTGAAATCCGACCATTGCTCCGTCCGGTACGCTTTCATGACAGGCGCATCCGCCGGGTCCTGCTGGTTGAGCAGATCGCCGACGAACGCGCCGACATCCGCATCGATGCCGTTCTCATGAATGCCGGATCCCGTGAAGCTGACCGCGGTTACCTGATGGTTGCCGATGAAATCGTCGCGCGCCCAAGGCATGAAGTATCCGAAGTTCGGCAGCAGATCCAGCACCAGCTTCAGGCTATCGAGTTCCTGGTCAAACATCGCGAGCGATAGTTCGTCCTTGGTCGCGTCGTCCGGCGCCGCGATCACCGCGGGCACGAAAGCGCGGTAATGGTAGGCCGCGATGATCTTGTCGCGCCGGTACGTCGAAAAGCCGAAGCGGTCGTGCGGATATGTCGCCGATAGCGCGGCGTAGGCACTGCCCATGTTGTCGGGATCGAAGTTGCGGGTCAGCCGGCTGTTTATCGTGATCATGCCGTCGGGCCCGGACATTCCCCATTCGGCGCGCACCCTGTCGTACAACCCGACGGACGGGTGCGTCGCCGGATCGGCATCGAAGCGCGTATTGAAGACCGTGCCGGCATCGTCGAGCAGCGAGCTGTGCATTTGCGGCTGCAACGTGTTGCGCAGCGTCGCATAGTTGCCGAGCGTTCCATAACCGCCCGCGCTCATCCCGTACACCAGCAACCGGTTCGGCTTGCCGAACCCGTGTGCAACGAGCCACTGCGCGACCGTTCGGACGTTCTTCAGGCCGCTGTAGTGCTGGATTCGCCAATCGCCCGAGGGCGAGGTGTAGTTGCGCACCGCGCTGCCCATGTGGATGTCGCCGGTGCAGTATGGAACGAACACCTGCGTCCATTCCTGTGTCTCCACCTTCGGCTCGCCGACGAGGATATGCGCGAGATCCATCCGCGTTAGCAGCGGCGACAGGAACGACGATTTCAGGCTCTGTTGCGTGGTGCCGTTCACGTAATTGTGCGGAATGCCATCGGGATTGAAAGCGCCGAGCCCCGCCTCCGCGCCGGTCGCGGTTTCAGTGCAGGTAGCGTGATCCCAACATGCGCCGCCGGGTTCCATCATGTAGAGCAGATCGTTCGATTGCGCGCGATTGATGTAGAAACGCATCGGCGTGCCGTTGCCGCACGAAGCGCCGCTGCTCTCCGGCAGCGTGACTTCGTACCACGAATAATAGGGAATCGACGGATCAGGCATCGCCGCATCCGCGGCATGTCCATTGACGGTGACGCCGGTCAGCAGACCGGCGACGCAGAAGCATCCGAGAAATTTGGCAGCAGACATCACGCCTCCATTTCAGTTGACCTGGTCTTCCGCCGCGTTCGCGCGCGACGGCGCGCACACGGTACGTTCAATGGGTTTCGGTCGGAGAAGCCTGATCGAACAGCTGGACGCGCAAAGCTTGCAGGCGCTGCGCGATGACGGCCTGTTGCTGTTCCGGATCGGATACGCTCGCTTGAACCTGCTGGATGATGTCCCGGCTCTGCCGGACGTAGGTCGGATAGCGTGCGTCTTGCGCCGGCGACACTCCCACGGTCCGCCGGGCATATCCGTCCCACTGTTGCCTCATCGCCTGGATGGCCGCGCTTCGCGTCGCGGAATTCGCCGCTGCGTCGGAAATCAGCGCTGCGCTGAGGGCCTCGGCCTGCACCGGGACAATTTCGTTGCGCGCGACGTGCTCGGGCAGCTCCGCAAGAATCCGACTGGCCAATATGGCCCTTTCCGCCTCGGGCATGCTGCTTCTAAGGCTGCCATATGCAGCGACCCGATCGCGGAAACGCGCGAACGCGACGATGCGCTGCACTTCCGCTTCCGCGTTCTCCCGACCTTCGAGACTCTTTCGCAGTGCGACGAGATCCAGCCGACGCTCGGCGGGACCGGCATTGGCAAGCGCATCCGCGGTTGACGCGCCGATTGGCGGCTCGCCCTGTCCGCTCGCCATCGCGCCGGATTGCATGGGCCGAGTGGAGGCCGTCTGCGACAGCGTCACGCTTCGCCATGATGCGACAGTGACGGCGAGAATGACCAACAGCAGCACTGCCAGCCAACGTGCTTTCGGTTTTTTCACGCCGTCTCCTTATCGAGCCGTCGCGGCTTCACATTGTTTGTTTTCGAGTACGTTCTATGTCGAAATACACGCCCGGTCAAAGTCGGCGCTAGAAGTTATCCACGATTCCTCGAGAGGATTAGTGCACATTTATGAGGACAAACGTGCAGCCGGACAAGCTTCGACGATCATCGCGCGAGGTCGTCCGGCACGCCTTTCTCTTGAGGTCGATGCTCCGCTCGTAGCGTCCGACAACAAAATCGCGACAGGCTGGCTGGCATGTCGTGCGTCTGAAAACGGCTTTGAAAAAAAGCATGAAGATGCACTGACTGACGACGCCGATTAGCTTTCTATTTTTAGCACGCCAACAGTACGGACGTCCGATCCGGCAAAAGATTGGCAATGAAGACTCGACGCGATTCAACGAAGAATATTTCGTTTGCATCTCGAAGGAGGCCGACGCGGGCCTGTAGCCGGTCGTGCATTTGAATGCGGACTTCAGCTCCGATCAGACCAAGACCGGAGGCACGTCACCGCCTCCAGCCTGGCTACGCGAATGCCTCAACCGACACGCGGCGTCGCTCGTCGACCATCGCTTCAATCAATGACACGAGATCGTCGGTCGACGGTCGCAGATGCCCGTCGACCATGCAGTTCGAGGTCGGCCTGCGGCAACGGCGAAAGCCCTTCCGCGTCGCCGAGCACGCGCCAGTTCGCGGGCAACGTGCAGCGATCGATCATCGTCACGGCGGCGCTGTGGTTCACCGCAATCTCGATGCCGGTCGGACTCTGGCTCGTGTAGACGACGTGATACGGCCGCTCGATCGCGGCGAGCGCCTGCAGTCCGTGCTGCCGATAGCAGCACGTTTCCGGAAAGAGCGCGAGCGGCACGGGCGCTTGCCGCTCGAGTACGAAATCGCGGTGCGCCGCCCATACGACGTCGTCGCGGCCGAGATGCCAATCATATTGGAGTAGTGCGCGCCGACGGCCACGCGCTCGTGTCCCATCAGCGTGCTGACGTAGGGTATCCTCGCGCGCTCCAATGCCGCGATCCATGCGGGCATCGACGGCGCCCAGCGCGCGCCGCCGCCGAAGCAGACGAGCGGTCGCCCGGCTGTCCGGCACAGGTCGCGCATTGCGTCGATGCCGCGCAGGTCGGGCGCATGCCGGCCGAGCACGGCCAATGGCTTGTCCATCCATTGGTCGACGACCGCATCCGGAATCTCCATGCGCTGCACGTCGTTCGGAATGTCGATCAGTACCGGGCCCTGCCGGCCGGACAGCGCGATCGACAGTGCGCCGTGCAGTTGCGGCAGCAGTTCGCCCGCGTCCTTCACCTGAACCGCATGCTTGGTAATCGAGCTGACCATCGGCACGATGTCGAGCTCCTGGAAGCCCTGCTGCCGTATCGCCCGATCGCCCTTCAGCTCATGAGTATTGACCTGCCCGGTGATGAACAAGCAAGGCACGGAATCCAGCCAGCAACTGCCGATGCCCGTGATCAGGTTAGTCGTCCCGGGACCGCTGGTGCCCAATGCAACCGCGACTTTCCTGCCCATGTGGCAGCGCGCGACGCCTTCCGCGGCAAAGGCTGCGGCTTGCTCATGATGCATCGATACGATGTTGAAGCGCCCGCTTTGCGCGAAACTGTCCAGCAGATGCGTGATCATTCCGCCAACCAGCTCGAAGCAATGGTGGACGTCGTGCGCGGCGAGGAACCTGGCAATGGCGTCTGAAGCTTTCATCGTGGATCGCTTTTTTCGATCTGCCGGAGAACGACGGACAACGTCGCGCGCACTCGCCGGACGGTGGAGCCGCAATTCGGATGCCTTCTCCGGCGACATCGTAATAGCGATTGCTGGCAGAATCCAGGGGATATTGACGGGCTTTTCCAGAAGCCAGCCGCCCCTATCGAAGGAGGCAGGTCGCCGGCAAACCGGAGCGTTGATCGTTCAGTCATCGTCAACGGCCATGGATATCGACACCACGTCACGAACCTCCGCTCATAATGCAAGTTGCAATCATCTCGTCTCACTATGCGCCTTCTCCACACGTCCGATTGGCATCTGGGCCAAAGTTTCATGGGCAAAAGTCGTCAAGCGGAGCACCAAGCGCTCATTGACTGGCTCATGGTTCAGGTCGACGACCACGCCGTCGATGCGGTCGTCGTCGCCGGCGATATCTTCGATACGGGCACACCGCCCAGCTATGCGCGCGAGCTATACAGCCAGCTCGTCGTGCGCCTGCATGAAGCCGGCGCCGCGCTGCTGCTGCTCGGCGGCAACCACGACTCCGTCGCGACGTTGCGGGAAAGCAGCGCCTTGCTCGAACGTCTCTCGGCGAGCGTCGTCCCTTCCGCCGACGCGCCGCAAAACCAGATCCGCATCCTCCCGTTGCGCCGCGCCGACGCCGGCCGCATGCCCGGATGCGTCGTCTGCGCGATTCCGTTCATCCGCGCACGCGACGTGATGCGGAGCGAATCCGGACAAAGCGCCGAGGACAAGCAGCAACTGCTGCTGCATTCGATCCAGTCTTACTACCGAGACACGTTCGAAGCCGCGAGCGCGCTCCGCGACAAGCTCTCGCAGGAAACGGGGCGACGCTTGCCGTTGATCGCGACGGGCCATCTCACGACGGTCGGCGCGAGCGCGACGGAATCGGTGCGCGAGATCTACGTCGGCACGCTCGATGCGTTTCCAACCACGGCATTTCCTCCGGTCGACTATCTGGCGCTCGGGCATATCCACCGGCCGCAGAAGGTGGGCGGGCTCGAACACATCCGCTACAGCGGCTCGCCCATCGCGCTCAGCTTCGACGAAGCCTCGCAGCAGAAGGAAATGTTGCTCGTGGACCTTGACGAGTCGGGCCTCCGGGCCGTCACGCCGTTGCCCGTGCCCGCATTCCGGCGTCTCGTCTCGTTGCTCGGGAATCTGACGTCGCTCGCTGACGCGTTCCCGCGCATCGCGCAGAACGCGACGCCCGAGCACCCGGTGTGGCTGGAAGTGACGGTCGCCGAAGACGACTACCTGTCCGACCTTCCGGCGAGAATTCAAGCGCTCGTCGAGGGCCTGCCGCTGGAGGTGCTGCGCATCCGCCGCGATCGCGGCAACGCGGCGGCGCAATTGACGGCGGATGCCGGGGTCACGCTCGACGAACTCGATCCGCACGACGTGTTCGCCCGTCGGCTGGAACAAGAGGATCTCCCCGAGGATTTGCGCCAGTCGCTCACCGAGCGCTACCGGACCATCGTCGCCGCCAGCGCGGAGGACGCCGCATGAAGATCCGCAGTCTGCGCCTCAAGAACCTCAATTCGCTGAAGGGCGAGTGGCGCATCGATTTCACGACGCCGCCGTTCTCCGACAACGGGCTGTTCGCGATCGTCGGCCCGACCGGCGCGGGCAAATCGACGCTGCTCGATGCGATCTGCCTCGCGCTCTATCACGAGACGCCGCGGCTCAAGACGGTATCCGCATCGGTCAACGACATCATGACGCGTCACACCGCCGATTGCCTCGCGGAAGTGGAATTCGAGGTGAAAGGCGAGGTCTATCGCGCGTTCTGGAGCCAGCGCCGCGCGCGCGACAAGGTCGACGGCGCGCTCCAGCAGCCCAAGGTCGAACTGGCGAAAGGCGACGGCACGATCCTGGCGAGCCAGATCAGCGAGAAGCTCAAGCGCGTGATCGAGATCACCCGTCTCGACTTTCCGCGCTTCACACGCTCGATGCTGCTCGCGCAAGGCGGCTTCGCCGCATTCCTGAACGCGAACGCCAACGATCGCGCGGAGCTTCTGGAAGAACTGACGGGCACCGAGATTTACGGCGAGATTTCGCGTCGCGTCTACGAACAGGCCGGCGCGGCCCGGGAACTGCTGAAGAATTTGCGCGCGCAGGCGGACGGCATGGACCTGCTGACAACCGAGCAACGCGAGACGATGCAGCAGGAGATCGCATCCCTCACGGCGCAGCTCGGCACGCTGGCCGACCAGTTGAAGACACTCCGCGCCCATCGGCAGTGGCGAGTCGATATGGCTCAGGCGGAAGGAGCGATTCAGGCCGCGCAGGCAGGATTCGCGAAGGCCAGCGCCGCATTCGACGCGGCAGCCGGCGATCTGGCGCGACTCGCCGCGAGCGAGCCTGCCGAAACACTGCGCCCACTCTACGACGCGCTGCAGAGCGCGGAAGCCGCTTGCGGAAAGACCGCGACGGAACTGGCCGAGCGCCGTAGCGACCGGGTCGCCCAAGCGGCGACGCAGTACCGCGAACATGGGATTGCCGTGCAGCTAGCCGAGCGCACCAGCGTGGATGCGCAACGGCAACTGGAAACGCTCGATTCCGAAAAGCGTCAGCTCGACGCGCGGTGCGCGTCGAATCGGCACCATGCGATGCTTGGGGAGCGAATCGGCGTCTGGCGTCAGCAGTTCGACCATCGCCAGCAAACCGCCGACGGGATTCAGGGCCGCGAGAAGGCCGCCGGCGAACTGGACGGCAAGCTCGCGGACGAGCGCGGAAAAAGCGCGAAGCAAGTCGCAGCGGTGGAACTGGCCGAGCAAGCGAAATCGGAGTCGGACACACGGGTCCGGGCGCTGCATGCTGCACAAGCACAGCGCCTGGCCGGCAACCCCCTGGTCGATTGGCGTCTGCGCTGGCAAGCGGCTCAACGCAATCTCGTCGCGTGGCAAAAGCTGGAGGAGCTGGCGAATCGGCAGCGCGAGCGCGCGGCCGAACGGGATTCGTGGGTCGAAAGCCTGAAGCGGATCGAAACGGAAATGACCGGGCACGAGACCCGGCTGAACGCCCTGCGAGCCGAAAACGGCAAGCTGAACGAGCAGGCAGCGGACAAACAGAAGCTGCTTGAACAGGAGCAGATCATTCGCAGCCTCGCAGAACACCGGGAACGGCTGCAACCGGGCGAAGCGTGTCCGCTTTGCGGTTCGCTCGAGCACCCGGCGATCGACGCCTATGGCGCCATTGACGTTTCGGCGACCGCCAACGCATTGCGCGCGCTGAAGGCAGCGATACAGGCGTCCGATCAGCAAATGCGCAGCGTTTCGGAAAGCTTGGCGGCTCATCGCGCGACACATAAGCAGCAACAGGCACGGAACGAGCGACTGCTCACGGAGATCGAACAGGGCCAGCGCAACTGGGACGAACTGGCCGCATCGATGGAGTCCGACCCGCCGCTCGATCGCACCGGCTGGTCGCGTCCCGAACGGCTCGACGAAGGCAGGAAACTGGCCGAAGGTGCCGCAGCGACGTTGAAGCAATTGCTGGATGCCGCCGAGCAAGCCGAAGACGAGCTGAACGGCGCGCGCAAGGTCAATGCCGAGCGCGCGGAGGCGCTGCAAACGGCCCGCGCCGCGCATGCGTTGCTGGAGCAGGCCATTCAGGGGATGAACGAACGCCAGGCCGAAATCCGGCGGGAGCTTGCCGACTTGCGGACTGCGCTGACGCGTGACGAAGGCGCGCTTCTGGCATCGATTCGCGAAGCGGGATTCGAGCAAGCCGAACTGCCCGCAAACGCCGATACATGGTTGCGCTCGCGCGAAGGCGAATGGCGGGAATGGCAACGCACGCAACAGCGGCTGCAAACGCTGTCGGAAGCGCGTGTCCGGCAGCAGGCGCAGTGCGATGCGGCTCGCGCCCGATTGGAGACGTGGCAGGAGCGGCATCGCAAGCTCGAAGAAAAACGGACGGACGCGAAGGACGCCACGGACGCCGATGCGATCGTCGACTTCTCCGCGATCGAAGATCCGGCTCACGCGTTGTCGGCATGCGCGGACAGAATCGAATCGTTCACGCACGCGCTGGCATCGCTCGACGGCCGCATCACTCAGCTCGATGGCCTCCAAATGCAGCAACGCGCAACCCTGACCGAGGCCGCCGCCAAATGGCAAACAGCGCTTGCGACGAGTCCGTTTCCCGACCTGCCGGCCTTTCTCGCCGCGTTGCTGCCGGCCGACGAGCGGCAGCGTCTGCAGACGCTGAAGCAGCAATGCGAACAGGGCAAACAGACGGCAAGCGCGCTGCTGCAATCCGCGCGGGAAAAGCGCGCGAGCCTGCAATCTCAGCCTGCACGATCCGAGGCGACGCTCGACGAGCTGACGACGCAAATCGAGTCGCTTGACGCGCAAACCGCGTCGATCAACGGGCAACTCGGCGGCAAGCGCGAGTTGCTGACGCGCGATGACGAATTGCGTCGCAACCAGCAGGCGCTTTTCACGCAAATCGAAGCGCAAGCGAAGGAGACCGACGTCTGGCAGCATCTCGATTCGCTGATCGGCTCCGCCAAGGGCGACAAGTTCAGGAAATTTGCCCAAGGGTTGACGCTCGACCATCTTCTGACGCTTGCGAACCGGCATCTCGACCGCCTGCACGCGCGCTATCTGCTGAGGCGCAAGTCGACGGGCGAACTCGAGCTGGAAATCGTCGACCGATGGCAGGCGGACGCGACGCGCGACACGCGCACCCTGTCGGGCGGCGAGAGCTTCCTTGTCAGTCTTGCGCTCGCGCTGGCGCTATCCGATCTCGTGAGTCACAAGACATCGATCGACTCGCTGTTCCTGGATGAAGGGTTCGGCACGCTCGATGGCGACACGCTGGAAATTGCCCTCAATGCGCTCGACGCGCTCAACGCGAGCGGCAAGATGATTGGCGTCATCAGTCACGTAGATGGGCTAAAGGATCGCATTGCCACTCAAATCAGGGTCGAGAAAGGTGGGGGTATTGGGCATTCGCGCCTTGTAATTTAATCTACAGTCGGAGCGGCACAGCCGAATTCAACGGCATCGATCGCGAAGCCATATCTACCCGCAGTGTATGGGGGCGCAGCCGGGATTTGGTCGTGCAGGTAGCCGCCGTGCGTCGAGAATGTCGTCCACGGCACAGGCGGAACGAGCATCGGGCGACGCTCTGCGAAGTCCGCGACGAGCCCGCCCTCCGCGACATCATCCAAGAACTTCCCGGTCAAGTGGTACGTGTTCGGCTTCCGTACCTTGCTCATCATCTTGGTTTCGCCGGTACGTTCTTCGAGCCAACCGGTAGACGCGCAGAAGTGATCCAGAAGCAGGAGCGTCGCGCGCTCGTAACCCAGCTCGCCATACTCCGGCGCACCGCCCGTCAGATTACGGAGACGGCCCGCCAAGGCCCCCGCGAGCGTCTGCACACTCAGCGGCCTATCCGGGTCCGCCATCCGGCCCAGCATGCCGCATATCGCGTCCCAGGTAGCGCTCGCCTGCTCCTCTACATCCAAGGCGTTGACGGGGTTGTACTTGCCGCCCTTGTGCTCGATCTTGGAGACCTTCCGCTTGGTCTTTTTGGCGGTTTCCAGTGCGGAACGGAAAGCATTCAGGCCCGCGTAGAGTGTTTCCCGGTTCGTCAGGCCCGCGTCGTCGGTCGTGCGGCGGCTACTCTGCGCCTCGCGGCAAAGTTGCCTGATTACTAGTCCCGCATGACCTTGATCTTGTAGCCTCTCGACGTGGCGGCGGGCATACGGGCGAACTTCGGGAATCTCGGCGAGGGATACCACTACGGCCTTTTCGCGAAGGCTCTGGTACTCAGCAATCGAGTGCATCAGTTCCTTATAGGCGTAACAAAGCCGCCCGTCCACGGGCGGCAACGAAAGACTATCGCTTTATTTTTTGACTACTCTACAGACAACTGCATCGTCTACAATTTTGCATCTAACGACCATCTGGGGGTTTGCCCCTTTTCCTTTTGCCGCCTCAAGCAAAACAGTCTTTTCAGATTCTGGTATAGCAAGCTCGGATAGAGGAACCATATCCACCTCACTCAGTTGTGCGAATTCTTCTTCCGTGAAAACTACAAGATGCTTTGCCATTTTACCACTCCTGCTGAAAATCAAGATTTACCTCATAACAACGTCATGTTGCTCAAACACTGCGGCGTACCGGAATCACGCCGCGACCAGAGCAACTCGCCCCTTGCAACGATGTTCCTGTAAGCACATAATGCATTCGCTCAACAACACGTTGCAATTCTTTAAAGAAAAATTTGTGCCAAACATCGCATGTTTATGATTTATTTTAAATAAAACCATCTACTTATATGTTGCGACATTGAAAATTAAAATAAATGTCTCAGTTTTGAATAATGGAAATCGACGTACTACCATATGATTTTAATGTCGTTCGCAGCTTCCTTAATTTTCGACACTCTCCCCGCCCCCGCATCAACCTGTATTAAGTGAACTCGTAGTAATCCGCTTCGAGCGCCCGCACAAGGCGATTCACGTCCGCCTGTGGAAGATAGTTCCTCGACTCGATGATCCGCTGGGCGGCACGTTCCTGGTTGTGCGTCTCCAGAGCACAGGCGGTCAGATCGTAGAATGCGTTATAGGCCGCTTGGTTGATACAGGCTTGAACGGCGCTCAAGCGGTCTCCAGTTCTTTCGCGAGGTCCGCCACAGCACGTGACAGAACGGCCTCCATTTCGCAGTCTTCCATCCACTCGTCCTTCGCGACCTTCGCGGCCACCGATTCAAGGGGTTTCCGCGTCAGTCGCTCTACAACATGGTTGCAAGCAAGCAGATTCCCGGCATGGGTACGCTGCGCCGCTTCCGCGAAACCACGGGAAAGCCTATTGGTTGGCTCTTGGGCGAGGACCTCTTACTCCCACAGCAGCCCACGCCTACGACGGACAAAACCCCGGAGCCAGCGCACGGCGAGTTCGTGTTTGTCCCGCGATTTGATGCAAACGCAGAGCAATCCTTTTCAATGGCGTTTCGCAAGTATTGGATCGAGAAGTACCTCAACGCGGACCCGGCTAATCTGTCGGTGCACCGCATCGAAGACGACGTAATGGAACCGCAGTTTCAGCGCGCAGATAATGTGTGGAGCAGCCCCCTGAAACGCCGGACACAGTCACCCACTTACAATAACGGGTAGGCATAAGACTGTGTTTTTGACTAACGCCAGGCAGGAAGTGATGGAAGTGTTGACGGGTCCGGAGCGTCGGCGGCGCTGGACGGCGGAGCAGAAGCTGGCGATGGTTCGCGAGAGTTTCGAGCCGGGGAAGTCGGTTTCGATGGTTGCGCGCCAGTACGGCGTGAACCCAAACCTGTAATGACCCAGTGAAAACCTGCTCACGTCATAATGGATGGAAAAACGATGAGCACGAAGATGGACGAAGACATCAAGGGATGGACGGCGAAGCGCAAGAGCGCGCTGGTGCTGGACATCATTCAGGGCAAGACGACGGTCGCCGAGGCGAGCCGGGCCTACGACTTGTCGCCCTCTGAGGTTGAGAACTGGGTCGACGATGGCAAGCGCGGCATGGAAAACGCGCTACGAGCAAATCCGCAGGACGTGAAAGAGCAGTACGAGCGGCAGATCAAGGAACTGCAGGAAGCATACGGCGAAGCGATGCTGGAGTTACGTGCGCGAAAAAAATTGCAGTCCCTGCTGGGCGAGGACGAGAAGTGATCGAGACGATCCGCCAGGGACTCAAAGACGAAGGCATCGCCGTCTCGATTTCAAAGCTGTGCCGCTGGTTCGAGGTGCCGCGTCGCACGATGTATTACCGGCCGGTCAAGTCCGAACCGAAGGTGCAAGCCCGGTTTGCCGAGCCGATCAAGGCGCTGATTGAGGAGTCGCCGTCGTTCGGGTATCGGACGGTCGCGCATTTGCTTGGGTTCAACAAGAACACGGTGCAGCGGATCTTCCGATTGATGGGCTGGCAGGTTCGCAAACGGCCAGTTGGCTTTCGGCCGCGTGTTCAAGCCATGCCGTCGGTTGCGACTGCGCCGAACGAACGCTGGTCGACCGATATGTGCCGCGTTTGGGCTGGTCGTGATGGGTGGGCGACGCTGGCGCTGGTGATCGACTGCCATACGCGGGAGTTGCTAGGCTGGCATCTGTCACGTAGCGGCAAGGCCAGCACAGCCTCGAGCGCGTTGGAGCATGCTTTGATCGCCCGGTTCGGCACACTCGGGCGTGTGCCGAAGCCGTTCCTGCTGAGAAGCGACAACGGGCTAGTCTTCACAAGCCGCGACTACACGGCTCTGGTACGCAGTTACGGTCTGCGGCAGGAGTTCATCACGCCGAGCCTGTCAGATTTTTAGTGTGCTGAGGTCATGAGACGATAACGGAACTAACGTCCTATGACCGATGCAACTGTGACCAAGAAGAGCAAGAATCCGAAGGCACCGAAGCTGTTTCCCGATGAGCTGATCGATCAGTTGCTTGCCCAGGTTCAGGGCAAGGATGCCGAGTCGATCCTGGGCGAATCGGGGCTGGCCGGCCAGCTCAAGAAGCAACTGGCCGAGCGCATGCTCGCGGCCGAGTTGAGCCACCATCTGGAAGCCGAGACCGAGCAAGGCAGGGCCGGTAACCACCGCAACGGCACCAGCCCCAAGACGGTCCTGACGCCCAACGGCGAACTGAAGCTGGATATTCCGCGCGATCGACAGGCGACGTTCGAGCCGCAGTTGGTCGGCAAGTACCAACGCCGGCTGCCAGGCTTCGACGACCACGTGATCAGCATGTATGCGCGCGGCATGAGCGTTCGCGAGATTCAGGGCCATCTGCTGGAACTGTACGGGTTGCAAGTCTCGCCCGACCTGATTTCGACGGTCACCGACGAGGTGCTGGCCGACGTCGAACAGTGGCAGCAGCGGCCGCTCGAGGCCATGTATCCGATCGTGTACTTTGACGCGCTGCGGCTGAAGATCCGCGACGAAGGCACGGTCAAGAACAAGGCGGTCTATCTGGCGCTGGGCATCCGCGCCGACGGCCGCAAGGAAGTACTGGGTTTGTGGATCGAGCAAACCGAAGGCGCCAAGTTCTGGCTGAAGGTCTTCAACGAGCTGAAGAACCGCGGCTTGCACGACATCCTGATCGCGGTGGTCGATGGGTTGCGCGGCTTCCCCGAAGCGATCGAGGCGGTCTATCCGGCCGCCCAAATCCAGACCTGCATCGTGCATCTGATCCGCAATTCGCTGAATCTGGCGAGCTGGAAGGATCGCAAGCCGCTGGCTGCCGCGATCAAGCCGATCTATCAGGCCGCCACGGCCGAGGCGGCGGCAGCGGCGCTCGACGCCTTTGCGCAAAGCGAGTGGGGGCGCAAATTCCCTACCGTCGCGGCCATGTGGCAGCGCCAATGGGAACAGGTAATCCCCTTCTTCGCCTATCCGCCCGAGGTGCGTCGAATCGTATATACGACAAACGCTATCGAGAGCATGCACATGCAGTTGCGCAAGATCGTCAAGAACCGCGGCCACTTCCCGAGCGACGAAGCCGCCAGCAAACTGCTGTATCTGGCCTTGCGCAACATCGAAAAGGATTGGAAGATGCCGCCTATCACCTGGCGGCAAGCAGTCAATCAGTTCGCCATTCTGTTCGGCGAGCGATTCACCTCCGCCATCAGCTGAGATTTTTAACCGGCCTCAGCACACGAAATTCCTGACACGTCCCATCACGCCGCACTGCCCGCAACAGAACGGAATGGTCGAGCGCGTCATCCGCACGCTCAAAGAGCAATGCGTACACCGACACCGCTTCGAGACGCTGCAGCATGCCAGCCGCGCCATTGCCGACTGGATCCAGTTTTACAACCATCGACGGCCTCATCAGGCGCTGAAGATGAAAACGCCGGCTGAGGCATTCGCGTTAGCCGCTTAACCTGAGCAGGTTCCGCTGGGTCATTACATGTCACCACACCAAACCTGATTCGGCGCGCCAACCTCGAATTCACGATTGAGATGGTTCGGGATATCGATCCGCTCGACCGTGGCCTGCTTGTAGGCATGGCGACCCGGCTGCTTGCAGATCAGTCCAAGTTCTTCCATCAAGCGGCTGACCTTGAAGCGGCCAATCACCGTACCTTCCTCGCGCATCATGCCCATGATGCTGCGGCTGCCGGCAGAGCTTCGGCTCTCGACGAACAGTTCGTGTATCCGGCTACGCAGTGCCATGCGCTCAGCGTCAATGCGCTGGGTGCGCTCACGGTACGCATACAGGCAGGAACGTGATACGTCGAATACCGCGCAGATCAGTTCGACCGATTCGCTTGCGCCAATCTGATCAATTACTTCATACGTTCGATGCCTTCCGACATCAAGAGCGCGGTAGCCTTTTTTAAAATGGCTTTCTCACGCTCGAGGCGTTCGATACGCGCCTCGAGTTCCTGAATACGCTGTTGATCCGCCGTGATTGCCTTGCCCTGCGGCGTGACGCCCTGGCGTTCCATTTGAAGCTGGTGCACCCAGCAACGCAGTACCGTCTCGCCGACGCCGACTGAGCGACTCGCCTCCATATGGCTATAGCCCTGGTCGAGCACTAGGCAGGCGGCTTGCCGTTTGAACTCCGGGGAAAACGTACGTCGTTGCTTGCTCATCAGACACCTCTTCATGGCGAACATTTTCGCCTAAATCAGTGTCCGGATTCATTAGACCACTACAAAAAGCGAGAATACATCCAACGCACCGCAAGTAATCTCAATGGCAAAATCTAGGGGAACTTATATTATCCTTGGCTTACTTTTCGGCTCAATTGGATTTCACGATTTTTATGCTGACTATAATGGACAAGGTGCAGTAAAGCTAATCCTATTTTTGATTGCGCTTTTCTTGGACGCAGCCACTGGCTTCTACTCCAAGTTCTTCCTCATCATCGGAGTGATTAACTGGCTGTGGACCCTCGCTAGTCTATGCTCGGTCAAGTCGGATGCGTCCGGAAAGGCTCTCGCATAGACTCTCGGAAACACCGCAGAGACAAGGCTCCAGCCTCTTCATTTCACGATATAAAATACCCCTGAGCTAAGGAGAGGAGGAACCTCACCCGATGGGTAGGCATGCCCGACGATGCCCCAGGTACGTGCAAGGCGAACCCTGTTTCATCTCATTAAATACGCACGGCAGTTCTATCCGAGCGAGCGAGGAGATTTAGCTATCCAGAAGAATACAAAATACTCTCGCCTAAGAGGCGAAGAAGGCGTTAAGCAACGCCAGAGAATTAGAATTAGAGATAAGCACATTTGCCAGAGATGCGGAATAGCTGTGCGCACTGGCGAAGTAGACCACATTATTCCATTAGAGCAAGGTGGAACTAATGAAGATGAGAATCTGCATTTGCTCTGCATAGACTGTCATAAGAAGAAGACAGCTACTGATAGAGGATATACCCTTAAATCCGGTAGCTCAGTAGATGGGCTGCCTACGGATAGCTCCCATCATTGGAATAGCTAGTTTATGCTCTATGCATCCTGGAGAGGGAAACGAGCTTTCTTAGGGCTAGGACTACCAAGAGGGAGATAACGAAGCTGATAAGCAGCATGGAGGCAATAATAATCCTCCCTTCTCCCTGAAAGCCTAAGCCCCCTGCGAATTTGAATATCGGTTCGAATGCTCCCCATCCTGCCCCACTGGTGAACCAATGATCGACAGCAGGGATATTCGCTATCCCTGTGTAGATTGGGAGAGTTAGCACTAGAGCCGCAAAGAAATAGAGGGCAGACCGTTTCATCGTACGGTTACTCTTCCGTAGTAGTTGGTATTCGTACCGGGAATCTTAGATGCAGGTTGAGACTTGAGGAATGAACGTAGCCGCTTGAATTGATCCTTGTTCGGCATCGTTATACATCCCTCGCTGATTCCCCAGTAACCGACCGGATGCAACCGGAAGTTACCTCTGCGGACTCCGTTGACGAATGTCCAATCATCTATCGTCCCGTCGGCACGATACAGAGCGAACCAATCTGCTCGATGCGTTCCGGCAAGAGCGTCCGCTCCTAGGTCATTGAGCCATCCGAGACGCCCTCCGCTTTCCCGGTCCACGATGTAGTAGATGCCCGTAGGCAAGGCCCCATCTTTCGGGATAGTGGTCGAGGCAGGATCGTTCGTGTACTTCCCGTTACCTGAGAAGGCGAGCACGCTACCGAATCCCTGGCAGCTCAAGGACGACATCCGCTGATGGTTAAGGGTGAAGCTACACTCAATCGGCATCGTGCAATCCTCGGACGAAAGAAGCGAGAACGATACCCCACCGAGCAAGGCACGGCAAGGACTCACCCTAGGGTCGAAGGTCAAGCCGATCCCGCAGAATGTTGCACAAATACAACGGTGAATAGCGCCTATGGCGGGGGTATGTTGATTTGCAGGATCGATTTTGACCGACACCGGCGGGTCAGTGTCGAAATATCGCTAACTGCAAAAATTTCCGCCGATAACGTCCCAGAACCTTCCATAAGCCTTTCCCTTAACCTCTGGCAATACGTTATCGGCTCTGTTGGCTGCGCCCTTCCGGTAGATATGCGTAGAGGTCACGGGAAAGGCTTGTTGTGCGCGCGCGCACACACGCGTAGCCCAATAATAGTGGCACGCGTTCCGGTGAAAATGATCAGACACGTTGAGCCCATAGACCCCTTGGCGGTCCCGTACTACTGGAATAGCCGCGCGGGAAAATCGTTGTGCCTCACGACATGAGGCAGTTCGCCCAACGTACCGGATACATGGCAGCTACCGTTTTGAGGCACATCGACTTTGATGCGTTGCTGTTCCTGATCTTGAACATCGATTAGTCGCTCCACATCGTCTTTCGACAGCAAGCAAACGGTAAGATCACCGCATACCAGTGCATGCCATACGAATTTTTGCTTGGCAAAGATAGCTCTTAGCGTGTTCAGTTCGCCAATCGAGAATACGTGATTCCATGAACGGCCGTTTCCGGTCCGATATTTTACGAACACGTGCCGGTCCGCGTTAATTAAGTAATGGCCGTAATGCCCCGAGCCTGCGGTGTTAAGTGCCTTGAACGACGGATGTTCCGTAATTTGCGTTAGCGCTGCACCGTGATAGAAGTCCTTCTCTTGGATTTTCATTATCTTTCCCCGTTTATTTTGTCGCCCCGCGATAGAAATGATACGACGCGGCGCAGCACATGCAATAAGGCTTTTACTAATACAGACGTAGGCCGCAGCCAAATTGTCGCGGCCATGCCCCCACAAGCAGCGAATATGTTTCGGTTCGCGTTTTGGACAGGGTTGCGCACTTCGGAACTCGTCGCACTCAATTGGACAGACATCGATTGGAAGCGCTGCGTGATAGTTGTCAAACGGGCATTGACCCAGACCGCAAAGGAGGCAGAGGACACGAAGACACGTTCAAGTCGCCGGGAGGTAAAGCTCTTGCCGCCCGCCATGTCTGCACTAGTCGCCCAAAAGGCTCACACATATCTACAAGGCCGAGAGGTATTCCAGGACCCGCGAAACGCTGCTCGGTGGGCCGGAGACTCCCCCATCCGGATAGTGTGGACTAGGGGACTAAAGCAAGCGCAGGTCAGATACAGGAAGCCTTACCAGACACGCCACACGTACGCATCTATGATGCTCTCCGCTGGGGAACATCCAATGTGGGTAGCTCGCCAAATGGGCCATTCGAACCAGGACACAACCGTTCGAATCTACGCTAGGTGGATGCCTACGGCGGACCCCGATGCAGGCGGAAAGGCAGTGGAGAAGTTTGCGGAATCGACGTTGCGATTAAGTTGCGATTCCGTACAGAAAACAGCAGGAAATCAAGGCGATTAATCGCCGCCCACTTCGCCAAGCATTTGAATTATAAGGAAATTCTGGCGGAGAGAGGGGGATAGGCTCCCCGCGTATGGCAATCCTCGACAAATCAATGGCTTGGCCCCATTGACGAAATATCAGTGTACCAACGGCTGTGTACCAGTCAAGCTTGCAACCGGCTTCAAATGTAGAACGTTGGACTTCGTCGGATGGACGATGTCCTGATCGTCGGGCTCAGTTCGGGCCGAGAGGCGTCGCTCCACTGCTTGCGGAAGCAGCCCGCTTTGAGGCCCCGCAAGCGGACGCGCCGGCATCATCGAGCCCGACGCCGACCTTAGGAGATAGGGAACGATGGACTGCCTGAACTCGGCCCTCGGTATCGCTATGGTTTCCGCTGAGCGATCTCTGCTTCCACCGCGCTTAGGCGTGCTTCCAACTCGGCAGTCAACCTGTACGCATTGCGAATCGTAGAGACCCTTTGTAGGGCGTCGTCTTCCGCTCCACGAGTTTCGCCGAGGATCTCCGCTACGAGAATCTGTATATCGACCCATTCTGGATGGCTGGAGGCGAGTCCATCGGCAATCTCAAACGCAATACGATGCTCCTTCTTTAGAAGAAAGCACATCGCAAGGTGGCGCGTCGCCTGCGCGTGACCAGCGGTAACGATTGAGCCGTAACAACAACTATCGACCAGTGCGTTATAAAGCGGATTCTTGTCGCCACCATCTAGATCGAGCGCCACTAGGATGCAGACGCCAACATAGTCGTTGGTGTCGACAAGTTGCTTAAGCGTGGTCGCTTTTGAATGATTGTCATCGTCCTTCAAATGAAGCAGACATTGGGATTGGATCTGATTTTGAAGTTCAATATAGTTGTCTTTAAATGGAGAAGACAACGAACCAATTCCCGGTCCGCTGAGGACACTGGCAAAAGCGAGCAAACATATAAATCGCTCAGAAGGCGACATCGGCTGAATCAGCGAATCTACATAGGCATCGTATTCCACGTTCACGTGCCCACCGTGATTCACCCTATGAACGCCTTCGGTTTTCACGAACGTCTTGTAGCGAGCGAGCGTCGCATCGAGACGAATAGGCCAGCTTTTGGAACTGGCGCATTCTTGGAGAAACTTATTCACCGACTCATGCGGAGCACTGCCAAGCTCGCCGAGTACGTGACAGACCAACAATCGCCTTGACGCCGGAGCGCCTTGACCATAGCGGACGAGAATCTCTGCTAGCGGGTACGGCCAACCGCTTCGGCAAGAAAGAATGAGTTCAAGAATTCCCCTGAAGTCCGAATCCGAAAGTTGTTCTGCCAAAGTCGCCGCGAGAAACTGATGTACCTTTCGGAACTCGTGCTTGGATAGTCGATGGCCCGAGCCGAAATTCTCGATTTCGTCGATCGTCTCCACCGACTGTGAGGCTTGGAAAGCATTCCAAAAGAACTGCCGTGCATCGCCTCTTTGCACCTCATCGCCGTCGAGCCACTGAATGAGACACTTGCGATAAGCTTCTTCGTCGTTGATTGGAGGCGCTTCTTGCGACGGTTGGGCGGCGATATTTTCGCCAGAGAACGGTACCACCTGCCCGCCACCAGCGGTAACACCATATATGCGCTGACCATCGGCCGCATACATTCGCAGAAATAGGACGCTATGACATGCTTTTATGAACGAGGCACTGACGCGTTCATAAAAGCTAAGTCCCTGATTCAGATCGTAGGCGTCTAGGTTCCCAATGAGTGATGGGAGCATATGCGCATCGCCGATTTCGAGATGGGCGCCGATGACGTTACGAACGTTGCGCGCCGTTTCGAGTTCGGACTGGAAATTCGAGGCGGCGACAAATTGATCAATCGAAGCCGACGACTGGCCGCTCTCCCGAACCAGTTTGTCCAATCCGTCCATTTGTTGGGGGGCTCCGGCCGCAACTGGACGGGTCACAAGGCAATCGCAGAAGCTGACAATGTCTGTGACGATCCGGGCCTTGAGGATTCGAGCGATAGACTGATGAGCAGCGAACTTTGCGAGGAGTTCTCTCTGCATGCTGACCCAGCGACGTATCAGTGCGAGCTGAGCTGCCCGCGCATGCACTGGTGTCGTATTCAGTGCTGCAGTCGTATTGCTGCGGGCCATCGCCAGTGAGTCCACACCCATCTCGACCCGCTTGCTTTGATCAATTGTTCGTTGGTACTGGTGTAACGCTTCAACAACGCGTGGATCGGCAAGCTCGGGCGGGGCCGTGTACGAAACGAATCCAGCTAAGTTAAGGGGCGCCAAGCTTTCGTAAACCTCCTGAGCGCCCTCTACGAAAAACCCGATTTTCACTATCTCAATGTCGTTCCAAAGCTCAATCCGTTTGCCAAAGTCAAAGTCTTGTACGTGCGCGCCAAGCCGATCTCTAGATACTTTGAAATATTCAGCGAAGTTGCTGGCATAAGCTTCCTTTATCTCATGAAATCGCCTTGTGTCATGCCCCCCATTGTTGAGCGGTTTCCGCAGGCCTCGCGCGTGCTCGATAAAATTTTCCGCTCGCACCAGAATGTGACGGGCAAGGGTACGTGCAACGAAAGGGTCGTCGACATGTGTCGCGAGATGAAATGCAATTTGCATCTCATCAACTAGGAATTTTAATTTCTCAACTCGATTACTTATCACGATACGGGCTCCGGTATATATGCTTCTTATGACACGGTTGCTTCGCCGCTGACATACTCACCTACTGCTGGCCCGCGACCAGGAACAGACAGCGGGCATCCTTTGGCGCTAAGTGCCGGCCGCCTTACTTTGCAGATGTCTTGTTGGTCGTGCTGGCAGTAGCCGCTTTGTACCAGAAGTCGTGCAACCGGTTTCAAAAAGGCAGGTCGCAGCGCGTACTGCGTACATGCCGCATGTTACGTGTTGTCACGGGCCGCCAGCCTGCTAGCGCGCCGGTGCTGCGATGCAGTCCGCTAAGCCTAGATCGGGCTCAGCGCCCGAACGAAGCCGGCAGATCGATGTCCTCCGGGCGGCGCGACAGCACGGCGTGGACCTCGGACAAAAAGGTGTCGTTGTAGAGGCGCAGCCCGCCGCTGCGCGGGTCTTGGCTCCGATAAGCGAGACGGTGGGCCAGCAGGATTTCGGCGTGTAACGGATCGACGCTGTAGACCACTCGGCCGGATTCAGTGACCGGGATGCCGTTCGGGACGTTGCTGAACTGTTTGAACAGGCGTCGCGAGGACCGCCCGATGGTGGTGATGCTCATTTATACGTTTTCCTTATTTTGAAACCGGTTGCACAAGAGAGGAAAGCAGTCGGCATTTTGGCCGGCGAGGATGACGACCCTTGCATTGGTGGAGCAGTGTCATGAGGGGGGAAGGGTGGTCTGTGGGACCGAACTGCTCGGCCGCAGCGACCAAACTGCGCGGTCCCACAGACCACCCTCACCGCACGCTGACCATATCGCCGCGCGCACGCAACCGCATGATGGTCTGGCGGCTCGTATTCAACTCGCGGGCGACGGCGGCCACTGGCTGCCCCTCGGCAAGGCGCGCCAGTGCCAACGCTTCCTGCTTGTCGCTCAACGCCTTCGGCCGGCCCAGCACTTTGCCGGTCTCACGCGCACGAGCGAGCCCGGCGGCGGTGCGCTCCAGCAGCAAATCACGTTCGAACTCGGCGACCGCAATCAGCACCATCATCGTCATCTTGCCGGCCGCGCTTGTGAGGTCCGCCCCGCCCAGCGCGAGGCAATGGACGCGGACGCCCACCGCCGCTAGCTCCTCGACCGTCGCCCGGACATCCATCGCATTACGGCCAAGCCTGTCGAGTTTGGTGACGATCAGCACGTCGCCATCTTCCAGCCGATCGAGCAGCTTCGTGAATCCGGCCCGTTGTTTCGCTGCAATCGAGCCGGACACGCACTCGGCAACGACGCGGCGTGGGTCAATGTTGAAGCCGGCTGCACGGATTTCGACGACTTGATTGTCTGTTGTCTGCTCGGCTGTCGAGACCCGGCAGTAGGCAAAGACTCGGCTCAACTTTGCGCCCCCCATCGAACAAAGATGGCCGAACATTAACCCCTTGGTGCCGTGCGTCAAGCTTGTCGTCGAGATGCCATACCCCGATGGTCAACTAACGACACGCTGCGTGAATCCGAGTTGCCGCGCCGGCAACGAGCGGCCTCTCTCAAAGAGCAACGGCCATTTGATCGGCGGCGCGGGGTAACGCGTTATCGGCCCTACAGCGGGCCGGATCATGGGACGTGAGAGGCGCATATCTCCCGCCTCACGGCAGCCCAGCCATCGCCCGATTTCAGGGTTGGACGCGCCGCGTTCGGGCCGCGATACACTGGTTGCATCTGCATTCAATCGCGCGTGCAAAGATGGGCGTTATCTATCTCGATCACAACTTCGTCTCCGACATTGCGGGGCATACTCGCGTCGCCGACGCGGACGCTGAACGCGGTCGCGTCGCGGAGACCCTCAGGGCGGGCGAGCACCGCTTTGCAGTATCGGTCTGGAACATGTACGAGACGGCGCGGGCTGGCCGCCAGGAGACGAAGGACGGCTGCATTGAGTTCATTACGGGTATCCGGCCGCTCTACTGCGCAAACCCGCGTCTCGTTCAGGTACAGGAGGTCGTACGATATGCGGCTCTCCGGTACGACGACCACCCATACCGCATCGAGGAGGTCAGCCCATTCTTCGACACGCCCGCGCAAATGTGGGCAACCTTCGCCAGCCCGCGCAACCCCGCGATTCCTTTCGTAGGCGAGAGCTTCCGCGACGGCGTGGAGATGCTGACTAATTCCAACCTGCGCCGACATCTTGACGCCGCGCTTGATGATGGACCAGCGGCGGCTGCGGCTGGCCGTCAAGCGTTTATCGATGGCGTCGTAGAACGCGACGAGCAGCTGATCGACCAGCAGTGGTTGATGGAACTACTGCCCGAGCGGAATCAGGCGGACAACGCATGGATTGATCAGCGGCGACGCGAAGTGTTGGTCAACTTCCTCCTTGAGCACATCGACGACGCCTACCTGCACTGCCCAGCGTTCCACGCTGAGGAACAGACCTATCGGCATCGAGTCGCAGGTCAGCGCAGGCTCAGACGATCGGACGGCATTGACGTCCAGTTCGGCGTGCTGGCGGTCGCCTACTGCGACGTGATCGTCACCTCGGACGGAGCCCTCCGGGAAATGCTTGTCGCCGTAGCTGCGAGAATTGGCTCCCGATGCAGGGTGCTTTCGCGACTGGCCGAGATATAGGCAGATCGAGAAAAATATATTTCACGATCGGTTTCGGCCTGACGCCGATCGGCCGCAACGCAAAGCGGACCTCACTAAGGAGTTGGCCGCTTTGACCTAGAATCCGTGGAATTCAAATCTCTCGGCATACACCAACCGACTAAGGAGCACGTGAGATGGCAATCGCCCAAGAGGTCCTTGAGACTGGACGCCAAGTCGCCGCCGTCTGCGCAGGGACTCTTTCAGCCGCCTTGCGAGCGGGAATCGAACGGTACGTCGGATGGCCGTACAAGGTAGCGTCTGCCAGCGTTATCGATGCTGACGGCGCGGTGTCAGATACCTTCGCAGCTGTCGTTTACGCGGCGAAGGAAACGTCGCCGGCTGCAACTCCTGCGCAAGTGCCGGCGGATTCTACTGCAGTCGTTGCTGACGCGACCGACAGTCTGACGATCGACAACTTCCGGGCAGCTTACGCGCGCGTTGCACGCGCGAAGCGGCTGAAGAAATCGCCAGCACCGAAGCTGGATACGCCGACGACGACCGTAACACTCGGCGTGATCTACGCTCAGAGGTCGGATTTGCCGCTGGAGGCTTTTGCCGAAGAGCTTGAGCGACTCAACGCCGCGACTCCGAGCAGGGAATGGCCTGACATGATCGTAGTTGCTTCGATGGGCGCGATCCAGTATGCGGCGCAGTTTCCGGGAGAGTCACTGAGCGGCGACTATCTGCCGCCAGCAGAAGGTGCGCTCAACAACTACATACCGGCGGTGTACGTCCTGATCGTCCTGAGGCCGACGGGCGCGTTCACCTTCAACAAGATGATGTCTTTTGTTGTCGCTCACCTGGGCATCTTCTCGCCGGGCGCGAAGCTTTCCAACTTCACCGAATTGCTGGACGGCGTACCGAACACGGCTGTGGTGGTTTGCGGCTATCAGTACGACCTCAAGGGCAACCTAAGTCCCGTTCCACGCAATCAGTACCAAGACCGCTTTGTGCCAGCGCCGCCGTTTCAGATCACGGACCGGCGCGGGCAACACATGGCCAGGATTCAACTTATCCCGTGGCAGGACGGAGGCACGATCCTTCTTAAGGGTAAATTGCCGCTGCTCGGCCTGCTGCCGTTCTTCGGGAGGGACGACATACTGAAGGCCGGAGTTATCACCCGGCCGGATGATTTACAAATTTCGTATGTCCTACCAATTACACCGGCAGATTTCGGCGACATGCTGACTCGGTTTCAGCAACGGTCAAACATGCTGGTAAATCAACCGCAGAGTCAGTGGATCGTTCAGAAGCTCGCCGACGAGGGCTCGGCGTCACCCTTCATGGCGCGTCTGTTCATGGGCCTCATGCGGCTGCGCGACGCCGTTTATCCCGATCCTGTGGCGCGCGAAAGCTTCGACAAGGCTTTTGACTTCGTCCCAAACTCGCTATTCACGGCGCGAACGGCGGCTAAAGAAATATCCGAGCTCTGGGCAGGACATGCGCGCAAAGTCGCCGCCGGGGAAGTCGTGCGGCGGCAAGGTGTGGCAATCCACATTGACGAAAACATCGACAAGGAACTTAGGAAGCAGGTGGAGCACTTCCTCAACAGCGCCGCGCGCGTCATCAAGCAAGGCATGCAGGGACTCACGATGCACCTCGGCATAGACATCGGCTTCATGTTCAAGCAGCAACCTGCCTTTGAGCGTGGTATTGCTGCACTGAAGGCAACCGATCCGCTGCTAGCAGATTATCTAGAGAAGTGTCGGCAGACGTGGTCAGAGCGGCTTATCAAGAGTCGCAACGATCTGGAGCACAACAACTGGTCCTTGCCACGCGTCACGTATGACACCTCGGGCGCGAACATCGTCGCAGTCGAACCCGTCGTCGCCGGCCAGCCGGTCACGGAATTTGTGCAAGCGATGCTTGACCGCGTGTGTTGTTTTGTCGAGGACGTAACTGCACATTGCATACAGCAAAAGATGGCCGCGCCGATTACCATCACGGAAATCCCGTTGGCGGAGCGTCGTTCGGAAGCGCCCGAGCGCTTCCAGCTCACTCTTGCCGTAGGCGGCCAGCCTCGCTGGAATATTTCCTACCAGTCCTCTTTGTTCGAAAAAGTGTAGGAGCGGGCAATGCGTTGAGGTCGCATCGCCCATCCAGGGGTCGTCAATGTCCGCACTTGGCCCGACATGGGACCGACACGCGGCGCGCTGCGGGCGAAACCAACCGGACCGAAGCGAAATTTCCTCGCGCGCCGAGCGAAACTCAGCTGGTCCGCCCCATGTCCGAAAACGACGTGCAAAACATTGGAAGAGTGTACGCGAGCGCTGGGCAGGCTTTTGGACACGTCATCGGCAGATGTCCAAAAACGGACGGTTTTGGCGCGCGCGTGGCAACGAAGGCAAGCTATCTTGACGTAGGGAGCGGCGCGCCGTGCCTGATTAGTAGTCGCGACCGTATTTCGACCTGTAGTCCGAACGCATCCTCTCGCATGTCGCTCTGGCAAACCGTCGAACATTCACCGGCGACAACTCGTCATTGGCCTGCTTGTCGCAGAGATCGATAGCTGTGGCAGCGGACTGCCGCTCTTGTTCCTCGGGACTTATGTTGGCCCCGATGACTAACAGTATCGCGATAATCACGACGGGAATTCCGACGATCGCTAACAGAATCTTCGTGCCGCGTCCCATCCCACGTGAAGCGCTCGACGGTACAGGCTCATTCGGTGCCCCACAATTCGGGCAACTCGCAGCCAAACTACTGAATTCCTTGGTGCATTCCGGGCAGTTGATCAAAGACATTTGGTCCTCTGTATTGTCGTTTATAAGTTCAGCGGTGGTCGAATTCTGTCTCGGGCACGACGACCCATGTTGGATGCGGCGCGTGTTCGAGCAGGTGAGCGACGCTACATTTGCGCGCGGCGATCGAAACGCCGCCATCAGGCGAGAGCGTCTTGGCCCACGTGTGGGGCAATGCCTCACCAGCGAGAAACGCGTCCCACGCTTTGGTAAAGCGCGCGCGGGTATGAATCAGGGTGTGTGCGCGCTTCGAGACGGGGTATGCGGCCCACGGTCGCGAATAGTCCTCGTTGTGCAGTCCCACGCCGCCAGCCGTGCCCGTGACCGAACACACGTCGTCGTAGCGAAGCCAGCCGTTCCGTTGGTAGAAGCGCAGTAGTTGCCAGCCACGGATGCGCGCAGCCCCGCTGAACCCGTTATACGGGCCTATGACCGGCCAGCGCCACTGAGGCAGACGGAACACCGTCTGCGGCTTGTCAAAGGCAAGCGTGACGAACTGGAAGCGATGCACGACAGGCTCAATGTCAACGCGGCATCCCCGGTGACAGGTACTGCCAATCACTGTCTCACGAGATACATCATCGGCTGCGCGCTGTTCAGGTACATCGGTCAACGAATTCCAGGTTTTCATCCACGCGTCTGCTTCGTGCAACCGGTTTCAAAATCAAGGCCGAAATTTGGGGAATCGCGCCGTCGGCTGTCATTGGTGTCGTCCGCATCGGCGACGCGCCGCAGTCTGGGACGCGACGGCCGGCTCACAGGGCTCATCTCGTCACTACAGGCTATGCGCGCGTCCATAGCGACGGAGTACTCCCCGCCGAGCACATCGAGATTCACAGGCAGGCTTTCGCCGCCTCTTCCGGGCTCCACGCACTCAGTGGGGGCTCCCTCATTTCTACGTGCGCACCTGTCGCGGTACTTGTAACGTCCAGCAGGCCGCCAGCGTGGTTCCTTACCCGATACCCGTTCGGCCGGGTGAACCGCTCCGCGCCGACGGTGAGTTCGGCCCACCGCTCGTGCACGCAGTTCGAATAAACCTCGGCCGTCTTTGTCGTTTCTGCCGTGAATACTGGCGGGCGCTGTTGTACCGATTCGGAGGCCATGCAACCGGCCAGCGAGGCAATACACACGGCCAGCACAATCTTCTTCATCGTTTTTTCGTCCTCTTGTTGATGACGCGCGCTTACACCGTCGAATGAAGCAACAATACCTCCCTTGATCCGTTTTGCCCAATATTTTGTGAAGACACTCCGGTGACGCCTGCTTAACGTCGAGCGTCTTGCATCTTGAGGGCGGCGGCGTTGGAGCCGGAACAGGCGGTTGGCGAAGTGTTACGGGCGTTGCGACGGCGGAAGGGCTTGTCGCAGGAAGCGCTCGCCCATGCCGCTGAGATGGAACGGAACTACGTTTCGCTGATTGAATTGGGCCGACATAGCCCAAGCATCCGCATCGTGTGGAAGCTATGCGGGGTACTTGGCTTGACTCCCTCCGCCTTCCTGGCCGCTGCGGAAGCCCGCCTCGCAGAGCATTCGGAACGAACTCGCGCCAGTGAATAGAGGGCCGTTGGCTGCGATTCGCCTCGCCGCGTCGTGGAAGGCCAGAGGCGGCATTGTCACCCTGCCCGAATCGACGTCAGTTCCGCTCGGCCTCCGCCACTGGGCGAGTGGATCTCGTGCGACGGGTTATGAACGGTGCGGTCGCTTCCTTTGACGGATAGCCGGTATTCCCGCAAGTTGTTCATTGGTTGGCGCGCTTAGTTCAGCAGCGGTACCCGGCCGGCTGCGGGTCATCTGACGGCCGGTGCGCCAACGAATCTCTTCAATGACTGATGTGGCGAGATACCAAGCGTAAGTCTCCTTGTACTCGTGAGCGATTGCGTCGTCGAGACAGTCGCCATTTACCGAAGTGTCCTGTTGCTTGACCCGCGCGAGGATGGCCTGCTCGGCGTCCCTGAGTGCCATGACATGCGCCCAGTTCTCGATTTCGGCCATCTCGGTACGTCGGCGCGGCGGATCATCTAGGCGCTCGATCAACCATCCGCGATACAAACGCGACTCACCGGCCCGGCTTGGCAACGCCGCCCTGAAGCTTTGCACACCTACCCCCAAAGCTCGTGCGGCAGTTGCGAGGCTTTCCCATTCCTGGACATTGCCGGTATCAGCAGGGTCAGTAAATCGAACCCGGACGCAGTTGGACATCGTTACCCCCTGCTTACGCTGTTTGTTGAGTGTGTTCAGCACGGAACTGCGCAATCAATCTATCGATTAAGACACGCCGATTAAGGTGCCCGATACGGTTCCACTGGGGATCAGGAGAGCGTGCCGCTGCGAAGAGCAGAAATCGACGCTGATCAAGCTCGGAGCGAATCTTGTGCTCCCGCACGTAATGCAGGATGGCACGCGCGCAATTGCGGTCATCTTCGGTGGGTAGATTTATATACTCCTCGTATTCTGGGCTCCGTTTACGCACCGCCGCCCGCCACACATGGCAAAGCCAGGTTAATTCGGATGTGCGGCGCATTTCACGGAGCGCGCGGTTTTCAACAAGGTGGTCAACTTGGTCCACTTTGCGTGAATGAACCACGGCCGACGGTCGCGTGCTCGCTCCGTCTCCTTGAACTGCATCAGGTGACGACCGATTTGCTCGGCGAATGTTTGCTAGTGCCGTTTCGCATGCAGGGAGTTCAAAGATCGACGGTAGGCCCGCGCAGTAGTTAATGTTCAGAAACCCCGCCTGATCAAGTTCGTGAAAAGCCTTCTTCATCGCAGTCCTGCCCAGGTTGATCGCGGGAAAGATTAAACGTCCGTCATCGCTGCGCTTGCCAGTTGCCAAATCGGCCCACGAACCGTACCGCTTCCAACCTTTGCTCGACATCAATGCTGTGGATCGCATCGCGTACACTGACCATAACGCGCACGCGAATTCCGTGGCAGTTAGTTGACTGCCCCTGTCGATTAAGCGTTCATATTCTCTCGCTACCGTCAAAGCGTTCAGGTCACCGTAGACCACATCGTCTCGCTTCGCTGTCGCCGCCGCGAGAAATGCTTCGGAAGGCCGGTAGATGTTTGCACGTCCGCCAGAGCGGCCGCCACCTTCACAATGGAACCACCCCTCTTCGACGATGATCGCGTTAGCTCGCTGAGTCGTGCGCGGGGATGCCCCGTTGGGGGGCGCAATCAGTTTGCCGCCTGTGCTTGGTCTTCCCTTCGCGCACCGGTGCGCACCCTGCGCGAAGTACTCCTTGCCGAACCCAACGGTAAAGCGCAACAGATAGAGCAACTGACGCACAACAATGGGCTTCCAGCGAGGAGCAATATCGCGAGCCACGTAGTCGTAGATGTTGCGAATGGCAACAACGCCGAGGTGATCCGGGTTGGCTCGAATGAACGTCTCGTTTTCGACGTAATCGGCGATCGTTTCAAATTGAAATGAGCTACTCATGGTGCGTATAGTCGTTGTCATTTTCGCCCGTCTTCGTCATACTGACCGGGCTTCAACAGATATTTGCCCGATAGGATCGTGAGTCCGATTCGGGCTTTTTTTTGCCTGCGATAAGGTTCAAGCAGGGCGCACTCATCCTATCGTCCTGCCGATAATGAGCACAAGAAAAATCAGTTGAAACCAGTTTCAAAATCTCATCTGCATTCAAACTTCTTTGAATGGCGGAGCAAAGCGGAGCCATTTTTTGGAATGCGAAGCATCCGAGATTTGCTTTTAGAGGAAGGAGCCGTGCGAGCGGCGAAAGCTGCGACGCACATACATGTGCCTTTCTATGAGGCATGTGTAGTTCTTCAAGGAATGTGGTTTTCTTGGGGTCGCCGGTGACGCAACTTTCGCTGGAACACGGTCGCTTCTGACGTAAGTTGCCGATTTAGGCCGGTCGCGCGTGACGCAACTTGCGCCACTTGCAGCCGGTCACATCTGACGCAACTTCTTGCTCGTTGGCCGGCGAACACAACGCGTGGCATGCGTGTAGGCGGATATCAGAACTGCGAGTGACGAACACTTCGCGGACCCACAGCGGGCAGAGGAAGCGGCCCGGTCACCGAAAGGAATCAGGTGCCATCACCTTGGGACACTTGCGTTACTGGGGCAAGCAGTCGTTCGACAGCCGGGAACCGAATTTTGGCAAGCTCGTCGGCCTTGCGGCTCAGGGTGTAGCCTTTCCCATAGTCCTCGCTCGTGGAGTCATCGCCATCGGACCACCCACCCAATGCTTGAGCTATTTCGCGTGGAATGTCAGCTGCGCGAGCAGCGTCTCTGAAGCCATGTCGGAACGAGTGGAAGGCAAGCCGGCTGTCGGTCACGCCACACTTATCGCAGAACCGGCCGAACCATTTCGAGAAGTTGTCGGAATAGTACCCCGTGGCGCTTTTCGTCAAGCTCGGGAACAAGCGCGCATGCCCCGCCTTGCGCGTCGCTTCAACGTACTCGACGAACCCAAGCTGCTGAAGAACCGGGTGAATGGGAATGACGCGCTCCGAGTTCCGAGTCTTTAGGTGCTTTTCTTCGTCAGCGGCGCTTTCTTCCCGAAAGTGGAGGAAGGGGATGCCATTTGCCACGCCGGCATCGGCCACTTCCAGTTGGCACAGTTCGTTCAGCCGCGCGCCGTGGTAGAGCGCGAGCAACGGCACCCAGTACCGCCCCAGCCAGCGGGGCGCAACACGTCGATACGGCGCACGAAACAGATCGTCGGAGAACAGCTTTACGAGGTCGGCATCACTGAATGGCTGGCGGCCCTCGTCCTTGCTGCGCTTTTCCTGAAGCGGCTGCAATCCGGCGGCGGGGGTCTTGTCGATGAGGTGTTCCCTCACAGCCCAACTGAAGAAGCTCGAAAAGTTGCCAAGTTGGACTTCGGCGGTTTTTGCGGAAATGGGTGGGATGCCGCTCTTTTTGGCATGCTCGGCGGCCGCCACCAACGTCATCCCGGGGAATCGCTTCGTCGCATTCGCTGGTAGGTGCGCAAACACCTCCTGCACTTCACGCGCGTGATCGCGATTTACCGCGCCCAACGGCATATTGCCGCCGACGATCTCGCGTAGCAGCCTGAAGCTATGCTGGTAGCCATCGAGATTCTTCCTGCTGAGCTTTGCGCGCTGCGGGTCATTCTCGAATCGCTTGATAGCCTCATCGATCGTGATCCCGTTGGGGATGGTAGCGGCATCCGCCCGCGCGACGCCCTCTGTAGAGCCGCCTATGGGCCGATACAGCGGGTCTTCGATCGCGTCGTAGAGCCGGCCATCAACCAAGAGCCGACGGCCCCTATTGAGGCATTCGATTTCGCCCCGCACCATGAACTGCGCCAGCATTTCGACGCTGCTACCCGACGGCTCCGCATATCCGGCTGCCGCGAGCAGGCCGCGCGCCTGATGCAGGTACTCGCCAAACGTCACTTCGTCAGGCGGCGTCAAACGGGCGAGTTCGGGATCGATGTTGCACAACGCGTCCACGGCGGTCATTCCGGCCGGGGCCGGCTTCCAGAGGGCTTCGCCCGTGGCGCGCCAACGTGGCTCGAACCACGTGCGGGCAATCTGCTCAAGCGTACCGCGTCGGACATCTTCGGCTGGCGCGGCAACGGCGTCCGCGACCTTGGTAGCGGCAGCAAACTGTTTGTGGATTTCGACGAGTGCGGCGGGTAGCTTCGCACGGGCTTCATTCAGGTTCTTCGTGCGAAGGCTGATTTTGACTTCGTGCTTTTGGAGAAGTCCGACGAGCAATGTCGGTACGCGCATCCGCGCATAGTAGGTGCCGTTTCGGGACACCAGCCCCGGTTTGTTTTTCAAGTCTTCCGAGTCCTCTGTGTACCACTTATCGTGGGCCAACAGGCTCAAGGTGCTTGATTTGTCGGGATTTTCCAAGCTGATCAGTAACTTGGCATTGTTCTGGCGGAGAGAGGGGGATTCGAACCCCCGATAGGCTATTAACCTATACACGCTTTCCAGGCGTGCGACTTAAACCACTCATCCATCTCTCCGGGAAGACGGCAAGTATAGCAAACTCCGGGGCCGGGCCGCCACCCCCGGGAGAAACCCGACCATCAAGGATGCCGGATATAGTCGACAAGCGCGTTCGTATACGCATCCGGCCGCCGATCCAGCAGGCTCACGACGATCGCCATCGCGAACCCCGCCGGCACGCCGAACACACCGGAGCTGATCGGCTCGATGCCGAACCAGCTCGGCCCCGCGAAGCCCGTGATCTGCGTGAAGAACGGGTACGTCGACACGATGTAGTAGATGCACACGCCGAGCCCCGTCACCATCCCCGCAACCGCGCCGCGCGTCGTCGTGCGCTTCCAGAACACGCCGAGCACGAGCACCGGGAAGAAGCTCGAAGCCGCGAGCGAGAACGCCGCCCCGACGAGAAACAGGATCTTCCCGGTATTCAGCGACGCAACGTACGACGCGAACAGCGCAACGCCGAGCAGCAGCACCTTCGAGATCGTCACGCGCCGCTGGCTCGACGCGTCGGGCGCGACCATGTGGTAGTAGACGTCGTGCGACAGCGCGTTCGCGATCGTCAGCAGCAAGCCGTCCGCCGTCGACAGCGCCGCGGCGAGCGCGCCCGCCGCGATCAGCCCCGACACGACGTACGGCAGCCCCGCGATCTCCGGCGCCGCGAGCACGACGATGTCGGGCTGCATCTGGATCTCGGACCAGTGGACGATGCCGTCGCGAAGCTGATCGACGACGTTGATGAGCCCCGGCTCGAAGCGGTGCCATTGCGTGATCCACGCGGGCAGATCGGCGAACGGCCGCCCCACCAGATTCGTCAGGATCTCGTACTTGATGAGCACCGCGAGCACCGGCACCGTCAAGTAGAACAGCGCGATGAAAAACAGCGTCCAGCCGACCGAACGGCGCGCGGATGCGACCGACGTCGTCGTGTTGTAGCGCGTCAGGATATGCGGCAGGCTCGCCGTGCCGAGCGACAAGCACAGCAGCAGCGCGAGAAAGTTCCGTTCGCGCGGTCGGCGGTCGTCGTCGCTCGCAGCCGGAAACGGCTCGTGCATCGGCACCGGATCGGCCGCGCGCGCGATCAGATCGTCGCGCATCTGCTCCCACACGGCCCGCGCCGCCGCGGGATCGCGCGGAAACTCGGCGAGCTCCCGTTCGCGGCGGTTGATCTCCCGCAGCGGCCCGTTGTGCCGGCGCAGCGCGGCGACTTCGTTCGCGAGCCGCGCATGCGCGTCTTCGTACGAGGCCGGCAGCCGATCGAGCTGCGCCTGGATCTCGGCCGCCTGTCGGCGATACGCGTCGCGCACCTGCAGTTCCTGCGGCGCGTCGCGCATCTGCGTCTCGAGCGTTTCGACGCGCGACATCAGGTGGCCGTAGTTGAACTGCGGCACGGGCCCGAGGCCGTTCTTCATCGCGATCAGCGAAACCGGCAGCAGGAACGCGATGATCAGGATGATGTACTGCGCGACCTGGGTCCACGTGACCGCGCGCATCCCGCCGAGAAACGAGCAGACGAGGATCCCCGCGAGCCCGCAGAAGATGCCGATCGAGAAGTCGACGCCGATGAAGCGCGTCGCGATGAGGCCGATGCCCTGTATCTGCGCGACGAGATAGACGAACGAGCACAGGATCGCGGCGAGCGCCGCGAGCGCCCTGACGAGCGTGCTCGAGAAGCGCGTGCCGAGAAAGTCGGGAATCGTATAGCGCGCGAGCTTGCGCACGTACGGCGCGAGCAGGAACGCGACGAGGCAGAAGCCGCCTGTCCAGCCCATCAGGTACGCGAGCGCGTCGTAGCCGGTCGCGTACAGCGACCCTGCGAGGCCGATGAACGATGCGGCCGAAAGCCAGTCCGCGGCGGTCGCCATCCCGTTGAACGCGGACGGCACGCGCCGCCCGGCAACGTAGTATTCGACGAGATCCGACGTACGCGACAGCAATCCGATCACCGCATAGACCGCGATCGGCACGAACAGGAACACGTAGCCGATCCACACGCCCGGCCCGGTCGCGCGCTCGATCCACCAGAGCAGCAGCACGAATGCGGCGAAGCCGATCGTATAAAACGCGTACACCCGAACCAGTCGATTCGTCAGCATGCGTCGGCGTCCGTCGAAACGGCGTCGTTGCGTTGCGCTTCGTCCGCGTAAGCTTCGTAGTCGCGCCGCAGGATCCGGTCCGCGCGCTGCATCAGCACGATGTAGACGGCGATCAGCGCGAGGTAGACGAGGATCGCGCCTTGCGCGCCGACGTAGAACGGCAGGCTGAAGCCGGCGAAGCGCAGATGCGCGAGCGCCGGCGCGAAAAGCGGCACGACGAACGATACGGCGAAGCCGATCGTCATCAGCACCGCGATCAGCGCGACATTGAAGCGCCAGTAGCGCGCATGCGCGCGCGCAAGCGGCGCCGGCACGGGCGGCGGTTCGGCGGCATGCGACGACGTCGAGGAAGAAGTGGCGGCCATGCGCTTGTGTAGCAAAAAGCCCCTGCGCGGGCAATCGGGATTGCCGCGCAGGGGCTCGAACGACGCGTATTCGATCACGCGCCGCGCGTCGGACGCGCTCAGCGCACTTCGGCGAGCTGTTCGAGGATCGCAGGGTTCTCGAGCGTCGACGTATCCTGCGTGATCGCCTCGCCCTTCGCGAGCGAGCGCAGCAGGCGCCGCATGATCTTGCCCGAGCGCGTCTTCGGCAGGTTGTCGCCGAAGCGGATGTCCTTCGGCTTCGCGATCGGCCCGATTTCCTTGCCGACCCAGTCGCGCAGCACCTTCGCGAGCGCCGCCGCCTCTTCACCTTCCGGACGCGAGCGCTTCAGCACGACGAACGCGACGACCGCCTCGCCCGTCGTGTCGTCCGGCCGGCCGACGACCGCCGCTTCCGCGACGAGCGCGTGCGACACGAGCGCCGACTCGATCTCCATCGTGCCGAGCCGGTGCCCGGACACGTTCAGCACGTCGTCGATGCGGCCCATGATCGTGAAGTAGCCGGTTTCCTTGTCGCGCACGGTGCCGTCGCCCGCGAGATAGAGGCTGCCGCCGAGCTCTTCGGGGTAGTAGCTCTTCTTGAAGCGTTCCGGGTCGCCCCAGATCGTGCGCGCCATCGCCGGCCACGGACGCTTGACGACGAGAATGCCGCCCTGCCCGTTCGGCACGTCCTGTCCGGTCTCGTCGACGACCGCCGCCATGATGCCCGGCAGCGGCAGCGTGCACGAGCCCGGCACGGTCGGCGTCGCGCCCGGCAGCGGCGTGATCATGTGGCCGCCCGTCTCGGTCTGCCACCAGGTATCGACGACCGGGCAGCGCTCGCCGCCGACATTCTTGTGATACCAGATCCACGCTTCCGGATTGATCGGCTCGCCGACCGTGCCGATAATGCGCAGGCTCGACAGGTCGTAGCTCTTCGGATGCACGTGCTCGTCGGCTTCGGCCGCCTTGATCAGCGAGCGGATCGCGGTCGGCGCGGTGTAGAACACGGAGACCCGATGGTCGCCGATCATCTTCCAGAAGCGGCCCGCGTTCGGATAGGTCGGCACGCCTTCGAACACGACCTGCGTCGCGCCGACGGCGAGCGGCCCGTACGTGATGTACGAGTGGCCCGTGACCCAGCCGATGTCGGCCGTGCACCAGAACACGTCGGCCGGCTTCCAGTCGAACGTCCACTTCATCGTCTGCGCGGCCCACAGCAGATAGCCGCCCGTGCTGTGCTGGACGCCCTTCGGCTTGCCCGTCGAGCCGGACGTGTAGAGGATGAAGAGCGGATGCTCGGCGCTCACCCATTCGGGCTCGCACGTGTCGGATTCGTTCGCGACAGCCTCGTGCATCCAGACGTCGCGGCCCTCGTGCCAGTCGATCTTGCCGCCCGTGCGGCGATAGACGAACACGCTCTTCACCGCGTCGCAGCCGCCCATCGCGAGCGCTTCGTCGGCGATGTTCTTGAGCGGCAGCGTCTTGCCGCCGCGCATCTGCTCGTCGGCGGTGACGAGCGCGGTCGCGCCGACGTCGACGATGCGCTCGTGCAGCGACTTCGACGAAAAGCCGCCGAACACGACCGAGTGCGTCGCACCGATCCGCGCGCACGCCTGCATCGCGACGATCCCTTCGACCGACATCGGGATGTAGATGACGACGCGGTCGCCGCGGCCGACGCCGCGCCTCTTCAGCGCATTCGCGAAGCGGGCGACGCGCGCGAGCAGATCGGCGTAGGTGACGCGCGTGACGGTGCCGTCGTCGGCCTCGAAGATCACCGCGACGCGCTCGCCGAGGCCGGCGGCGACGTGACGGTCGAGGCAGTTGTACGACGCGTTCAGCTCGCCGTCCTCGAACCACTTGTAGAACGGCGCATTCGACTCGTCGAGCACCTTGCCGAACGGCTTGCGCCATTCGAGCGTCTCGCGCGCGAGCCGCGCCCAGAATCCTTCGTAATCGCGCTCGGCCTCTTCGACGAGCGTCCGATAAGCCGCCATGCCGGAAATCGCCGCCGCCCTTTCCACGGCGGCGGGCGGCGCAAACTGGCGGCGTTCGTGCAGAACCGATTCAATCGCAGACATCGACTACCCCTTGGTGAACTTGGAACCCACTACATGCCGGCGCGATCGGGCGCGCCGTGTCTAATTGGCGCGCGACGCGCCTGTCTCCCGCCCTGCGCGCCGCATGCGGCTCATGCGACGCGCGATGCTGCATCGCACCACGCGGAACGGCCGCGGCAAAGCGATGCAGGTCTTTTCACGATAAGCGCCGGAACTTACCCGTCACTTACGTGAAGAGCGTCTCGGCGCTGCTTTACGCTAGCTTTCACGCGACCCTACAATGCTAACTAACTCGTCGCCCGGATTCCAGCTTGAATCGCTACGCTCTCTTTCTCGTCGTGTCGATGTTGCTCGTCGGCAGCAACGTCGGCATCGGCAAATCGATCGTCGTCTTCGTTCCCGTCGCCATTCTCGCCACGCTGCGCTTCGTCATCGCGAACGCGGTGCTCTGGCCGCTCTTCAGCCCGGTCAAGATGCGCACCGTCAGGCGCGGCGAATGGCTGAACCTGTTCCTGCAGGCGTTCTTCGGCACGTTCATGTTCACGCTGCTGATGCTGAACGGCGTGCAGCGCACGAGCGCCGTCGCGGCGGGCGTCATCACGAGCACGATCCCGGCCGTCGTCGCGTTGTTCGCGTGGCTCTTCCTGCGCGAGAAACCGAACGGGCGTGCGCTCGTGTCGATTGCGCTCGCGATCGTCGGCGTCGTGACGATCAATCTCGCGAACGGCACGGCGAGCGAAGGCGGCGGGCACGCGAGCTCGCTCGCCGGCAATCTGCTGATGCTCGGCGCGGTCTGCTGCGAGTCGATCTACGTGATCCTGTCGCGGCGCCTCACGCAAACGCTCGCGCCGATCGACATCTGCGCATACACCCATCTGTTCGGCCTGCTGCTGATGCTGCCGCTCGGCGCGGGCGCGCTCTGGCATTTCGATTACGCGAGCGTGCCGGCGAGCATCTGGGCGCTCGTCGTCTGGTACGGCCTGTCCGCGAGCATCTTCTCGTTCTGGCTGTGGATGAAGGGCATCCGCCACGTGCCGGGCAGCCTCGCGGGCGTGTTCAGCGCGGTGCTGCCGATCTCGGCCGCGCTGTATGGGATCCTGTTTCTCGGCGAGCGGCCGACGCTCGCGCACGGCTTCGCGCTCGCGTGCGTCGTGACGGGGATCGTGCTCGCGAGCCTGCGCGTGCGGCGCTCGCCGCCCGTCTCGCCCTGAGAAATCGCCGCGCCGGCGACGAGCCGGCGCATCCTCCCCCGTCCCTTCGCAACACGCGCGCCGCCGCGCCGCGATGCTGCGCCGCTGCAAGCGGCCCCGCCGACGCGTTACAATGACGCGCTTTTTTTCAAAAACGCTCCATATCCCCGCGTCCCCGCTTCGCCCGACCATGTCCGCTGCCCCGACCGATCCGCGCGCCGCCCGCCCGGCCCGCCGCAAGATGCGCCCGCTGCCCGCCGTCATCTTCATGAGCCGCTGGCTGCAAGTCCCCCTTTATCTGGGTCTGATCGTCGCTCAGGCGATCTACGTGTTCCTGTTCCTGAAGGAAGTCTGGCACCTGCTGTCGCACGCGACCGGCCTCGACGAGACGAACATCATGCTCGCCGTGCTCGGCCTGATCGACGTGGTGATGATCTCGAACCTGCTCATCATGGTGATCGTCGGCGGATATGAAACCTTCGTGTCGCGCCTGGGCGTCGAAGGCCACCCCGACGAACCGGAATGGCTCGACCATGTGAACGCGGGCGTGCTGAAGGTGAAGCTGTCGATGGCGCTCATCAGCATCTCGTCGATCCATCTGCTGAAGACCTTCATCAATCCGGACCAGCACACGGTGCACGCGATCATGTGGCAAGTGCTGATCCACGTCGCGTTCCTCGTGTCTGCGCTCGTGATGGCGTGGGTCGACCGCCTGACGACGCACACGCACCCCGAGCATTATCACGAAGCGCCGACGCCGCAGTCGGCGCCGCGCGAGCCGGCGCAACAGTCGGCCTGAGTCGATTCCCATACCCACCGTCCCCACAGAGTCTCAGCCATGACCGTCATCAAACAGGAAGACCTGATCCAGAGCATCGCGGATTCGCTGCAGTACATCAGCTACTACCACCCGCTCGACTACATCCAGGCGCTCGGCCGTGCCTACGAGCTCGAAGAGAGCCCGGCCGCGAAGGACGCGATCGCGCAGATCCTGACGAACAGCCGCATGTGCGCGGAAGGCCGCCGCCCGATCTGCCAGGACACGGGCATCGTCACGATCTTCGTGAAGGTCGGCATGGACGTGCGCTGGGACGGCGCGACGATGAGCGTCACCGACATGATCAACGAGGGCGTGCGCCGCGGCTACACGCATCCGGACAACGTGCTGCGCGCATCGATCGTGAATCCGCCCGAAGGCGCGCGCAAGAACACGAAGGACAACACGCCGGCCGTGATCCACTACGAGATCGTGCCGGGCGACAAGGTCGACGTGCAGGTCGCGGCGAAGGGCGGCGGCTCGGAGAACAAGTCGAAGTTCGTGATGCTGAACCCGTCGGATTCGATCGTCGACTGGGTGCTGAAGACCGTCCCGACGATGGGCGCGGGCTGGTGCCCGCCGGGTATGCTCGGCATCGGCATCGGCGGCACCGCCGAGAAGGCGATGCTGATGGCGAAGGAATCGCTGATGGAGTCGATCGACATCCAGGAGATCATCGCGCGCGGCCCGAAGGACTGGGTCGAGGCGCTGCGCGTCGAGCTGCACGAGAAGGTCAACGCGCTCGGCATCGGCGCGCAGGGCCTGGGCGGCCTCGCCACCGTGCTCGACGTGAAGATCATGGCCGCGCCGACGCACGCGGCGAGCAAGCCCGTCGCGATGATCCCGAACTGCGCGGCGACGCGCCACGCGCACTTCGTGCTCGACGGCTCCGGCCCTGCGAAGCTCGAGGCGCCGTCGCTCGACGCATGGCCGAAGGTCCAATGGGAACCGGACACCGAAGCGAGCAAGCGCGTCGACCTGAACACGCTGACGCCGGAAGAAGTCGCATCGTGGAAGCCGGGCCAGACGCTGCTGCTGTCGGGCAAGATGCTGACGGGCCGCGACGCCGCGCACAAGCGCATCGCCGACATGCTCGCGAAGGGCGAGAAGCTGCCCGTCGACTTCACGAACCGCGTGATCTACTACGTCGGCCCGGTCGATCCGGTGCGCGACGAAGTGGTCGGCCCGGCAGGCCCGACGACGGCGACGCGGATGGACAAGTTCACCGAAATGATGCTCGCGCAGACGGGTCTCATCTCGATGGTCGGCAAGGCGGAGCGCGGCCCGGTCGCGATCGACGCGATCAAGAAGCACAACGCCGCGTACCTGATGGCCGTCGGCGGCGCCGCGTACCTCGTGTCGAAGGCGATCCGCCACGCGAAGGTGCTCGCGTTCGAAGATCTCGGCATGGAAGCGATCTACGAGTTCGACGTGGAGGACATGCCGGTGACCGTCGCGGTCGATTCGCAAGGCACGTCGGTCCATCAAACGGGGCCGAAGGAGTGGCAGGCGAAAATCGGCAAGATTCCCGTCGCGAGCGCGTAAATACGAATGATTTTCGGGCCGGATTTCAATCCGGCCTTTTTGATGCGGCGGATCCGTTCCACCTTTCGGAAATCGAACGGATTCGCCCTTGGCTTTTCAGGAACGAGCGTTTATCGTTCAGAAATTCAAGCCCCACACGTCATAAGGAACGAACATGCAAGGCGATAAGAAAGTCATCGAATATCTGAACGCCCAGTTGAAGAACGAACTGACTGCGATCAATCAGTATTTCCTGCATGCGCGGATGTACAAGCACTGGGGCCTCGAAAAACTCGGCAAGCACGAATACGACGAATCGATCGGCGAAATGAAGCACGCGGACTGGCTGATCGAACGCGTCTTCATGCTCGACGGCCTGCCGAACCTGCAGGATCTGCACAAGCTGCTCATCGGCGAGGAAACCGAAGAAATCCTGAAGTGCGACCTGAAGCTCGAACAGGTGTCGCAGGCGACGTGCAAGGAAGCGATCGCGTATTGCGAATCGGTGCGTGATTACGTGTCGCGCGAAATCTTCGAGAAGATCCTCGACGATACGGAAGAGCATATCGACTGGCTCGAAACGCAAATCGACCTGATCGGCAAGGTCGGCCTGCAGAATTACCAGCAGTCGATGATGGGCTCGTCGGAGTAATTCCAGTCATTCCGCTCTCGCTCGATCTTCATTCGATTCACGCTCGATCGCCCGCATGACGACGCCGCGCGCTTCCGATTCCCGCGTATCGCCCGCCCGTGCGCCGATCGGCATCTTCGATTCGGGGCTCGGCGGCCTGTCGGTGCTGCGCGCGGTGCGCGCACGGCTGCCCGACGAGGCGCTCGTCTACGTCGCCGACTCCCGCCATGCGCCGTATGGCCCGCGCGACGATGCGTTCATCGTCGAGCGCACGCTCGCGATCGGCGAATGGCTCGCCGCACAGGGCGCGAAGGCGCTCGTCGTCGCGTGCAACACCGCAACCGCGCAATCGATCGCGATCGTGCGCGAGCGTCTGCCGATTCCGCTCGTCGGCGTCGAGCCCGGCATCAAGCCGGCGGCGCTGCATTCGAAGACGCGCGTCGCGGGCGTGCTCGCGACGCAGGCGACGCTGCGCAGCGCGCGCTTCGAAGCGCTGATCGCACGCCATGCGGACGACTGCCGCTTCATCTGCCAGGCGGGGCACGGCCTCGTCGAGGCGGTCGAGCGCGGCGACACCGGCTCGCCCGAGCTGCGCGCGCTGCTCACGGGCTACCTGGAGCCGATGCTCGCGGCCGGCGCCGACACGCTCGTGCTCGGCTGCACGCACTACCCGTTCCTCGACGCCGCGATCCGCGACGTGGCGTCCGACCGCCTGCACCTGATCGACACGAGCGACGCGATCGCCCGCCAGCTTTCGCGGATCCTGGACGAACGCGGGCTGCGCGCGCCCGCCGCCGCGCAGCCGGCGCCGCTGCCGCGCCTGTGCTCGACGAGCGACGGCCGGCATCTGCAAACGCTCGCGTCGACGCTGCTCGGACTCGACGTCCCGGTCGAATCCGTCACCATTTCTTCGCCCCGCACGGCCGCCTCCCCCGCCCATCCGGCGTAGCCGCACACTCGGCCGCCGCCCGGAAACCCTGCCAAGCACCTGGTTTTGTTACAAAAAAGCCGGGACCGCGCTTGCCAACCCGTACAAATATAATGATAATAATTCGCATTAACGTTAGCTATCGCGCTCCATCATGATCGTCTGCGTGTGCAAGTCCGTTTCCGATCGGAAGATTCGCGCATCCCTCGCGGAAGGCGTGGACACTTTCGACGAACTCCAGTTCGAACTGGGGGTCGCCACCTGCTGCGGCAAGTGCGAGGAAACCGTGCGCGACCTCATGGCGGAACAGGGCGTTTGTGCGAGCCGCTGCGGTGTCGAGCACCCCGCGGCCGTGCCGGTCCCCGTCACGTTCTACGAACGCAAGGCGGCCTGACCGGCGTGCCAGGATCGCACGCGCCGCGCTCTCGTTTTACCAGCCCGTCAGCAAGCCTGCCCGCGCGAGCCAACGGCCTACCTGTAAAGGAGCCCGTAATGGAATTGCTGATCGGATTCGTGACTACCGTGTGCATCTCCTTGCTGATTTTCCGCAAGTGATGCAGCACTTCGCGGCGAACGACACGCGCGCCGCCGCGCTACGAAGCTAACATGCAGGTTTCGAATTCCTTGCCGGCCGTCTCTGCGCCGGCCTTCTCCCGTATGAATCCCCGCGTCGCCACCGCCGCCGTGACGGTTCTCGCCGGACACGCGATCCTGCTGACCGGCGCGCTGCTGATGCGCAACGACGTGCCGTCTCGCCCGCTCGAATCAAAGACGATCACCGCCCAGCTTTTGAGCGCGCCCGTCGCCCAGCCGGTCGGCGTCCAATCGGCGCCGGCGCCCGAGCCGCCGAAGCCCGTCCCGAAAGTCAGGCCGAAGCCGGCGCCCGCGCCCCGGCCGGTCGCGAAGCCAACCCCGACGCCGCCGCCGGTATCGCACGAGCCTTCGCCGAACGCGATCACCGCGCCGGAACCCACACCGCCCGCCCCCGCGGCCCCCGCCGAGACGAGCGCGAAGGCCGCGCCGCCCGCGGGCGCGCTGACGAGCCGCCCGACGCTGGAAATCGTCGCCCCGAAGGAAGGCGCGCACCTCACCTGCCAGATCGCGAAGGCCGCCTACCCGGCGCTGTCGAAGCGCCGCGGCGAAACGGGCGTCGTGAAGGTCCGCTTCGTCGTCGGCCTGACGGGCAGGATCGAGAGCGCGCAAGTCGTCCAGAGCAGCGGCTTCCCGCGCCTCGACGACGCGGCGCTCGACGCGATCCGCTCGTCGCCGTGCCAGCCGTATCTGCAGAACGGACAGCCGATGCGCGCCGCCTATACGCAGCCCTACGACTTCACTCTGACCGACTAATTTCAGCAACACCCGAAAGAAACAACAAGGAAAGGAAATGCAAAGCTACGGAATCGCGCACGTGTGGGCGCAAGGTGACTTCGTTACGCGCGCCATCGCGATCGCGCTCCTCGTGATGTCGATCCTGTCGTGGATGGTGATCGTCATCAAAGGCTGGAACGTGATTCGCCTGAAACGTCTGTCGAAAGACGCCGAACAATCGTTCTGGCATTCGGACGATTTCGAAGAAGGCGTGAAGAAGCTCGGCAGCGCATCGTCGTCGACGCAGGACAACCCGTTCCTCGCGCTCGCGCTGTCCGGCCAGGAAGCCGCCGACCATCATCATCAGACGCAGCCGCACCTGCACGACCGGATGGACGTGTCCGACTGGGTCACGCGCTGCCTGAAGGACACGATGGACGAAGGCATCGCGCGGATGCAGGGCGGTCTCGCGATCCTCGCGTCGATCGGCAGCACCGCGCCGTTCGTCGGCCTGTTCGGCACCGTGTGGGGCATCTATCACGCGCTGCTCGTGATCGGCGCGACGGGCCAGACGTCGATCGACCAGGTCGCGGGCCCCGTCGGCGAATCGCTGATCATGACCGCGTTCGGCCTGTTCGTCGCGATTCCCGCAGTGCTCGGCTACAACGCGCTCACGCGCGCGAACAAGAGCATCGTGAGCCGCCTGCGCCGCTTCGCGCACGGCCTGCATGCCTACTTCGTGACGGGCGCGCGCCTCGCGTCGTCGTCTCAGCGCGACGGGCTGCGCCTCGCCGCGCGCACGAACTGAGCGGAGATTCGCGATGTCCATGAACACCAGCTTCGGCGACGACGACGATGACGGCCTGATGAACGAGATCAACATGACGCCGCTCGTCGACGTCATGCTCGTACTCCTGATCATTTTTCTCGTCACGATTCCTGCGATGCACCATGCGGTGAAGATCGATCTGCCGCGCGCGAGCAGCCAGCCGGTCGAAGTGAAGCCGCAGACGATCGATGTCGCGATCGAAAGCGATGGCGCAGTCCTGTGGGACGATCATCCGGTCAGTGCGGCCGATCTGCAGGCGCGCATCGCGCAGGCCGCGCAGACGACGCCACAACCGGAACTGCATCTGCGTGCGGATCGCAAGGTCGCATACGAGCGCGTTGCGGAAGTGATGTCGGCCGCGCAAGCGGGCGGCCTCACGAAGCTCGGCTTCGTCACCGAGCCGAAGTCGAACGCGAAAGCGAAGTAAATGCGCCGCGCGCCGCGTGCGGCAGGCGCACGCGGCGCTACAAAGTAAAAGGCCTTCATCGCCAGATGAAGGCCTTTTTTCATGCGCACACGGGCGCCTTCGGGCGGCGGGCACGACGGCCGAACTGCTGCACGTCGAGCAACGCGATGCGTCATGCCGTGGTCTGCACGGACTTGCGCGGTCTGCCCTATTTGGCTCGCAACATATGCGGCCACCTTGTTCCGCTTGGCACCTTCCCTCGCGAAATTGGGATTCCAATATAGGCCGAGCCGCGCATGCATTCAAGCGACAGGCGATTGAAACTACCGATTGCGTGACGCGCGTCAAATGACAAAACCGATGCACGTGCAATCGTCTCGATTTCGTCAGATCGATATCTTCGTCTCCGCGCCCTTCGCGCCGCGCTCCGGACAGATCTGCTCCTTGTAGTTTTCGTTGTCGAGCTTCTCGACGAGGTAATCGACGAACGCGCGCACGGCGGGCGGCATGCCCTGCCGCGACACGAACACTGCGTAGAGCTGCGGCGCGGGCAGCGTCCAACCCGGCATCACGGGCGACAGTTGCCCTGCGCGCAACGCGTTGCCGTACATCGATTCGGGCAGTGCGGCGATTCCGACCCCGTCGAGCACCGCTTCGCGGATCGTCATCAGGTCGGCCGTCACGAGACGCGGCTCGTGCTCGTGCGCGTGGCGCGTGCCGTCCGGCGCAATCAGGTTGAATACGTGGCGGCCGTCGCCCGACGGCGTATCGAGCGTGTCGAATCTCGATAGATCGGCGGGCACGATGGGAGGCGCGTTCTGCTGCAGCAGGCCCGGCGCGCCGACGAGCATCTGCTCGGTGCGCCACAGCGGCCGCACGACGATGTTCGCGTTCTGCGGCGGCTCGGACCGCACGCGCAACGCGACGTCGATCGAGTCTTCGAAGAGATCGATCACACGATTCGTCACGCGAATCTGTACGCGCACTTCCGGATAGCGATGCAGGAATTCCGGCAACAGGCGCGACAGCATCGTCTGCGACAGCGTGACGGGCACGCTCACACGCACCGTGCCGCGCGGCGCCGAACGCAGTTGCTGTACCGCATTCATCGCGGCCTGCGCTTCGGACAACATTGCTTGGCAATGCTGATAGAAAAGCTGTCCGGCCTCGGTCAGCGCGAGCTTGCGGGTCGAGCGCTGCAACAGGCGCACGCCGAGCGCCGCCTCGAGCTCGGTCAGCCGCCGCGACAGGCGCGACTTCGAGATCCCGAGCACACGTTCCGCGGCCGAGAAGCCGCCGTGCTCGACCACCTGAGAGAAGTACATCAAGTCGTTCAGGTTATGTGCATCGATAGTCATTTCATCGTTCCAATTCCACAACGATCCATTGCGAATCGAGCGGGTTTAATCGGCAATTCGCTCAATATAATAGCTTTACGTTGCAAAAATAACGTCACACCAGCCATTCCTAGAGCCCTCCCATGCCTATCGCCCGCTCGATCCAGCGTACCTATCCATCGCTTCGCACCACGGAAGGCGGCGGTTTCGTGGTCCACCGTCCGTTTCCGACCCGCCTGCTGACGGACTTCGATCCGTTTCTGCTGCTCGACGAGATGGGTCCCGTCGATTACGCGCCGGGCGACGCGAAAGGTGCGCCCGATCATCCGCATCGAGGCTTCGAAACGGTCACCTACGTGCTCGACGGCTGGTTCCGCCATCGTGATTCGGCGGGCCACGCGGGCGCGCTCGGTCCGGGCGATGTCCAGTGGATGACGGCAGGCGCGGGCGTCGTGCACAGCGAGATGCCCGACCCCGAATTCGCGCGCCGGGGCGGACGCACGCATGCGTTCCAGCTTTGGGTGAACCTGCCGCGCCGCGACAAGATGATCACGCCGCGCTACCAGGATATCCCGGCCGCGCGCATTCCGACCGCGACGTCGCCCGACGGCCGCGCGAAGGTCCGCGTGATCGCCGGCGAGGCGTTCGGCGCGTGCTCAACGATCGAGACGCGCACCCCGATGCTCTATCAGCACTTCACGCTCGCGCCGGGCGCGAGCGTCGAACAGCCGGTGCCGGCCGGATTTCGCGTGTTCGCTTATTCGATCGAAGGCAGCGGATTCTACGGCGCGGACAAGACGGCGGTCGACACGCGCCATATGGTCGTGTACGCGGAAGACGGCGACTCCGTCGCATTCGCCGCGGGCGATGCGCCGCTCAACCTGCTGCTGATCGGCGGCGCGCCGCTCAACGAGCCGATCGTGCGCTACGGTCCGTTCGTGATGAACACCGAGGACGAGATCCGCGAAGCAGTCGCCGATTATCAGACGGGCCGCATGGGCCGCATTCCCGCGTAAGCGTGAGCGGCGCGCATCGGCGGAACGGCGGCGGACGCAAGCTCGTCCACCGAGGCGGATTTGCGTCACAATATCTTCTCGCGCCCGGCGAGGGCCGCACTACAGAAGGAATCCGCCGCTTTGAACTTCGAACATCTGATCCAGATTAACGCCGCCGACAATCCGGCCCTGCCGGCGCTGACGCGTGCGCAACTGTGGGAAGGCCTCGTGCTGCGCGCCGAGCAGCCGCAGCTATTCGTGATCGGCCTCGACCGCTGCATCGTGCACGACCGCACGGAGACGACGCTCGAACGCGAGCTGCATTACGGCAACGCGACCGTCCGGGATCGCGTGACATTCACGCCGAACGAGCAGGTCCGCTACGACATCCATGCGGCCGACGGCGAGATCGGTGGTTCGCTGACGATGACGATCGAAGAGCGCGACGATCGGCAACTGTTCCTGCGCTTCGAGTATCAAACGACGCTGCCCGTCAGCAACGACAGTGAAGACGCGCGCCAGACGCACGAGATCGTGAAGGAAGCCTACCGCGCATCCGACATCGATACCGTTCGTCTGATCCGCGAATACGCGCAGGGCCGCAAGGACCCGGATCCGCTGCACTGACCGCACCTGGCGGCGGGGCATCCGTCGCCCTCTTTGCCCTTGCCTATCGACATTCAGGTTTCGATCGATAAAGATACGTTGTAAATGGGAATAGTTATCATTTAGAATTCATTCCATCGAATCGCAACTCACCGATCGCCTGAATGACCGAATCTATGCGCTCTACTACGCTCACGTTGCGCCGCACGGGCGGCGCTGCATCCAGCAGCCGCCCCAAGACGGCAGCGGTGACGACGCCGGCGGAATCGGTGAAGTCCACGGCAAAGCCCGCAGCCGCCGCAAACGCCGGGCAGCGCGTGGTGAGCAGCGATACGCTGTTGCAGGGCCAAAGCCATGTGAGCATCGCGCACAACGGCGAAACCTATCAGTTGCGGGCCACTCGTCTGGGCAAGCTGATCCTGACGAAATAACGAACCGAGTATTGTGGGGACCACCTCTACGAGAGGTGTTGGGCATTAGCCAGCCATAACGGCTTGCACGCGAGTCTAGACCCCTTCGTGCAAACATATTCAAGCAGCCGTTGTAGCAAGCCAAGCCGCTTTTTTGGGTTCTCACTGCGTGAAAGAGAAAGCGACGCGTCCGATGACGCGTCGCTTTTTTGCTTGCGCGGCGCATGAAGCGTGAAGCGCAAGAGCGATCTCGACTCGCTCGAGCCAACGACCGAACGGATATCGGCGAAATGCCGCTTTCGAATCAGCCGGCTTCGGTCAATGCGGCGATGCCCGCGCGGGCGACGGCCGCATCCTGCTCGGACTTCACGCCCGACACGCCGATCGCGCCGACCGTCTCGCCTTCGACGACGATCGGCACACCGCCCTCGACGAGGCCGACGAGCGGCGCGCTCAGGAACGACACGCGCCCCTGCAGCACCATTTCCTCGTAGACCTTGCTCTCGCGGCGACCGAGCGCCGCCGTGCGGCCCTTGCCGATCGCCATCTCGACGGTGCTCGGCGCGGCGCCGTCCATCCGGTGCAGATACAGCAGGTGTGCGCCGTCGTCGAAGATCGCGACCGTCACGGGCCAGTGACTGGCGGCCGCAAACGACTCGGCGGCGGCTGCCATCTTCTTCACGTCTTCGCTCGTCAAAACGGGTTTGGTTTTCATCTCGACACTCCTTCGTGATGAGAGCCCCTCGACGGCTGCATCATACCGCTCGAATCACGTCAGAATCCCCAGAACATCAGCCACCACGCACTGTCGATCACCGCGAGCGCGGCGCCGAACCAGAGCATCGCGAACAACCGGCGCGCCCAGCCCGCATAGCGGCCGGTGACTTGCCACGCGAGCCATGCGCTCCACAGATTCGAGCCGACGAGAATCGCGATCCGCACGTCCGACGCCCAGTCGAGCGGCACGTGCTCGGCGCGCAGCAGCGACAGCGTCGTCGCCGACAAGCCGAGGAACACGCCCGCGCCCGCGAGCGGGATCAGCGCCTGCGCGAGATGATGCAGCCGCGCGCGCTCGAAGCGGCCGAGCATCGCGACCGCGCCGGCGAGCAGCACGGCAAGCGCCGTGCCGTACGCGAGCCCCGTGCCCATGATGTACGCGATGACGAGCGAGCCGTCGAGCCACGAAAACACGTCGTTGTGCTCGGGATAGTGCGTGAAGATGAACCACGGCGCGTTCGTGTCGAGCGGCCACATGATGTCGTGATCGATCAGCCAGCCCGCAAGCGATTGCTTGATCTGCACGAACCACGGACTCACCGTCCAGTGGAACGCGCCGATCGCAATGCCGAGCAGGCCGTAGAGGATGAGCGCCGTGTCCCAGCCGCTCGCCTGCTTGTCGCCGAGCGCGACCACTTCTTCGGACGGCGAACGCGTCGTCAGCTCGATCGCGCCGCGGTGGCCGCTGCAGCGGCCGCACATGTGACACGCCGCGGCACCCTTCATGTTGCGAAGCGGCACGAGCGGCGCGCAGTTGATCGGAATCACGCGATGGCCGTCTTCGCCTTTCTTGTACGAACGGCGCCACGCGTCCTCGTCGACCTTGTAGCGCAGCGGCGCGAGACGCGCGAGCAGCGAGAAAACGCCGTTCACGGGGCACAGATAGCGGCACCATACGCGCTTCTCGCGCCCGTACAGGAAACCGATCACGATCGCGGCGAGCGTCGACCCGCCGAGCACGAGCAGCACCGCGCGCGGATACTGATAGACACTGACCATCTGGCCGTAGATCGTCGTGAGGCCGAACGCGACGAACGGCCAGCCGCCCCAGCGCATCCAGCGTGGAATCGCGCGGCCACGGCCGAACTTGCTCGCGAACTCGCTCAACGCGCCCTCGGGACACAGCACGCCGCACCAGACGCGGCCGAGCATCACCATCGACAGCAGCACGAACGGCCACCAGATGCCCCAGAACACGAACTGCGCGGCGAGCGTCAGGTTGCTCCACAGATGCGCGGAATCGTCGGGCAGCGGCGTGAACGCCGGCACGAGGATCAAGAACGCGTAGACGAGGACCACGACCCACTGGACGCCGCGGATCAGCGCGCCGTGGCGCTGCATCCATTGCCCCGCTTCCGCGACCAGGCTGGTGCGGCGGCGGCCGACGACGGCACTCATGCCGGCCGCCCCGCAGTCGCCGTCGGGTGTCTCGCGGCACGCTTGAGCAGCAGATAGACGACCGCCCAGTAGACCGCGTACGCGACGAGGTTCGTGAGCGACGGATGCGCGCGGTAGCCGGTCAGCGTCGCGACGAGCGAGCCGAGCGTGCCCGAATCGTCGAGGATCGCCGACGTATCCCACAGTTGCGCGATGCCGAGCGGCAGGATTTCCTTGTCGATCAGCTTGTCGATGCCCGCCTGGAACAGGCCCGCGCCGAGGAACAGCAGCATGATCTCGGTGACGCGGAAGAAGTGCCGCCACGAGAAGTACTTGCCGCCCAGCTGCAGCACGTAGAACGTCAGGAACGCGAGACCGAGGCCGATCAGCACGGCGAGCATCTGGCCGCCGTCGACGTGCCCCGACTGGCCGAAGCCGAGCCCGTAAAGGAAGATCACCGTCTCGCTGCCTTCGCGCGCGATCGCAAGCGCGACGAGCACCGCGACGCCCCACCAGTTCGCGTCCTGCGTGCTCTTTTGCAGCGAGCGCTCCATGTCGCGCTTCAGCGTGCGCCCGTGCTGCTTCATCCACAGCACCATCTGCACGATCAGCACGCATGCGATCAGCACCATCGCGGTCTGAAAGTAGTCCTGCGCGTCTCCCGACAACACCTCGGTGAAGCCGACGAGCGCGGCGCCGAGCCCGACCGCCATCAGCAGGCCGGCGCCCACGCCCGCCCACAGGTACGGCAAGCCTCGGCGCGCATCGTCGTCGCCATTCTTCAGCCATGCATAGAGGATACCGACGACGAGCAACGCCTCGACGCTCTCCCGCCAGACGATGAACAAGATCTGACCCATTGTTACCTCCCTGCGTCCGCCGCGCGGCTCGTCCGCGCGTCAAACGCGAAAACCGTTACTTCGCGACGATGACGCCCTGCGCCTGCTGGTGGAAATCGTCGAAAAACTTGTATTCGCCCGGCGACAGCGGCGCGATCACGACGAACGATTCGCCGCCCGGCGCGAGCACCTTCTCCTTGCGAAGCTGCACGCTCTCGAACTCGACGGCGCCCTTGCCCGTATTGCGAATCTGGATCTTGATACGCTGGCCGGCCGGCACTTCGATGCGCGCCGGATTGAGCTTGCCGTCCGCCATCTCGAGCTTGAAGGTCGGCAGATCGGCCGCGTGCGCGGCGCCTGCGACGACGATCGCGGCGGCGAATGCGAATACTCTGGGGAATTTCATCGTATTTCTCTAAAGAGACGGCGCGCTCGTCGCGCGCCGTCCGTTTGCCACTTTGACGATCAGTACCCGCCCTTCTTGCCGATGCCGGCGAACGGGAAATCGTATTCGAGCGTGATCGGCTTGAACCATTGGCCGACACCGGTTTCCTTGTCGACGTGACGGCCGAACGCCATGTGGCCCGTCTGCATCGGCGGCTTCACGACGAGCGTCAGGTGATACTTGCCCGGGCCGTTCAGCTTCACGTTGTCGCCGTAGTGCGGACCGTCGCTCGCGACCATGCCCATCAGATCGCCTTCGGCCTTCCACTTCGCGTCGCCCTGCTTCGTCAGCTTGTACGCGACTTGCAGATACGGCATCCAGTCGCCCTCGGCGAAGCCGGTCGGATTGTTCTTGACCGCGTGGATGTCGGCCTCGAGGTGGACGTCCGAATCCGACGCCTTGCGCATCATGCCTTCCGGATCCATCGTGATCGGCTGCAGGTACACCGCGCCGATTTCCATCCCGCCTTGAATCTGGTGCTTGCCGATCGGGTATTCGGCCGCCGTCGCCGACAGCGCAGCGCACGCGGCCGCCAATGCGACACCGCTGCGAACAAAGGAAGAACGCGACATTGACACTCCTGTTTTTATTTCGTGACACATGTCCCGCCCGCGCGGACCGGAAACCCGGAGGGAGAGACAAAAAAGCGATGAAGAACGCTAATGCGAACTATTCTCAATACAGGCGCAAGTTTAGCACCGAACCGCTTCCGAAACAAATGGATGTGCCGCTAAACCCCTGATCCGACAAGGCTTACAGCGAGATTAACGGATGCGGCGGGGCGCCGCGGAACGTCACTCGACCCCGCTCACGTGATCGCCGACATTCGCCCCGAACACACGCTCGCGCAGCAGCGCGAGCTGGTCGCGCGTCTGCGCGGCTTTTTCGAACTCGAGATTCTTCGCGTAATCGGCCATCTGCTTCTCGAGCCGCTTGATTTCCTTCGCGATCTGCTTCTCGGACATGTCCTCGAACTTCGCGCGCTGCTGCGCCTCCTTCAGCTCGGCGCGCGCTTCGTCGGCGTTGTAGACGCCGTCGATGATGTCCTTGATCCGCTTCACGACGCCGCGCGGCGTAATGCCCATCTGCTCGTTGAACGCGATCTGCTTCGCGCGGCGGCGCTCGGTCTCGTCGATCGCGCGGCGCATCGAATCGGTGATCCGGTCCGCGTACAGGATCGCCTTGCCGTTCACGTTGCGCGCCGCGCGGCCGATCGTCTGGATCAGCGAGCGCTCGGCGCGCAGAAAGCCTTCCTTGTCCGCATCGAGGATCGCGACGAGCGACACTTCCGGAATGTCGAGGCCCTCGCGCAGCAGGTTGATCCCGACCAGCACGTCGAACGTGCCGAGCCGCAGGTCGCGGATGATCTCGACCCGCTCGACCGTGTCGATGTCGCTGTGCAGATAGCGAACCTTGACCCCGTGGTCGGCGAGGAATTCGGTCAGCTGCTCGGCCATCCGCTTCGTCAGCACGGTGATCAGCACGCGCTCGTCCGCCTTCACGCGCTCGGTGATCTCGGACAGCACGTCGTCGACCTGCGTGCTCGCCGGCCGCACCTCGATCGCCGGATCGACGAGCCCCGTCGGCCGCACGACCTGCTCGGCGGTCTGGCCGGACACGCGCTGCTCGTAATCGGCGGGCGTCGCCGACACGAACACCACCTGGCGCATCTTGCGCTCGAACTCGGGGAACTTGAGCGGCCGGTTGTCGAGCGCCGACGGCAGCCGGAAACCGTAATCGACGAGATTCTCCTTGCGCGCGCGGTCGCCGTTGTACATTCCGTTCAGCTGGCCGATCAGCACGTGCGATTCGTCGAGCAGCATCAGCGCGTCGGATGGCAGGTAGTCGACGAGCGTCGGCGGCGGTTCGCCCGGCGCCGCCCCGGAGAAGTGCCGCGAATAGTTCTCGATGCCCTTGCAGAAGCCGAGCTCCTGCAGCATTTCGAGGTCGAAGCGGGTGCGCTGCTCGAGCCGCTGCGCCTCGACGAGCTTGCCCTCGCGATGGAAGAACTCGAGACGCTCGCGCAGCTCCTCCTTGATCGTCTCGACGGCGCGCATCACGGTTTCGCGCGGCGTCACGTAGTGCGACGACGGATAGACGGTGAAGCGCGGGATCTTCTGCCGCACGCGGCCCGTCAACGGATCGAACAGATGCAGAGAATCGACTTCGTCGTCGAACAGCTCGACGCGCACCGCCATCTCCGCGTGTTCGGCCGGGAAGATATCGATCGTGTCGCCTCGCACGCGGAACGTGCCGCGCTGGAAGTCCTGCTCGTTGCGCGTGTACTGCATCGCGATCAGCCGCGCGATCACTTCGCGCTGGCCGATCTTGTCGCCCAGGCGCAGCGTCAGGATCATCTGGTGATACTCGGACGGATTGCCGATACCGTAGATCGCCGACACCGTCGCGACGATCACGACGTCGCGACGCTCCATCAGGCTCTTCGTCGCCGACAGCCGCATCTGCTCGATGTGCTCGTTGATCGACGAATCCTTTTCGATGAAGAGATCGCGCTGCGGCACGTACGCTTCCGGCTGGTAGTAGTCGTAGTACGACACGAAGTACTCGACCGCGTTGCGCGGGAAAAATTCGCGGAATTCCGAGTAGAGCTGCGCGGCGAGCGTCTTGTTCGGCGCAAACACGATCGCCGGGCGGCCGAGCCGCGCAATCGCGTTCGCCATCGTGTAGGTCTTGCCCGAGCCCGTCACGCCAAGCAGCGTCTGGAACGAAAGGCCGTCCTCGACGCCTTCGACCAGCGTCGTGATCGCGGTCGGCTGGTCGCCCGCGGGCGGATACGGCTGGTACAGCTGGAACGGCGATCCGTCGAACGTCACGAATTTCGATTCGTCGAGATCGTCGCGGGTGTCGGGATGATGTTCGGACATGTGGATGCGAGGCGGCGAGCCGAAACGGAGCAAAGGAGCATTCTAGCGCTTCGACGTTCGGCCGGCTCCGCCCCGCTCCGCTCGCGATCCGGCGGCCGGATGCGCAAAAAACCGCGGCCGCGCCCGAGACATTGGCCGAACGGAGACGTCGAATTCGCTACAATGACGAGTTGCTGCGCTTCGCTTTTCGCGCCGAGCCGCCGCCCTTTGCCGCGCTTCGCCGCACGGCCCGCCGGCCCGCATCGGCACCCCGAAGCTGACCCTCTTTTCACAACTGCTGCGAATCAATCATGTCGCTCTTCTCCGCTGTCGAACTTGCCCCCCGCGACCCGATCCTGGGCCTGAACGAAGCCTTCAACGCCGATGCGCGCCCGACCAAGGTGAATCTCGGCGTCGGCGTCTACACCAACGAAGACGGCAAGATTCCGCTGCTGCGCGCGGTGCGCGACGCGGAAAAGGCGCGGGTCGAAGCCGGCCTGCCGCGCGGCTACCTGCCGATCGACGGGATCGCCGCCTATGACACCGCCGTGCAGAAGCTGCTGCTCGGCGACGATTCGCCGCTGATCGCGGCCGGCCGCGTCGTGACGGCGCAGGCGCTCGGCGGCACGGGCGCGCTGAAGATCGGCGCGGACTTCCTTCGCACGCTGAACCCGAAGGCAAAGGTCGCCATCAGCGATCCGAGCTGGGAAAACCACCGCGCGCTGTTCGAAACGGCCGGCTTCGAGGTCGTCGCGTACCCGTACTACGACGCGAAGACGAACGGCGTCAACTTCGACGGCATGCTGGCCGCGCTCGACAGCTACGAGCCGGGCACGATCGTCGTGCTGCACGCGTGCTGCCACAACCCGACGGGCGTCGACCTGAACGAAGCGCAATGGGCGCAGGTCGTCGAAGTCGTGAAGGCGCGCAAGCTCGTGCCGTTCCTCGACATCGCTTATCAGGGCTTCGGCGAGAGCATCGAGGCCGACGCGGCCGCGGTGCGCCTCTTCGCGGCGGCGGATCTGAACGTGTTCGTGTCGTCGTCGTTCTCGAAGTCGTTCTCGCTGTACGGCGAGCGTGTCGGCGCGCTGTCGATCATTACCGACAGCAAGGACGAAGCCGCACGCGTGCTGTCGCAATTGAAGCGCGTGATCCGCACGAACTACTCGAACCCGCCGACGCACGGCGGCGCGATCGTCGCGGCGGTGCTCGCCTCGCCCGAACTGCGCGCCTCGTGGGTGCAGGAGCTCGGCGAAATGCGCGATCGCATCCGCGCGATGCGCAATGGCCTCGTCGAGCGCCTGAAGGCGGCCGGCATCGAGCGCGACTTCGGCTTCATCAACGCGCAACGCGGCATGTTCTCGTACTCGGGCCTGACGTCGGCGCAAGTCGACCGCCTGCGTGAAGAGTTCGGCATCTATGCGGTGAGCACCGGCCGGATCTGCGTCGCGGCGCTCAACACGCGCAATATCGACGTCGTGGCAAACGCAATCGCCGTCGTGCTGAAGTAAGCCGGACGCCGGCGCTGCGGCCTTTGAGCTGCCGCAGCGCTACGCTGCTGGAACAAGGACGCGCTCCGGATGGGGCGCGTTTTTTATGTTCGTGAACTGCACGGGCCTCGCCGACTTCGGGCGGCCGAACGGTCAAGGGTCAAGACGAGGCGAGACGATGCTGCGGGGCCGGCGCTCGCCTGGCTCTCTTACTGCATGAACCAGCCGTGGCTGACGATGAACGACTGGCCGGTCAGCGCCGCGCTCGGAAACGCCGATAGAAACAGCACCGTCTTCGCGACGTCCTCGACGGTCGTGAACACGCCGTCGACCGTATTGCCGAGCATCACCTTCTTCACGACTTCCTCTTCGCTGATCCCGAGCTCCTTCGCCTGCTCCGGAATCTGCTTGTCGACGAGCGGCGTGCGCACGAAGCCCGGACACACGACGTGCGAGCGCACGTTGTGCTTCGCGCCTTCCTTCGCCAGCACGCGCGCGAGACCCAGCAGCCCGTGCTTCGCCGTCACGTACGCCGACTTCAGCGGCGACGCCTCGTGCGAATGCACCGAGCCCATGTAGATCACGACGCCGCCGCGATCGTCCTGGTACATGTGCTTGAGCGCGGCCTTCGTCGTCAGGAACGCGCCGTCGACGTGAATCGCCTGCATCTTCTTCCAGTCGGCGAACGAGTAGTTTTCGATCGGATTGACGATCTGGATGCCCGCGTTCGACACCAGGATGTCGACCGAGCCGAACGTTTCCGCCACCTTGTCGATGCCGCGGTTGACCGCGTCCTCGTTCGTCACGTCCATCGCCACGCCGATCGCCTTGCCGCCCGCCTGCTCGATCTGCTCGGCGACCGCGTTCGCGCCGTCCTGATTCAGATCGGCGATCGCGACCGCGGCGCCCGCGCGCGCGAGCTCCAGCGCGATTTCCTTGCCGATGCCGCTTGCTGCGCCCGTCACGATCGCCGCTTTCCCGTTCAAATTCGAAGTCATTCCCCAAGTCTCCATCAGTTAAGTCAATGAAAGCATCGCGTCCGGCATCTGCCCAGTCAACCGGACGGCATAGGCCGAATGGTCGGCTGTCGCGCCGCAGCCGACATCGCTATTGTGCATGAACGAGACCGCGCATCGCGGTCAAACAGGCTAAGCTTGTTGTCGGTCACGCTCGATCGGAGGCGATATGAACTACCGGAGGCTGGGACGTTCTGGATTGCAGGTCAGCGAACTGTCGATCGGGTCATGGGTCACCTACGGCAACCAGGTCGATCGCCGTGCCGCTCGAGAATCGCTGGCCGCCGCGCATGATGCCGGCGTCAATTTCTTCGACAACGCCGAAGTATATGCAGGCGGCAAATCCGAGGAAATCATGGGGCACGCGCTGAAATCGCTTGGCTGGCCGCGCATCAGCTATGTGGTCTCGACGAAGTTCTTCTGGGGGCTTGCGGAAGCGCCGAATCAGTACCACACCCTCAACCGCAAATACCTGCTGCAGGCGATCGACGCCTCGCTGCAGCGTCTGCAGCTCGACTACGTCGATCTCGTGTTCTGCCACCGCCCTGACCCGAACACGCCGATCGAGGAAACCGTATGGGCGATGAGCGACATCATCGCGCGCGGCAAGGCGCTCTACTGGGGCACGTCGGAGTGGAGCGCCGACGAGATCCGCGCCGCATACGAAATCGCCGAACGGCATCATCTGCGCAAGCCGGCGATGGAACAGCCGCAATACAACCTGTTTCATCGCAAGCGCGTCGAGCAGGAATACAAGCGCCTCTATGAAGATTTCGGAATGGGACTCACGACCTGGAGTCCGCTCGCATCGGGGCTGTTGACCGGGAAATACCGGCACGGCATCCCGGCCGGCAGCCGGGCGGAGATCCACGGCTATGACTGGCTACGCGAGCAATTGACGGACCCGGCTAAGAACAACATCGTCGATGAGCTCAGCGACGTCGCGAACGAGCTCGGTTGCACCGTCGGCCAGCTCGCACTCGCCTGGGTGCTGAAGAACCCACGCGTCAGCACGGTGATCACGGGCGCGTCGCGCGTCGAGCAGATCGTCGAGAACATGCGCTCGCTCGACGTTGCGGCGAAGCTCGCGCCGGACGTGAAGCAGCGAATCGAGCAGATCGTCGGCGATGCCTATCAGTAGCCGTGCGGCAGGCCGCACGGCATACTCGCGTACAATACGCGACCGCATCGGCCAGCCATGCCCACGAGTCTGGCAGCATGGCTCGCGCGCATTGTCGCTCGACCGATTTCCACGTACCGCTCCGTATTTCTCTCACCATGCTCAGCTATCGTCACGGCTTTCACGCCGGCAATCATGCGGACGTCCTCAAGCACGCCGTCGTCGTGCAGTTGCTGCGTTATTTGAATAAGAAAGACAAGTCGTATTGGTACATCGATACGCACGCAGGCGCTGGCGTCTACTCGCTGTTCGACGGGTATGCGGCAAAAACCGGCGAATTCGGCACGGGGATCGAGAAAATCTGGGACGCGACGGATCTTCCCGAGGCGCTTTCCGACTATGTCGACGAAGTCAGGGCGCTGAACAGCGACGGCGAGTTGCGCTACTACCCGGGCTCCCCTTATCTCGCATGGCGGCTGATGCGCGAACAGGATCGGATGCGCCTGTTCGAGCTTCACAGCACCGAAATCGACGTGCTGCGCCACAATTTTCGCGATGCGGGACGGCGCGCGATGATCTATGCGGGCGATGGATTCGAAGGCATCAAGGCGTTGCTGCCTCCGCCGCCACGACGCGCGCTCGTGTTGATCGACCCGTCATACGAGGACAAGCGCGATTACGCCAAGACGCTCATCTGCGTCGAAGAAAGCCTGAAGCGATTTGCAACGGGATGCTATGCAATCTGGTATCCGCAGGTGAGCCGCCCCGAATCGCAGAAATTCCCCGATCATCTGAAAGGGCTGCAACCGAACAACTGGCTGCATCTGAGCTTGACCGTGAGCCAGCCTCCATCGGATGGTTATGGACTCTTCGGCAGCGGGATGTTCATCCTGAACCCGCCGTACACGCTGATTGACGCAATGAAAGATACGCTCCCGTACCTCGTTGAAGCGCTTGGCCAGGACAGCGGCGCGAAGTTCACGATCGAGCACCGCGGCAGCTGACGCCGGCGTAGTGGCCTATTGACGCGGCTGGGGCGCCTTCAGCGGCACCGCCGGATTGGGCACTTCGATATACGGGACGACGACCATCGGCGTAGTCGAGTCGGGAGGCAGCCCCGTCATCGGAGCAGGTTGCGCCGGCGCAGCGATCGGGGCACGTGAGAGTGGCGCGTTTTGCAGCACGATGCCGCTCTTGCCGTCGTGAATCCCGCTTTGCGTATCCAGGATCAGCGGCGCGCCGTTTGTCCCAGCGACCGCAGGCACCGTGATACCGCATAGTGCGACGCAACTCGTCGCAAAGCAGAAGAAGCGATTGGCGACTCTCATCCGGCCCCCATTTCAGACGACACTTGGTTATATTCCCACCGCCCGCGATGTCCCGCGGTGGACGTTTCCAGCTTACGAAAAGACAAAGCCCCGTCAATACGGGGCTTTCCTTTGCTTGCGCACTGGGCGCGCAGTGCGGCTTTTACCGCTCCGATTTACAGCGAGTAGCCGTTGGTTTCCAGCGAACGGATGCGCTGCTCGAGCTGGACGATATCGCTCGACGAAGCCAGATAGGCTTCACGGCGGTCCCGTTCTGCTGCTTCAAACCAGTTGCTCAGCTTTTCGATGATGTAGGCAAACATGTTGGCTCTCCAAGGAAGATTGAGATCCCCTGGTGAATCGATGTCAGGGATATCCCTTATAGGGTTAACGCGATTATAGCCCGATTGCACCAACTTGCCAGTGAAATGCTCGAATGTGATGCATGCCAATTTGGAATAGATCAAACAATTCCAACTTAAACATCTGATTTTTTGGGCAACTTGCGCGACGTGCGGCGCAAGAGCTCGTAGTTGCATGCACTATTTTGGGTCGCAACAAGGATCAGCCAATCGCTCCAAAATGGGGCAGTCCGGACGATCATCTCCGCTGCAATGGGCGGCGAGGTTCGCAAGCGTGTTCCGCATTTCGGTAAGCTCGGCGATCCGGCCGTCAAGCTCGGTCACGTGCTCGAGTGCAATCGCCTTGACCTCCGCGCTCGCTCTCGAGCGATCTTGCCAGAGCGCGAGCAGCTTTCTAATGTCGTCGACGAGAAATCCGAGTCGTCGCGCTTGCCGAATGAAACGGAGCAAGTGGATCTCTTCGTCATGGTAGACGCGATATCCCGAATCGGTCCGTTCCGCCGGATCGAGAAGGCCCACGCTTTCGTAGTAGCGGATCATCTTCGCACTGACACCCGACGCCTTGGCAGCTTCACCGATGTTCACCGTTTGCTCCAGATAGGACTGAAGGGTGAAATGTTAGCGCGTTCTTCGGAATATCCTCTTGACTTGCGACCGGTGGCGACGGCTTGAGTTGAAACTTAATCGATGCCCGCGATGCCGTTCACAGGAACTGTACTTGAGCGAGCTACTGGTTCGAGGCGGGATAAATGTGATCTGGCCGGAAGTGACCTGGCAAATTTGAAGAGGGCTGGATCGGCGCGCGCCTCACGGCGGATTTCAAATCTGTCGATCCACGTCAGCGCGGTGCGATTGCACGTCACGTCAGTGGTGCGCGCTACCGTGTCGGGCCAAGCCGTACGTTGGTGCCTGACTGGAGCAGGAGCTTGGGTAAGAAGAGGGGCGCTGTCCGGCGGCGTGGCGGGGGGGAGTCGTGGGCGGCAGGCCGAGGCCATCCGCGTGATGCGAGCGCAAGAAAGACAAAACCCCCGCCTGACAGGGCGGGGGTTTTGAGAGGGGGAGCCTGACGATTACCTACTTTCACACGGGCAATCCGCACTATCATCGGCGTAGAGTCGTTTCACGGTCCTGTTCGGGATGGGAAGGGGTGGGACCGACTCGCTATGGTCATCAGGCAAAGAGGGTTGTCGCGCTGCTTCGCAACGCGACCAATCTGGGAAGAAGCAGTAATCCTGGGGTTGTGAGGTTGTATCTCACACGTACGCGGTACTTCAACCGCAGTACGTCGAGTGTGAAGCACTCGACGTTCGACATTCGTAAAGCGCTGAAGCGCTAACGACTGTCGAAACAGACTTGTTATAGGATCAAGCCTTACGGGCAATTAGTATCGGTTAGCTGAACGCATTACTGCGCTTACACACCCGACCTATCAACGTCCTGGTCTCGAACGACCCTTCAAGGGGATCAAGTCCCCGGGGAAGTCTCATCTTAAGGCGAGTTTCCCGCTTAGATGCTTTCAGCGGTTATCTCTTCCGAACATAGCTACCCGGCGATGCGACTGGCGTCACAACCGGTACACCAGAGGTTCGTCCACTCCGGTCCTCTCGTACTAGGAGCAGCCCCCTTCAAACTTCCAACGCCCACGGCAGATAGGGACCAAACTGTCTCACGACGTTTTAAACCCAGCTCACGTACCTCTTTAAATGGCGAACAGCCATACCCTTGGGACCGGCTACAGCCCCAGGATGAGATGAGCCGACATCGAGGTGCCAAACACCGCCGTCGATATGAACTCTTGGGCGGTATCAGCCTGTTATCCCCAGAGTACCTTTTATCCGTTGAGCGATGGCCCTTCCATACAGAACCACCGGATCACTATGACCTGCTTTCGCACCTGCTCGACTTGTCGGTCTCGCAGTTAAGCACGCTTATGCCATTGCACTATCAGCACGATTTCCGACCGTACCTAGCGTACCTTCGTACTCCTCCGTTACGCTTTGGGAGGAGACCGCCCCAGTCAAACTGCCTACCATGCACTGTCCCCGACCCGGATCACGGGCCAAGGTTAGAACCTCAAACAAACCAGGGTGGTATTTCAAGGACGGCTCCACCGAAACTAGCGTTCCGGTTTCATAGCCTCCCACCTATCCTACACAGATCGGTTCAAAGTCCAATGCAAAGCTACAGTAAAGGTTCATGGGGTCTTTCCGTCTAGCCGCGGGTAGATTGCATCATCACAAACACTTCAACTTCGCTGAGTCTCGGGAGGAGACAGTGTGGCCATCGTTACGCCATTCGTGCAGGTCGGAACTTACCCGACAAGGAATTTCGCTACCTTAGGACCGTTATAGTTACGGCCGCCGTTTACCGGGACTTCAATCAAGAGCTTGCACCCCATCATTTAATCTTCCGGCACCGGGCAGGCGTCACACCCTATACGTCCACTTTCGTGTTTGCAGAGTGCTGTGTTTTTATTAAACAGTCGCAGCCACCAGTTTATTGCAACCCCTTCACCCTTCCCCCGCAGGGGGGTCAAGCTACCAGGGCGTACCTTATCCCGAAGTTACGGTACCAATTTGCCGAGTTCCTTCTCCCGAGTTCTCTCAAGCGCCTTAGAATACTCATCTCGCCCACCTGTGTCGGTTTGCGGTACGGTCATTGTTAAACTGAAGCTTAGAGGCTTTTCTTGGAACCACTTCCAATTGCTTCGCGACCTAAGTCGCTCGCGCCACACCCTTGAATTCCGCACCCGGATTTGCCTAAGTGCCTTCTCCAATGCAGCGACCGGGACTTCCAACACCCGGACAACCTTCCGCGATCCGTCCCCCCATCGCATTTAACAATGGTGCAGGAATATTGACCTGCTTCCCATCAGCTACGCATTTCTGCCTCGCCTTAGGGGCCGACTCACCCTACGCCGATGAACGTTGCGTAGGAAACCTTGGGCTTACGGCGAGGGGGCCTTTCACCCCCTTTATCGCTACTCATGTCAGCATTCGCACTTCCGATACCTCCAGCACGCTTTTCAACGCACCTTCGCAGGCTTACGGAACGCTCTCCTACCATGCGAGCAAAGCTCGCATCCGCAGCTTCGGTATATAGCTTAGCCCCGTTACATCTTCCGCGCAGGACGACTCGATCAGTGAGCTATTACGCTTTCTTTAAAGGGTGGCTGCTTCTAAGCCAACCTCCTGACTGTTTTAGCCTTCCCACTTCGTTTCCCACTTAGCTATATTTGGGGACCTTAGCTGGCGGTCTGGGTTGTTTCCCTCTTGACACCGGACGTTAGCACCCGATGTCTGTCTCCCGTGATTGCACTCTTCGGTATTCGGAGTTTGCTATGGCGGGGTAATCTGCAATAGACCCCCCAACCATGACAGTGCTCTACCCCCGAAGGTGAGACACGAGGCACTACCTAAATAGTTTTCGGAGAGAACCAGCTATTTCCAAGTTTGTTTAGCCTTTCACCCCTATCCACAGCTCATCCCCTAACTTTTCAACGTTAGTGGGTTCGGACCTCCAGTACGTGTTACCGCACCTTCATCCTGGCCATGGATAGATCACTTGGTTTCGGGTCTACGCCCAGCAACTGAACGCCCTATTCGGACTCGCTTTCGCTACGCCTGCCCTATTCGGTTAAGCTTGCTACTGAACGTAAGTCGCTGACCCATTATACAAAAGGTACGCCGTCACCCCTTGCGAGGCTCCGACTGTTTGTATGCATGCGGTTTCAGGATCTATTTCACTCCCCTCCCGGGGTTCTTTTCGCCTTTCCCTCACGGTACTGGTTCACTATCGGTCGATCACGAGTATTTAGCCTTGGAGGATGGTCCCCCCATCTTCAGACAGGATTTCACGTGTCCCGCCCTACTTGTCGTACACCTAGTTCTTTCATACTGTTTTCGCCTACAGGGCTATCACCTGCTATGGCCGCACTTTCCAGAGCGTTCGGCTAACAATACAAATAAAGAGTACAGGCTCTTCCCATTTCGCTCGCCACTACTTTGGGAATCTCGGTTGATTTCTTTTCCTGCGGTTACTTAGATGTTTCAGTTCACCGCGTTCGCCTCACATAGCCTATGTATTCAGCTATGGATACTCCATTCGGAGTGGGTTTCCCCATTCGGACATCTACGGATCAAAGCTCGTTTGCCAGCTCCCCGTAGCTTTTCGCAGGCTACCGCGTCCTTCATCGCCTGTGATCGCCAAGGCATCCACCACATGCACTTGTTCGCTTGACCCTATAACGAGTCTGTCTCTTCGACAGTCGCTACAGGTTGAGTTCTCGCGTGTCGCTCAGCGTTAGTGCTTTAGCACTTACGCGGAGCCCACACTACGTGTGTGCCGTATTCCAAAATCGAGCCGAACAATGAAGTTCGAATCATCTTGAGATACTTCGATACAATCACAACCCGGATAACTTCCACGTCCATCTCAAGACGCTTCCGCTATCCAAATTACTTGCTTCTTCCAGATTGTTAAAGAACGACAGCCGATATGGTGTTACTCATATCACTCTGACTGGCTCAATCGCCAATGGCAAATGCTCGTCTCACACGTCACTTTCGTGTGATCCAAACGCTTCCCATTGAAGATTGGTGGAGGCAGACGGGATCGAACCGACGACCCCCTGCTTGCAAAGCAGGTGCTCTCCCAGCTGAGCTATGCCCCCATACCGAGACTTCACCCAGGTTCCCTGCGCCAGACAACTTGGTGGGTCTGGTTGGATTCGAACCAACGACCCCCGCCTTATCAAGACGGTGCTCTAACCGACTGAGCTACAGACCCCTGAGCCTGTCCTAAATTTACAGCCGATAAGCGTGAGCGCTCAACGCAGCGGTTAAGCTCGAGAAAGGAGGTGATCCAGCCGCACCTTCCGATACGGCTACCTTGTTACGACTTCACCCCAGTCATGAATCCTACCGTGGTGACCGTCCTCCTTGCGGTTAGACTAGCCACTTCTGGTAAAACCCACTCCCATGGTGTGACGGGCGGTGTGTACAAGACCCGGGAACGTATTCACCGCGGCATGCTGATCCGCGATTACTAGCGATTCCAGCTTCATGCACTCGAGTTGCAGAGTGCAATCCGGACTACGATCGGTTTTCTGGGATTGGCTCCCCCTCGCGGGTTGGCGACCCTCTGTTCCGACCATTGTATGACGTGTGAAGCCCTACCCATAAGGGCCATGAGGACTTGACGTCATCCCCACCTTCCTCCGGTTTGTCACCGGCAGTCTCCTTAGAGTGCTCTTGCGTAGCAACTAAGGACAAGGGTTGCGCTCGTTGCGGGACTTAACCCAACATCTCACGACACGAGCTGACGACAGCCATGCAGCACCTGTGTATCGGTTCTCTTTCGAGCACTCCCACCTCTCAGCAGGATTCCGACCATGTCAAGGGTAGGTAAGGTTTTTCGCGTTGCATCGAATTAATCCACATCATCCACCGCTTGTGCGGGTCCCCGTCAATTCCTTTGAGTTTTAATCTTGCGACCGTACTCCCCAGGCGGTCAACTTCACGCGTTAGCTACGTTACTAAGGAAATGAATCCCCAACAACTAGTTGACATCGTTTAGGGCGTGGACTACCAGGGTATCTAATCCTGTTTGCTCCCCACGCTTTCGTGCATGAGCGTCAGTATTGGCCCAGGGGGCTGCCTTCGCCATCGGTATTCCTCCACATCTCTACGCATTTCACTGCTACACGTGGAATTCTACCCCCCTCTGCCATACTCTAGCTTGCCAGTCACCAATGCAGTTCCCAGGTTGAGCCCGGGGATTTCACATCGGTCTTAACAAACCGCCTGCGCACGCTTTACGCCCAGTAATTCCGATTAACGCTCGCACCCTACGTATTACCGCGGCTGCTGGCACGTAGTTAGCCGGTGCTTATTCTTCCGGTACCGTCATCCCCACCCAGTATTAGTCGGTAGGATTTCTTTCCGGACAAAAGTGCTTTACAACCCGAAGGCCTTCTTCACACACGCGGCATTGCTGGATCAGGCTTGCGCCCATTGTCCAAAATTCCCCACTGCTGCCTCCCGTAGGAGTCTGGGCCGTGTCTCAGTCCCAGTGTGGCTGGTCGTCCTCTCAGACCAGCTACTGATCGTCGCCTTGGTAGGCCTTTACCCCACCAACTAGCTAATCAGCCATCGGCCAACCCTATAGCGCGAGGCCCGAAGGTCCCCCGCTTTCATCCTCAGATCGTATGCGGTATTAATCCGGCTTTCGCCGGGCTATCCCCCACTACAGGACATGTTCCGATGTATTACTCACCCGTTCGCCACTCGCCACCAGGTGCAAGCACCCGTGCTGCCGTTCGACTTGCATGTGTAAGGCATGCCGCCAGCGTTCAATCTGAGCCAGGATCAAACTCTTCAGTTCAAACCTGTTACTGTTTTCGGTTGTTTCCAACCGGTCGCTCACTCAAAGCTGACAGGTCGTGAATTGCTTCACAAACCTGACTTACTTTCGTGTGAGACTCTTGATACTTTCGCTTTCGATCCGTAGATCGTCCGCCCCATCAAGCGCCCACACTTATCGGCTGTTCATTGTTAAAGAGCACATCTGCGAGAAGCACTTCCTACTTCGGACCGCCTTCTCAGCAGCGCTGCGTTGTCTGCAGCAGAGAAATGAGATTATGATCACTTATTCGCAGCGCGTCAACAACTTTTTTACCGCCTCGCCGCGCACCGCCTGGATCTTCTTCCCGCTTCCCCTCTCGCGTCCCGTCACCGTTACCGCGAAAGAGGCGTGATTCTAGGCACCATTCCGCTTTCGCGCAAGCCCCTTTACGAAAGAAATTTCATCCCCCGTTCCCCGCCCGCGAAGCGCGCTCGGAACGGGGCGCTCGCGCGTGTCCGCGCGAGCGCCCTTTTTATATATGGGAACGGAAAGCCACCGTTATTTGACGATGCGTTCGACCGCGCGCATGTAGTGATCCAGATCCGGCGTCGGCTTGCCGGCCACCTTTGCGTGATCGTCCCAGCGGCGCAGGCGGATCGCGTCTGCCGCGTACGGGCGCTGCAGGAACGTTTCTGCTTCGGCGCCGGAGAACACGCCACCCTGCAGACGCAAGCTGCGCACCGAGTCCGCGGACAGGCGCTCGTAATACGACGCGTCGATCGCGCAGAGGCAGCGCTTCGCGTCGACGTGCAGGCGGATCGGCTCCAGCACCGCGTCCGGAAGCAGCGGCCGCAGGAACGGCAGCACGTAATATTGATGCAGGTCGTCGATGCCATGCGCAGTCGGCGTTTCTCCCTGGCGGTTCAGCAGGTGACCCAAGTCGTGCAGCAGCGCCGCCGCAATCAGCGCGTCGCCCGCGCCCGCCTCCTCAGCGAGCTGCGCGCTCTGCAGCGCGTGCTCGCGCTGCGTCACCGGTTCGCCGCTGTATGCGACGTCGCCATGGCGATCGAACAGCGCGCGAATGTCGTCGAGCGTCAGCGCCATGTCGTCATGCCCACGGCAAAGAGAACGTCTTCAGGTTCGTGAAGCTCTTCATCGCCTCCTGAACCCCTTCCTTATAGCCCAAGCCCGAATCCTTGATCCCGCCGAACGGCGTCAGCTCGAGCCGGTAGCCCGGCACTTCCCACACGTTCACCGTGCCGACGTTCAGCTCGTTCACGAAGCGCACGATCGCGTCCGCGCGGTCCGTGCACACGCCCGACGACAAACCGAACGCGGTGCCGTTGCCGATCCGGATCGCGTCGTCGATCGTGTCGAACGCGATGATCGGCGATACCGGCCCGAACGTCTCTTCGCGCACGAGCGTCATCGACGCGTCCACGCGGTCAAGCACCGTCGGCGCATAGAGCGCGCCGCGCCGCTCGTTGCCCGTCAGCAGGCGCGCGCCCTGCGACACCGCCTCGTCGACGCGCGCTTCGAACAGCACGGCCGCCGCGTCGTCGATCACCGTGCCCATCCGGTTCGCCGGGTCGAACGGATCGCCGTGCGACCACGCGCGCGTCTTCTCGACCAGCAGCTCCGTGAAGCGCGGCGCGACGCCCTTCTGTACGAGGATTCGCTTCACCGCCGTGCAGCGCTGCCCGGAGTTCCCGTACGAGCCTTGCGCCGCGAGCGTCGCCGCGCGCTCGGGGTCCGCGTCGTCGAGCACGATCAGCGGATCGTTGCCGCCCAGCTCGAGCACGATGCGCCGGTAGCCCGCCTTCGCCGCGATGTACTTGCCGATCGCGACACCGCCCGTGAACGTGATCAGCGTCGCGCACGGGTGCGTCAGCAGCTCGTCGGCGATCTCGCGCGGATCGCCCGTCAGCACCTGCAGCATCGGTTCGGGCAAGCCCGCTTCGTACAGCACGTCGGCGAGATACAGCGCCGACAGCGGCACTTTTTCCGACGGCTTCACGATCACGCGGTTGTTCGTCGCGATCGCGGGCGCGATCTTGTGCGCGACCTGGTTCATCGGATGATTGAACGGCGTGATCGCGACGATCACGCCGTCGAGCGGCTGCCGCTGCGAGAACACGCGGCGCGACGTGCCGTGCAGCGTCAGATCGCACGAGAAGCTCTGCGCGTCGTCGCGCAGCGCCTCGATCGACGCGAACTTGAACACGTCCGCCACGCGGCCGATCTCGTAGCGCGAGTCCTGCTTCGACAGGCCCGATTCGAGCGAGATCAGCGTCGACGCTTCTTCCGCGCACGCGCGCAAGCGCGCCGCCGCCCGCTCCAGGATCTGCGAGCGCTCGTAGCGCGACAGCGTCGGCCGGTAGGCGGCCGCGTAGTCGAACGCGCGCCGCACATCGTCGACCGACGCGAGCGGCACCGTGCCGACGCGCCCCCCCGAATACGGATCGAACACGTCGAGCGAGCGGGCGCGCGCCGCCCGCTCGCCGCACCAGCGCAGCGTCTCGCGGCGAAACGCGGGGTGATCGCGATGCAGCGTCGTCGTCATTGCGCGCCCCGGTTCAGCGCGAGATCGAACAAATCGAAGTTGCGCAGCCGGCGGCCCGGCTCGACGCCCTCGATCCGGCGATTGAACAGCAGCGGCACGCGCTGCTCGGACAAGCCGCCGTGCGAGCGCAGCGGCACCGTCAAACCGGACAGGTCGTGCTCGCTCGTGCGCGTGCCGAGCGCGACGTCGCGCCGGCTCACGACGACGACGTCGCCGATCCGGTCGGCCGGCAGTTCGAAGCGCTCGGCGGCCGTCGCGTTGTCGAGCACGAGCTCGATGCCGTCGAGCTCGCGCAGGCGGCCGATGACCGCGGCCGCATCGACGCCATCCGCGAGATAGATCGTCGCGAACGAGCCGAGCGCGCCGTGATGGACGACGTACGGATCGGTGATCGGCAGGATCACGCGCGCGCGGCGCGGCCCGAGCCACGCGTCGAGCGCGTCCTGCAGATAGACGACGTTCGGCTCGCCCGTGCGCGGATCGTGCTTCGCGTTCATCCCGTGATCCGCGGTCAGGCCGATCACCCAGCCGAGCGCGTCGAGCGCCGCGAGGTAGCGGTCCATCATCGCGTAGAACGCGTTCGCGCCGTCGCTGCCCGGCGCGCACTTGTGCTGCACGTAGTCGGTCGTCGACAGGTACATCAGGTCCGCGCGCCGGTTCCGCGCGAGCCGCACGCCCGCCGCGAGCACGAACTCCGACAGCGCGGCGCTGTATACGTCCGGCGACGGCAGGCCGACGAAGTCGAGCACGTCGGCGATGCCGTTCTCGCCGAGATTCGCCTGGTTCGCCTTCTCCGCCGAGAAGCACACGCCGCGCATCCGCCAGCCGAGCAGCCGGCGCAGCTTGTCCTTCGCCGTGACGACCGCGACCCGCGCGCCCGCGTCCGCCGCGGCGGCAAGCAGCGTGCCCGCGCGCAGGTACGCGGGATCGTTCATCATCACCGCGGCGCCCGCGCCGTCCCGCGCGTCAGGATCCCAGAAAAAGTTGCCGCAGATGCCGTGCACCGACGGCGGCGCGCCGCACACGATCGACAGGTTGTTCGGGTTCGTGAACGACGGGATCACGCAGTCGGCGTCGAACGCCGAGCCTTCGCGCAGCATTCGCGCGATGAACGGCGCGACGCCCGCGTTCGCGGCTTCTTCGAGGTATGCATGCTCGCAGCCGTCGACGCAGACGGCGACGGTCGGCTCGGCCGGCATCCGGTACACGCGGCCGTTGACTTCGATAGATCGATTCATGATGTTCGCCCTCGGGGCCTTTCGTTCATGTTACGCGCGCGCCGCGCGCCGGCCCGCCGCTCATCGCTCCGGCCGCGGCGCGCGCGCCGCGATCACGACGAGCGCGACGAGCGACGCGCCGAGCAGCAGCAGCGACAGCGCCGACGCGGGCAGGTAGTAGCCGCGCTCGACGTCGCCGATCACGACGATCGGCACGGTCGCGAAGCCGGGCGGATAGACGGTCAGCGTCGCGCCGAGCTCGCCGAGCGATAGCGCGAAGCCGAGCGCGAGGCTCGCGCGGATCGCCGGCACGAGCTGCGGCAGCAGCACGCGGCGCAGCACCATCGCGGGCGGCGCGCCGAGGCTCGCCGCCGCCTCGCGCAGCACGGTCAGCTCCGGGCGCAGCCCGGCGGCCGCGCACCGGTAGCAGAACGGCAGCACGAGCGCGAGCTGCACGAGCACGACGATCGCGGGCGAGCTCGACAGATCGACGGGCTTCGCGTGATACGCGATCAGTACCGCGAGCCCGAGCACGACGCTCGGCACGCCGTTCGGCAGCATCACGAGCGCATCGACGAGCGCGCCGACGCCGCGCCGGCTGCGTCCTTCGAGTGCGAGCGCCAGCGCGATCCCGAGCGCCGTGCCGAGCGCGGCGACGCCGAGCCCGATCTCGAGGCTCGCGGCGAGCGCGTCGAATTCAGGCCGCCCGAGGCGCTCGAACCAGCGCAGGCCGTAGCCGGCGGGCAGGATCGTGCCCGACCAGTGCTCGGCGACGCTCGACAGCGCGACGACGACGACGGGCAGCACGAACAGCCAGCAGCAGACGGCGGCCGTCAGCACGACGAGCGCGCGCGACGCGTAGCGCGCCGCCGTATCGGTCCAGCGCAGCTCGCGGCGCGGCACCGCGACGCCGCGCGTCGACAGGTCAGCGGACATCGCGTCCTCCTTCGCTCGCGCGCCGGCTCATCCGCCGGTACAGCGCATAGAGCGTCAGCGACATCGCGAGCATCACGACCGCGCCCGCGGCCGCGGCCGGCAGGTCGATATCGACGGTCGCGCTGCCGTAGATCGCGACAGGCAACGTGACGAGTTTCGCGCTGCCGAGCACGAGCAGGATGCCGAATTCGTTCAGCGTCAGCAGAAAGCACAGGATCACGCCCGCGGCGATGCCCGGCCACGCGAGCGGCAGCACGACGCGCCGCGCGAGCATCCAGCCGTTCGCGCCGAGGCTCGACGCCGCTTCGACGAGCCTCGAATCGAGCGTCGCGAACGACGCGAGCGTCGGCCGCACGACGAACGGCGTGTAGAAAACCGTCTGCGCGAGAATCACGCCGCCCGTGCCGAACAGGAAGTCGAGCGGCGGCGCATCGAGGCCGAGCAGGCGCTGCAGGCCGATGCTGACCGAGCCTTGCGAGCCGTACAGGAAGATCAGCGTGAACGCGACGAGAAACGACGGGAACGCGACGTACAGCTCCAGGAAGCGCGTGACGAGCGACGCGCCGGGGAACGGCCGGAAGAACAGCAGCGCCGCGAGCAGCACGCCGACCGCCGACGCGGCGCCCGCGCTCGCGAACAGTACCCACAGCGTCGTGCCAAGCACGTCGCGGACATCGTGATTCGCGAAAAAGGTCCGGTATGCGGCGAGCGTCGGGCCGTGGTCGCCGATCACGCTCAGCAGCACGAGCCGCGCGAGCGGATACAGCACGAGCGGGCCGAGCACGACGGCCGCGAGTGCGACGATGCGCGCGTTCGCACGCCGCTCGCGCCGGCGCGCGGCCGCATCGTGCGCGGCGGCCGATGCGCGGATGCGGGCGTCGGCCGCCGGATCGGCGGCGAGCGCCGCGCGCGGCTCAAGGTGAAATAAGGACGACATCATCCGCCTCGCAATCGAGCGACACGCGCGCGCCGCGCTCGGGCGCCGGACCGCGGCCGCGCTGCATCGTGACGAGCACCGGCTCGTCGCACGCCGCATCGAGCATCACGGTCAGCGACAACGCCGCGCCGTGCCATTCGACCGACGCGATCGTGCCGTGCAGCCGCCCGACGCCGAGCGGCCGCACCGTCAGCCGCTCCGGCCGCACGCACGCAACCTTGTCGCGCACGCCGTGACGCGGATCGCCGAACGGAAACACGACGTTCGGCGGCAGCAGGTTCGCCGCGCCGAGATAACGCGCGACGAAGCCGTCGGCCGGCGCGTCGTAGAGCTGCTGCGGCGTGCCGAGCTGCGCGATCCGGCCGTCGCGCATCAGGAGCGCGCGATCGGCGAGCACGAGCGCGTCGTCGCGGTCGTGCGTCACGCAGACGACGGTCAGGTTCGGCAGGCGCTCGTGCAGCGCCTTCAGCTCGCTGCGCACCGACGCGCGCAGGTTCGCGTCGAGCGCGGACAGCGGTTCGTCGAGCAGCAGCACGTCCGGCTCGATCACGAGCGCGCGCGCGAGCGCGACGCGCTGCTGCATGCCGCCCGACAGCTGCGCGGGCAGATGATGGCCGGCGTCGCCGAGCTGCACGAGCTTCAGCGCATCGGCGACGCGCCGCGTGATCTCCGCGGACGACATGCGCCGCGCGCGCAGTCCGAACGCGACGTTCTCGAACACCGTCAGGTGCGGGAACAGCGCGTAGTTCTGGAACAGCAATCCGAGATTGCGTTTGTGCGGCGGCGCGTGCGTCAGGTCGCGGCCGGCGACGGCGAGCGTGCCCGTCAGGCCGTCCGCCTTCACGAAGCCGGCGATGAAGCGCAGCAACGTCGTCTTGCCGCAGCCGCTCTTGCCGAGCACGGCGAGCAGTTCGCCCGCGCCGATCTCGAGCGACAGGTCGTCGAGCACCGCGCGCGCGCCGTAGCGCACGCTCAAATGCTCGATGCGCACGCCGCCCGGCGCGCCCGCGCGCGGCGTCGCGTGCGGGCGCGCCGCATCGAGCGCGCCGGGACGGGTGAGACTTGCGGTATCCACCAGGTTTCGTCCTTCGACGCGTCATCGCGTCGGCTGGTTGCGGCGACGGCGTTCGCTCACTTCGGCTTGACGACGTCGGTCTGCTTGCCCGAATCGCCGATCACTTCCTTCTTCCAGCGCTCGGTCCACACGGGCTTCTTCGCCATCACCGCGTTCCAGTCGACCGGAATCAGCTTCACGCCGGCGATCGCGCGCTTCACCGCCTCGCCGTTCTTGCCGGCGAGCGGCACGTCGGTGCGGCCCGGGATGCCGAACATGTCGGGCACCTTCGCCTGCACGTCGGTCGACATCAGATAGTCGATCAGCTTCTTGCCCGCGTCCTGGTTCGGGCCGCCCTTGATGAGGCCGATCGCGTACGGCAGCTGGAACGTCGTCGGCGGCTCGCCTGCCTTCGCGGAAACGAAGATCGGCTTGATCGACAGGCCGCCGTGCTCGGCGTCGTCGAGATCCATCTGCAGGTCGCCGTTCGCGACCGCGATCTCGTTGCGCGACAGCAGCACGTTCAGGTAGCCCGTGCCCTTCGTGTGGAACTTCACGCCGCGCTCGAGCTTCGCGAGATAGTCGAACGCCTTGTCTTCGCCCATCAGCGCGCTCGTCAAGATGATGACGGCCATCCCGTCGCCCGCCGTCGCCGGGTTCGAATACGCGACCTTGCCGCTGTAGTCGGGATGCAGCAGATCGGCGAACGTCTTCGGCTGGCTCTTCACGACCGACGGGTTGATCGCGAACGAGAAGTAGTTGTTGACGAAGGTCGCCCACGAGCCGTCTTCCGCCTTCGCGATCGCCGGCACGTTCTTGTAGTTGACGCTGCGGTACGACTGCAGCAGGCCGAGCTGGCCCGCCTGCTGGATGAACGGCGGCAGCGTGACGATCACGTCGGCCTTCGGCGAGCCCTTCTCGACATTCGCGCGGTTCACCACTTCGCCGCTGCCCGCCGTCACGATGTTGACCTTCACGCCTTCCTGCTTCTCGAACGCGGGCAGCACGTCGCGGTACAGGTTTTCGAGGCCGTCCGCCGTGTACAGCACGACCGCGGCCGCCTGCGCGTGCGTCGCAACGCCTTGCAACAGCGCAGCCGCGCACGCGGCGAGCGCGAAGCGGCGCCAGGCGCCGCCGCGCGGGAAATTCGAATACGTCATGTCGCTTCTCCGTAGGGGGAACCACGAACGGCCGTACGGCGCCGACGCCGTACGCACCGGCCGCGCCGCCGTCCCGCCGCGGCCGGACGCTCCGGTTTCTCGCGGCAACCGAAGCATCACAGCGTTCGATGACAGCTCCGTGACGAATATCTCAATTTCCAAAAAACGACACATTTCGCCACTATCCTCCACATCTCCGAACGACCCGATTTCGACCTTTTTCCGGAGTGACGACGCCATGCTCGAACGTGATCCCATCCTGTTGACGCCCGGTCCGCTGACGACGTCGCGCACGACGCGCGATGCGATGCTGCACGACTGGGGCTCGTGGGACGCGGCCTTCAACCAGCTGACGCGAAGCGTCTGCGCGGATCTCGTGCGGATCGCGGGCGGCGGCGGCGAATTCGTCTGCGTGCCGATGCAGGGAAGCGGCACGTTCGCGGTCGAGGCGGCGCTCGGAACGCTCGTGCCGCGCGACGGCCGCGTGCTCGTGCCGAACAATGGCGCGTACTGCGCGCGGATCGTGAAGATCCTGCGCCGGCTCGGAATCGCGCACGTCGAGCTGCCGTTCGCCGAGGACGAGCCGGCGAACGCGCGGGAGCTCGACGACGCGCTCGCGCGCGATCCGCGCATCACGCACATCGCGCTCGTGCATCTGGAGACGAGCGCCGGCCTGCTGAATCCGCTCGACGACATCGCGGCCGTCTGCCGGGCGCATCGGAAAGCGCTGATCGTCGATGCGATGAGCGCGTTCGGCGCGCTGCCGATCGCGCTCGCCGGCAGCGGCATCGACGCGCTGATCTCGGCGAGCGGCAAGTGTCTGGAAGGCGTGCCCGGCATGGGCTTCGTAATCGTGCGGCGCGCGCTGCTCGAAGCATCCGAGGGACGTTCGCCGTCGGTGGCGCTCGATCTGCACGATCAGTTCGCGTACATGGAGCGCACGTCGCAATGGCGCTTCACGCCGCCGACGCACGTGCTCGCCGCGCTGCGCGCCGCGCTCGACCAGTTCTTCGACGAAGGCGGGCAGCCGGCGCGCGGCGCGCGCTACGCGGACAATTGCGCGACGCTGATCGACGGGATGCGCGCGCTCGGCTTCACGCCGTTTCTCGACGCGCGCGCGCAGGCGCCCGTGATCGTCACGTTCCACGCGCCCGCCGATCCCGCGTATGCGTTCCCCGCGTTCTACGCGGCGGTGCGCGACGCGGGCTACGTGCTGTATCCGGGCAAATTGACGACGGCCGAGACGTTTCGCGTCGGCTGCATCGGCGCGATCGGCGCGGAGGAGATGCGGGGGGCGGTGGCGGCGATCGGCGGCGCGTTGAAATCGCTCGGGATCGCGATGCGATGATGGGGTGACGCGGCGGTGCTGTGATGCGTGGCTGCGTGGCTGCGTGGCTGCGTCGATGCGTGTCTGCGTCGATGCGTCGGGCATGACGCGCGGTCGAACGGCTCAAGTCAAACGCGCCGACACGCAACCGAAACGTTGCGCTCGGGCGCTCGCGCGTTGCCTTTCGCCATTTGGGCCCGGCATCGCGAGGCGGCGACGCGCGGCAGCGACGACGCGCCGGACATGGAGAACGATTGAACGGATCACGCCAGACATGCCGACGCGCAACCGAAACGTTGCGCCCCAGGCCCTCGCGCGTTTCATCGCTTGTCCGGACGTCTGCCCTCCGGCATTCGGCCCAAGCGGCAGCCGACGCCGCAAGCCGCAAACCGGCCGCCGCCGAACACCCTGCGCAAGAAAACGGCGCGCGCAGCCGAACCCGGGCCGCGTGCGGCGCGGTTACAGCACGATCCGCTCGATGTCGCCGACGACGAAGATGTACGACAGCGCGCCGATCAGCGCGATGACGGCGATGAACGCGAGCGCGCCGAAGAACGACCCGGTCGCCGCAACGACGAAGCCGACGACGAGCGGCGTGACGATCCCCGCGAGATTCGCCGCGAGGTTGAAGATGCCGCCCGTGACGCCGAGCAGCCCTTCCGGCGCGATGTCGGACACGAGCGTCCAGCCGAGCGCCGCCATCCCCTGGGCGAAGAACGCGACCGACATGATCGCGATCACCGCCTCGTTGCTCTTCACGTAGTTCGCGAGCACGATCGTCGACGCGAGCAGGAGCCCCGCGATGATCGGCAGCTTGCGCGCGACGTTCGCCGATTTCCCGCGACGCAGCAGCCAGTCGGAGAAGATCCCGCCGAACATCACGCCGACCGATGCGGCGATGAACGGCATCACCGCGAAGAAGCCGATCTTGAGCCAGCCCATGTGGCGTTCCGTCGCGAGATAGGTCGGGAACCACGTGAGGAAGAACACGAGCGTCGAGTTGCCGGCGAACTGGCCGATGCAGATGCCCGCGAGCTGGCGCTTGCCGAGCAGCTGCTTGACGGTGCCCCAGCTGAACTTCTGCTGCGCGCGCCCGCTCGACTGCTGCACGAGGCCGCCGCCTTCGGCGATGTACGCGAGCTCGGCCGCATTCGCGCGCGGATGGTCGCGCGGCTCGTGATAGAACTTCCACCAGACCAAGCCGAACGCGATGCCGACGCCGCCGACGACCCAGAACAGCGACCGCCAGCCGAACGCGCCCATCAGCGCGAACAGCACGGGACTCAGGAACGCGAGGCCGACGTACTCGCCGACCGTGTACGTGCCCGTCGCCATCGCGCGCTCCTTCTGCGGAAACCAGGTCGCGACGACGCGGCTGTTGGTCGGGAAGCACGGCGCCTCGGTCACGCCGAGCCCGAGCCGGCACGCGAGCAGCGGCGCGACGCCGTGCACGAAGCCCTGCGCGAGCGTGCACGCGGACCACAGCGTCATCGACCAGTAATAGGTGACCTTGCTGCCGAAGCGGTCGAGCAGCAGGCCGCCCGGCACCTGCGACAGCACGTAGGTCCACGAGAACGCGGAGAACATCACGCCCATCACCGCCGCGCCGATGCCGAGCTCCTTCGTCAGGCCCGGCGCCGCGACGCCGAGCACCGTGCGGTCGAGATAGTTGATCATCGTCCCGATCGCGAGCAGCGCGAGAATGTGGTAGCGCGCGTTCGAGCGCGGCTGCGTCGCGCCCGCGGCGCGGGCGGATACGGCGGCCGCGGCCGGCACGGCGTCGGTTTGAATCGGCTGGGGCATCTCGATGTCTCCTGTCTTGTTTCTAATCTGTCCAGTTGAGGAATTCAGCGTCCGACGAGCGCCTGGAAATGCTCGAACATCCGCTCGGCGTCCGGCGCGCGGCCGGTGAAGATCTCGAACGCGTCGACCGCCTGGTAGACCGCCATCCCGCCGCCCGGCAGCGTGTTGCAGCCGAGCGCGTGCGCGGTCCGGATCAGCTCGGTTTCGAGCGGGAAGTAAACGATGTCCGCGACCCACAGGTCGCGGCGCAGCAGCTCGGCGGGCAGCGGCAGGCCGGGGTGCTTCAGCATGCCGGTCGGCGTCGCGTGGATCAGGCCGTTCGCGTTCGCGAGCGTGTCGGCGAGCGAGCCGCCCGCGCTCAAGCGTGCTTGCGGGAAGCGCGCCTGCAATTGATCGGCGAGCGTTCGCGCGCGCATCGGGTCGACGTCGAAGAGCGCCAGCTCCGCCGCGCCCATCGTCAGCGCCGCGTGCGCGACGGCCGCGCCCGCGCCGCCCGCGCCCAGTTGCACGACGCGCTCGAGCGGCGCGCCCGGCAGCCCGCGCGCGAACGCCTTCGCGAAGCCCGACCAGTCGGTGTTGTGGCCGATCCGCCGGCCGCCGGCGAAGCGCACCGTATTGACCGCGCCGAGCGCGGCCGCGTCCGGCGACAGCTCGTCGAGCAGCTCGATCACACGCTGCTTGCACGGATGCGTGATGTTCAGGCCGTCGTAGCCCATCCGCTCGGCGGCCGTCAGCAGCTCGGGCAGCGCGTCGGCCGGCAGCCGCAGCGCATCGAGATCGATGCGCCGGTACACGTAGTTGTAGCCCTGGCGGCGCCCTTCCTCCTCGTGCATCGCGGGCGACAGCGAGCCGCCGATCCCGGAGCCGATCAGGCCGATCAGAAACGAACGTGCGGTCATCGCGCGCCCTCCCGTCCGATCAGCGTCGCGATCCGCCGCAGCGCGAGCACGTAGCCCTCGGTGCCGCAGCCGCAGATCACGCCGTCCGCGACCGCGGACACGAACGAATGGTGCCGGAACGCCTCGCGCCGGTGGATGTTCGAGATATGCACTTCGATGATCGGCTTGCCGAGCGCGGAGAGCGCGTCGGCGATCGCGACCGACGTATGCGTGTACGCGGCGGGATTGATCACGACCCCCTGCACGCGCTCGCGCGCCTCGTGCAGCCAGTCGATCAACTGGTGCTCGGCGTTCGACTGGCGAAACTCGAGCGCGAGGCCGAGCGTGTGCGCGGCGTCCGCGCAGCGTCGCTCGACGTCCTGCAGCGTTTCCGCGCCGTAGATATGCGGCTCGCGCAGGCCCAGCAGGTTCAGGTTCGGCCCGTTCAGGACCAGCACCTTCGGCTTGCTCATGTATGACACTCCGGTGAAAAGCGGGTACGTATCCGTAGACGAACGCGTGAGCGTCGTCAAGATTCGGCGTCAGTGTGCGCTTGCGCATGCGCAATGTCTTTCCGGGTTTTCTATAATTTGTACCATCTAGTTAGTTTGTATACTCTGCGACTCGCGCCTTTCCGATCTTCGACGGCGCACGGCCGGCGACGCGGCGCTCATCCTCCGGTTGCGCGCCGCGGCCGGCCGCGCGCCGTCCTCCACCAGCAGGAATTTCACCATGCAGCGTTCGATCGCCACCGTCTCGCTGTCCGGCACGCTCGTCGAGAAGCTCAGCGCGATCCGCGCGGCGGGCTTCGACGGCGTCGAGATCTTCGAAAACGACTTGCTGTACTTCGACGGCTCGCCCGCCGACGTGCGCCGCATCGCCGCCGATCTCGGCCTGAAGATCGTGCTGTTCCAGCCGTTTCGCGACTTCGAGGGTGTGCCGCCCGAGCGCCTCGCGCGCAATCTGGAGCGTGCGAAGCGCAAGTTCGACCTGATGCACGAATTGGGCACGGATCGCATTCTCGTGTGCAGCAACGTGTCGCCGGACACGATCGGCGACGAATCGCTGCTCGTCGACCAGCTGGGCGCGCTCGCGCACGCCGCGCGGCAGGCGGGCGTCGTCGTCGCGTACGAGGCGCTCGCGTGGGGGCGGGTCGTGAAGACGTACGGGCACGCGTGGCGGCTCGTCGACGCGGTCGATCATCCGCATCTCGGGCTCGCGCTCGACAGCTTCCATACGCTGTCGCTCGACGATTCGCCGGACGGCATCGCGCGGATTCCGGGCGGGCGGATCGCGTTCGTGCAGATCGCCGACGCGCCGAAGCTCGCGATGGACGTGCTCGAATGGAGCCGACATTACCGGTCGTTCCCCGGTCAAGGCGATTTCGACGTCGCGGGCTTCACCGCGCGCGTGATCGAGTCGGGCTACGACGGGCCGTTGTCGCTCGAGATCTTCAACGACGGCTTTCGCGCCGCGCCGCCCGCGCTGACGGCCGCCGACGGCTACCGGTCGCTCCTGTATCTCGAAGAGACGACGCGCACGCGGCTCGCGCGCGACGCGCGGCAGGCGCCGGAAGCGTCTGAAGCGCACGAAAAACGCGAAACGCGCGATGCAGATGCGCCGCGCGCGCGCGTCTTCCCGAAGCCTTCGCAATCCCTCTTCGCGCCGCCGCCCGCTCCCGCGCACGTCGGCTTCCAGTTCATCGAATTCGCGGTCGACGCGGCCGCGGCCGACAACGTCGCCGGCTGGCTCGGCAAGCTGCGCTTCAGGCGCGCGGGCCGCCACCGGTCGAAGGACGTGACGCTGTATCAGCACGGCGCGGCGTCGATCGTGATGAACGCGGAGCGCGATTCGTTCGCCGATGCGTTCTTCCAGGAGCACGGTCTGTCGCTGTGCGCGTCGGCGTTTCGCGTCGACGACGCGAGGCTCGCGTTCGAGCGCGCGGCGGGCTATGGCTACGCGCCGTTCTCGGGCCGCGTCGGCCCGAACGAACGCGTGCTGCAGAGCGTGCGCGCGCCGGACGGCAGCTTGAACTATTTCGTCGACGAAGCGCCCGGCGCGCCGACGCTGTACGAATCGGATTTCGTGCTGACCGACGTCGACGGGCCGAGCGAAGTCGGCCCGCTCGTCGGCATCGATCACGTGTGCCTCGCGCTGCCCGCCGACGCGCTCGATACCTGGGTGCTGTTCTTCAAGACCGCGTTCGGCTTCGAGGCCGAGCGCAACTGGCTCGTGCCCGATCCGTACGGGCTCGTGCGCAGCCGCGCGGTGCGCAGTCCGGACGGCTCGGTGCGAATCGCGCTGAACGCGTCGGTGGACCGGCATACGGCCGTCGTCGAATCGCTGCACCGCTATCGCGGCACGGGGCTCAATCACGTCGCGTTCCGCACCGGCGACATCGTCGCGGCGATCGCCGAATTCGCGGCGGACGGCGTGCCGTTCCTGCGAATTCCGCGCAATTACTATGACGATCTCGCCGCGCGCTACGCGCTGCCCGACGAGACGATCGAGGTGCTGAGCCGCCATCACCTGCTGTACGACCGCGACGAAACGGGCGGTGAGTTCCTGCACGCGTACACCGAGCTCGTCGACAACCGGTTTTCGTTCGAGATCGTCGAGCGGCGCGGCGGCTACGACGGATACGGCGCGGCGAACGCGGCCGTGCGGCTCGCCGCGCAGACGCAGCGGAGGAAGTGAGCGCGGCGCGGACGGCGGCGCGGGCGAATGAAACTGGCCGAACTGTTCCGTCCAGCCGCCCGCTCAGCCATTCGCGTTCTGCCATTCGCGTTCTGCCTCCACGCCCTGCCACCCATGCTCAACCGCCCATCCAAGCGCCCCGTGCGCGCAAGCCTCCGCGTCCCGCCGCAGCCGCCGACGCGCGGCCGCCAGCCCGCCATCAATGCGGCAGCGCCGGAATCATCCAGCTCAGCACGTGCTGCTGCAGGAACACGAGCACGCCGAGTAGCAGCGTGAGGAACACGCTGTGCCAGAACGTCCGCGCGAACACGACGCCTTCCTGCCCCTTCAGATCGGTCGTCGACACGCCGGTCGCGATGTTCTGCGGCGAGATCATCTTGCCCATCACGCCGCCCGACGAGTTGGTCGCGGCCATCAGCACCGGATCGAAGCCGAGCTGCCGCGCGGCAACCACCTGAAGATTGCCGAACAGCGCGTTCCCCGACGTGTCGCTGCCCGACAGGAACACCGCGATCCAGCCGAGCGTCGCCGACACGAGCGGAAACAGCGCGCCCGTCGACGCGACGCCCATCCCGAGCGTGTAGCTCATCCCCGAGTAGTTGAGCAGATACGCGAGCCCGACGATCATCATCACGGTGACGATCGCGATGCGCGTCTGCCGCCAGGTCTGCGCGACGCAGCCGAAGAAGCCGCCGACGTCGGTGCGCGTCCACACGGCCGTGACGATCGCCGACAGCAGGATCGCGGTGCCGGTGCCGAGCGGCTGGAAGTCCCAGATCGCCGCGTACGACTTGTGATAGAGCGTCATGTAGACCACGTCGTGCAGGCCGGGCCACTTGATCTTCATGTCGCCGATCCCGGCGACGCCCGCGTGCACCCAGAAGATCACGATCACCGACACGACGAGCCACGGCAGCCAGCCGCCGTAGCCGACGCGATCGCGCGCGGCGCCCACGCCGACGGCGGCGTCGCCGCGCGCGATCGCGAACTGCGGATCGGGCTGCGGCTTCCAGATCTTCAGGAAGCCGATCGTCACGATCAGCGACGTCAGCGACGACAGCACGTCGGTCAACTGATAGCTGATGAAGTTCGACGTGACGAACTGCGCGAGCGCGAAACTGCCGCCCGACACGAGGAGCGCCGGCCAAAGCTTGCCGATCGAGCGCATCCCGCCGTAGATGCCGACGACGTAGAACGGCAGCAAGAGCGCGAAGAACGGCAGTTGGCGGCCGACCATCGCGCCGAGCGTGTCCGGATGCAGCGACGTCACCGCGCCGAGCACGGTGATCGGCACGCCGAGCGCGCCGAACGCGACGGGCGCGGTGTTGAAGATCAGCGTGAAGGTGAGCGCCTCGATCGCCGGGAAGCCGAGCGCGATCAGCAGCGCGCTCGTGATCGCGACCGGCGTGCCGAACCCGGAGATGCCTTCGAGCAGACAGCCGAACGAGAACGCGACGACGAGCAGCACGAGGCGGCGATCGTCGGGCAGATGATCGAGCATCCATTGGCGGAACTGATCGAAGCGGCCCGATTTCACCGCGACGTTGTACAGCAGCAGCGCATTGAAGACGATCCACATGACGGGAATCAGCGCGAGCGCCATGCCGGCGCCGACCGCGTCCAGCGCGAGCCCGGCGGGCATGCCCCACACGGCGATCGCGACGACGATGCCGGTCACGAGGCCCGCGAGCGACGCCTGCCACGCCGGGCGTCGGAACAGCCCGAGCATCGCGAGCGCGACCGCGATCGGCAGCACGGCGACGAGAAACGACAAGACAAGCGAGTTGCCGACGGGGGTCAGCGGCTGGGCGAACGCCGTCCCCGCCGGTAGTGCGAATGAAGGGTTCATGTTGTCTCCTAACTCCCCTCGGAACGGTTTTTATGTCGTTCTTGTTGTCGGCTTGCATCGGGCGCCGCGTGCTCCATGCGCGGGCCGTCGTCGGACGTCTGACATCAATGGGCGACGGGCGCCGGGGCACCCGCCCGCCGCGTCAACCCGCTTTCCGGTGCTGCTTGAACGCGAGCCGGTGCCGGTGCAGCAGCGGCTCGGTATAGCCGCTCGGCTGCGCCCTGCCTTCCAGCACGAGCGAGCACGCGGCGCGGAACGCGTGCGAATTCGCGTAATCGGGCGCCATCGGGCGATAGTTCGGATCGCCCGCGTTCTGCGCATCGACGACGCGCGCCATCCGCTCGAACACCTCGTCGACGAACGCGCGCGTCACGACGCCGTGGCGCAGCCAGTTCGCGATGTGCTGGCTCGAGATGCGCAGCGTCGCGCGGTCCTCCATCAGGCCGACGTCATGGATGTCGGGCACCTTCGAGCAGCCGACGCCCTGCTCGACCCAGCGCACGACGTAGCCGAGGATGCCTTGCGCATTGTTCTCGACTTCGGCGCGGATCTCGTCGTCGCTCCACGCCGCGCGCTCGACGACGGGAATCGTCAACAGGCCGTCGAGCAGCGCATCGCGCTCGCGTGCGTAGTCGATCGTCTCGAGCGCCTGCTGGACCGCCTGCACGTCGACTTCGTGGTAATGCAGCGCATGCAGCGTCGCCGCGGTCGGCGACGGCACCCACGCGGTATTCGCGCCCGCGCGCGGATGCGCGATCTTCTGCTCGAGCATCGCGTGCATCAGGTCCGGCATCGCCCACATGCCCTTGCCGATCTGCGCGCGACCGCGCAGCCCGGCCGCAAGGCCCGCCAGCACGTTGTTGCGCTCGTACGCGGCGATCCACGCGGACGACTTCATGTCGCCCTTGCGGCACATCGGCCCGGCTTCCATCGCGCTGTGCATCTCATCGCCCGTGCGATCGAGAAAGCCCGTGTTGATGAACGCGACGCGCGCCGGCGACGCCGCGATGCACGCGGACAGGTTCACGCTCGTGCGGCGCTCCTCGTCCATGATCCCCATCTTGATCGTGTGGCGCGGCAGCCCGAGCAGGTCCTCGGTGCGCGCGAACAGCGTGTCCGCGAACGCGACTTCGGCCGGCCCGTGCATCTTCGGCTTCACGATGTAGATCGAGCCCGTGCGCGAGTTGCGCCTCGACTTCAGGTCGTGCATCGCGCAAAGCGTCGTCACGACGCCGTCGAGGATGCCTTCCGGGATCTCGTTGCCGTCGCGGTCGAGCACCGCGTTCGTCGTCATCAGATGGCCGACGTTGCGCACGAACAGGAGCGAGCGGCCGTGCAGCGTCAGCGTCGAGCCGTCGGGCGCGCGATACTCGCGGTCCGCGTTCAGGCGGCGCGTGAACGTGCGCCCGCCCTTGTCCACGGCCTCGGTCAGCGTGCCCTGATTCAGCCCGAGCCAGTTCCGGTAGAGCTGCACCTTGTCGTCCGCGTCGACCGCCGCGACCGAATCCTCGCAATCGATGATCGTGCTCACCGCCGCTTCGAGCACCACGTCGTTCACGTGCGCCGGATCGCCGCGGCCGATCGGCGCCGACGCGTCGATCCGGATCTCGATGTGCAGCCCGTGATGCTTGAGCAGCACGGCGGCCGGCGAATCGGCTTCGCCCTGGTGGCCGGCGAACTGGCCCGGACGCGCGAGCGTCTTCACGCCGTCGCGCGTGTCGACCGCGAGCTTGCCGTCCTCGACGCGGTAGCGGAGCGCATCGCGATGCGAGCCGTGCAAGAGCGGCGCCGCGCGATCGAGAAAATCGCGCGCGTAGTCGATCACGCGCTGCCCGCGCACCGGGTTGTACGCGCCGGCGCGCGTCGCGCCGTCGTCCTCGGGCAGCGCGTCGGTGCCGTACAGCGCGTCGTACAGGCTGCCCCAGCGCGCGTTCGCCGCGTTCAGCGCGTAGCGCGCGTTCGACAGCGGCACGACGAGCTGCGGGCCCGCCTGCGACGCGATCTCGCCGTCGACGTTCGCGGTCGTCACCGCGACGCGCCCGGGCGGCGGCACCAGATAGCCGATCCGCTCGAGGAACGCGCGGTAGCCGCCGAGGTCGCGCACCGGCCCCGGATGCGCGCGGTGCCAGTCGTCGAGCTCGCGCTGCAGCCGGTCGCGCTCGGCGAGCAGCGCGCGGTTATGCGGCGCCAGGTCGTGCACGAGCACGGCGAAGCCCTGCCAGAACGCGCCGGCGTCGACGCCCGTGCCGGGCATCGCTTCCTGCTCGATGAACCGGGCGAGACCTTCGTCGACCCGGAGTCCGTGTTGTTCGATCATCCTGCGTTCTCCCTCATTCACGTCGTTCGCCGCCGCGCTCACGCGGCGACGCCCTGCACGCCGGCCTTCGCGATCTGCGCATCCTGCCCGGACTGCACGCCCGACACGCCGACCGCGCCCGCAACCTGCCCGTCGACGATCACCGGCACGCCGCCTTCGAGCGTCGCCGCGAGCGGCGCGCTCAGGAACGCGGTGCGACCGCCGTTGATCATGTCTTCATAGAGCTTAGTCTCTCGGCGGCCGAGTGCCGACGTTCTCGCCTTTTCTTGCGCGATATACGCGCTCGCGGGCGACGCGCCGTCGAGGCGCACGAGTCCGAGCGGATGGCCGCCGTCGTCGACGACCGCGATCGCGACGGCCCAGCCGTTGCGCTCCGCTTCGGCGCGGGCGGCTTCGAGGATGCGCTCGACTTCGGCGCGGCCGAGCATGGGTTTGGTTTGCATGTCAGGGATTCTCGTGGTCAGGAGCCAGAAGGGAATCGACGAGCTCGATCCAGTGGCGCACGCGCGTGCGGCCCGCGCCGTTCAGATGCGATTCGCAGCCGACGTTCGCGGTCACGATCTCGTCCGGGCGGCCGGCTTCGAGCGCGGCGAGCTTGTTCTCGCGCAGCCGCGTCGCGATCTCCGGCTGCGTCAGCGAGTACGTGCCCGCCGAGCCGCAGCACAGATGCGCGTCGGCGACATTCGTCAGATCAAAGCCGAGCCGCAGCAGCACGCTTTCGACCGCGCCGCCGAGACGCTGCGCGTGCTGCAGCGTGCATGGGCAGTGAAACGCGATCCGGCGCGGCGCGGCGGGCGCGAGCGCGTCGAGCGGCTCGGCCGCGATCACTTCGACGAGATCGCGCGCGAGCGCGCTCACGCGCCGCGCCTGGTTCGCGTAGGCGGAATCGAAGCGCAGCAGATCGCCGTATTCCTTGACGAACGCGCCGCAGCCGCTCGCCGAAATCACGATCGCCTCGGCGCCCGCCTCGATCGCGGGCCACCATGCGTCGATGTTGCGGCGCGCCCGCGCGAGGCCGGCTTCCTGCGCGTTCAGATGGAATTCGTTCGCGCCGCAGCAGCCCGCCTGCGGCGCGGGCATCACGCCGATTCCGAGCCGGTCGAGCACGCGCGCGGCGGCCGCGTTCGTGTTCGGCGCGAGCGACGGCTGCACGCAGCCTTCGAGCATCAGCACGCGGCGGTTGTGGCGCAGCGGCGGACGTGCGGACGCGGCCGGCCTGTCGAGCGGAACCTTGCCGCGCAGCGCGGCGGGCAGCAGCGGGCGCAGTGCGCGGCCCGCGCCCAGCAGCGCCTTGAACGCGGCCGGCCGCGACACGACGTGGCGCAGCCCGGCGCGCAGCGCGCGCTCGCGCGCCGGCCGCGCGGTGCGCCGCTCGACTTCCGCGCGGCCGATGTCGAGCAGCGCGTGATAGCGCACGCCGGACGGACACGTCGTCTCGCAGTTGCGGCAGCTCAGGCACCGGTCGAGATGCAGCCGCGTGCCGTCGGTGACGGGCTCGCCCTCGAGCACCTGTTTGATCAGATAAATGCGGCCGCGCGGGCCGTCAAGCTCGTTGCCGAGCAGTTGATAGGTCGGACACGTCGCATTGCAGAATCCGCAGTGCACGCACGCGCGCAGGATCGCTTCGGCCTCGTCGGCGCGCGCGAGCGACCGGGTCGCTTCGCAGAGATTGGTTTGCATCGGAGAACGAATCGGCGTCAAAAGTCCGCGTACAGGCGGCCCGGATTGAAGATCCCGTGCGGGTCGAGCCGCGCCTTCAGCCGTCGGTGCACGCGCAGCAGCGCGTCCGGCAGCGGCTGGAACGGCGCGTCCGTCACGCCCGGCGTGAAGCATGTCGCATGGCCGCCCAGTTCGGCGGCGAGCCGGCGCAGCGCTTCCGGCGGCGCGTCGCTCTTCAGCCAGCGCTGCGCGCC